>JAQSWP010000142.1 GCA_029266575.1 Alphaproteobacteria bacterium | reverse complement strand
GGGCGGCATGGCGGCGATCTGCCTGGCGATGGTGGCGGACGGGCCGGTCATCCGCCCGCAGCCCGATGGGCGCATCAAGGCGCTGCGCAATCCCGAATCAGGCGAGCTGTATGCCTGGAGCAGACGCATTTTCGCCCGCGTGCGCGAGCTTGCACGCGATCAGAAGCTTGGCATCATCGACAGCGCCGCTGCCTTGCGCGCAGCGAAGGCGGCGACGCCGTCGATCATCCTGTCGGCCGAAGGCGGCGATTTCCTCGAAGGCAGGATCGAACGGCTGGACGAAGCCGTAGCGCAGTATGGCCTACGCCATCTCCAGTTAACCCATTACCGGCCCAACGAACTGGGCGACATCCAGACCGAAGCGCCGGTGCATAACGGCCTGACGGCGTTTGGCGCCGAGGTCATCCGCCGCTGCAACCAGTTGGGCGTAGTGGTGGACGTGGCGCACGGCACCTTCGATCTGGTCAAGCGCGCGGCGGAAATCACCGGCAAGCCGCTGGTGATCTCGCACACCTCGCTGGCGGGCCAGCCCGGTCCGCGCAGCCGGCAGATCAACGCCGAGCACGCGCGGGTGATCGCGCGCACCGGCGGCGTTATCGGCGTCTGGCCGCCCGGCGCCATCTATTCCAGCATGGATGCGCTGGCGGGCGGCATGGCGCGGCTGGCCGATGCGGTCGGCGTCGATCACGTTGGCATCGGCACCGACCAGCGGGGATTGACGGGCCCTTCGAGCTTCGACTCTTATACGCAGTTGCCCGATCTGGTGCGCGCACTGCAGGGCAAGGGCTTCAACCGCACCGACATTGGCAAGATCATCGGCGGCAATTATCTGCGGGTCTTCGCGCAGACGCTGGGTTAAATCACGGGAGGCAACGTCATGCAGGAAATTCTCCAGCCAGCCGACTGGGCGCGGCCCAAAGGCTACTCCAACGGCATCGCCATCGAAGGCTCGGGCAAGATGGTGTTCGTCGCCGGCCAGCTTGGCGCCAATGCGCAAGGGCAGATCGAGAGCGACGATTTCGGCCAGCAGATCGGCCAGGCCTTCCGCAACGTGGTGCGTGTGGTGCAGGAGGCAGGCGGCCGTCCCACCGATATCGTGCGCATGACCTGGTTCATCACCGACAAGGCCGCCTACAAATCGGGTGGCGCTGCGATGGCGGCTGCTTACAAGGAAATTATCGGCCGGCATTTCCCGACCATCACGGTGATCTTCGTGTCCGGCCTGGTCGAGGATCGCGCCAAGGTCGAGATCGAGGCCACCGCCTTCGTCAATGGCTAGCTGGAGCAACTGGGCCGGCAATGTCGAATGCCGGCCCGCGCGCCTTGCCGAGCCGCGCGATCTCGATGAGCTGAAGCGGCTGGTCGCCGGCAGCAATGACGTGCGCGTGGCCGGCAGCGGCCATTCCTTCACGCCGATCGTCGCCACCGACGGGCTGTTGCTGTCGCTGGGCAATTTCGCCGGCATCGTCGATATCGACCGCGCCGGGCTGCGGGCGGAGATCGGCGCCGGCGCGCGCCTTGCCGATATCGGAGCGGAACTGCAGGCCGCCGGCCTGGCGCTGGCCAACCAGGGCGACGTCGATGTGCAGCGCATCGCCGGCGCCATCTCCACCGGCACGCATGGCACTGGCCGTACGCTCGGCAGCATCTCCACCATGGTTGCCGCATTGAAGCTGGTGACAGCGAGTGGCGAGGCAATCGAAGTAAGCGGCAGCGATCTGAAAGCCGCGGCGTTGTCGCTGGGGACGCTGGGTGTGATCGTTTCCGTGACCTTGAATCTGTTGCCAGCCTATCGCCTGCGCGAACGGGTATGGCGCGAGCCGGTGGAACAGGCGCTGGAGCGTTTGCCGGAACTGGCGAGCGAGAACCGGCATTTCGAGTTCTTCTGGCTGCCGGAAACCGACGAAGCCGACTGCAAGGCGCTGCATCCTTCGCTCGACGAAACGATCACGACGGTAGAACCGGGCGAGCGCATCGACTGGAGCTGGCGCATCTTCCCCAGCGTCAGGGAGCGCAAGTTCATCGAAAGCGAATGGTCGGTGCCGGCGGAGCAGGGGCCGGAATGCTTCCTTGCCATCCGCGAGCTGATGCGCGGCCGCCACGCCGAAATGAAATGGCCGGTGGAATATCGCACTGTGGCCGCCGACGATCTGCCGCTCAGCCCGGCCTTCGGCCGCGATACGGTGGCGATCTCGATCCATCAGGGCGTCGGCAAGCCGTGGGAGGATTTCTTCCGCGACGCGCAGGAGATTTTCCGCCGCTTCAACGGCCGCCCGCATTGGGGTAAATGGCATGCGCTGCAGGCAAGGGATTTCGCCGCACTCTATCCGCAGTGGGATCGCTTCGTGGCCACACGCCGGCGTTTCGATCCGCAAAACAAGTTCCTTTCGCCCTATCTGCGCTCGCTGTTCGAGGCGCGTTGACGCTTCGCATGTCGCATGCCAGCTTCCCGGCCGATTGAAAATCTGGCGGAGAAGCGTCATGACGCGGGACTGGACTAAGGATCATCTGACAATCGGCGTGGTCGGCACCGGCGCCATGGGTCGCGGCATCGCGCAGGTCTCCGCCACCGGCGGCATGGACGTGCTGATGTACGATGCCGCGCCCGGCAATGCGGTCAAGTCGCGGACCATGATCGTCGAGCAGTTGCAGTCGCTGCAAACCAAGGGCCGCATGAGCGAGGCCGACGTCAAAGCGGCGTCCGACCGGCTCAAGGTGGTCGAGGGCATGCCGGCGCTGGCCTCCTGCGACGTCGCCATCGAAGCGGTGTTCGAGGATCTCGACGTCAAGCGCAGCCTGTTCAAGGAGCTGGAGAAGGTGCTGCGGCCGGACGCCATCATCGCGTCGAACACATCCTCGATCCGCATCGCTTCCATCGCCGCCGCCTGCTCAAAACGCGAGCGCGTCGCCGGCCTGCACTATTTCAATCCCGTGCCGCTGATGAAGCTGGTCGAGGTCATTCGCGGCGCCGAGACAGCGCCCTGGGTGATCCAGGCATTGACGGCATTGGGCAAGCGCCAGGGCCGTGTGCCGGTCAGCGTCGGCGATACGCCGGGCTTCCTGGTCAATCTCGGCGGCACCGCCATCGGCACCGAAGGCCTGCGCCTCTACCAGGAAGGCGTCGCCACGCCATCGCAGATCGATGCGGTGATGCGCGATGCCGCAGGCTTTCGCATGGGACCGTTCGAGCTGATGGACCTGACCGGCATCGACGTGAACTTCCCCGCCCGCCGCATCATCTATGAAGGCTTCTTCCACGACCGCCGCATGACGCCCTCGCCGCTGCATGAGGGCATGTTCCATGCCGGGCGGCTGGGTCGGAAGACCAAGGCCGGCTGGTACGATTACGACGAGAAGGGCGGCAAGATTGACTCCGGCGCCGATGCCAAGGTCAGTGCCACGGCTGCGACGTCGGTCGTTGCCGCCGAGCCGATGCCCAAGGCGATTGCCGATCTGCTCCGATCCGCCGATGTCGCTTTGCTCGAGAAGGACGACGGCAAGTCGCCGATTCTCGTCACGCCGATCGGTGATGACTGCACCACCACCATCGCGCGGCTGGGAATCGATCCGCTGCGAACCGTCGCCATCGATCCCACCGGCAATGTCGGCGCGCGGACGACAGTGATGACCGCGCCCGGCGCTTCGGCCCAAGCGCGCGACAGTGTCGTTGCCGCCTTGCTGAAAGCCGGCACCAAGGTCACAGTCATCAACGACAGCCCAGGCTTCATCGCCCAGCGTATGCGCGGGCAGATCGCCAATCTCGGCTGCGAGATGGCGCAGCAGCGCATCGCCTCGCCGGCAGACATCGACACCGCCATGACCTTGGGCCTCAACTACCCGCTGGGACCGCTGGCCATCGTCGATGATCTGGGGGTGACCACGACCTTCCAGATCCTGACCCGCCTGCAGGCCATCACCGGCGACGACCGCTATCGGCCCAGCCAGTGGCTGCGGCGGCGGGCGATGCTGGGGCTGAAGGCGCATACGCCCGACGAAGCAGCTTAAACGCCCGCATTCTGCGCCGCGAAAGCCCGGTCGTTTACCGCTGGCAGCGCTCTTGCGCTCTGCTATGCCGGTGAATAGGTGTTTACCGAGCCACCGCTTGACCTTTACGTAAACGTAAACTAGGGTCGATCTCGGGATGGGGCGAAACTGCTGGCTGCGGCCAGGCGGGCGCGCCATTCTTTTTCGACCGGCAAGCTTCAAGAAAATCGCGCGGCGTTTCAAGTCGCGCTGGCCGACCGATTTGGGACGAGGAGACGGGAATTTTGACGGCACTTGCCAAGCTTTATACCGACGAACACGAGATGTTCCGCACCACCGCGCGCCGCTTCTTCGAGAAGGAAGTGAAGCCGTTCCATGCGCAGTGGGAAGAGGAAGGCATTGTGCCGAAGGCGCTGTGGCGCAAGGCGGGCGAACACGGCCTGCTCTGCATGTCGGTGCCGGAAGAATATGGCGGCGTCGGCGGCGACTTCCTCTACAGCGCCATCGCCATCGAAGAGCAGGGTCGGATCGGCGCTTCGGGTCCGGGCTTCTCGCTGCACACCGATATCACCACGCCGTATTTCATGGCGTATGCGTCAGAAGAGCAGAAGAAGCATTGGCTGCCTAAAATGGTTTCCGGCGAGGTCATCACCGCCATCGCCATGACCGAGCCGGGCACTGGCTCCGACCTGCAGAGCGTCAAGACCACCGCCGTCAAGGACGGCAACGAGCTGGTCATCAACGGGTCGAAGACCTTCATCACCAACGGCCAGAACGCCGACCTCATTATCGTCGTGTGCAAGACCGATCCCAAGGGCGGCGCTAAGGGCACCTCGTTGGTGCTGGTCGAGGCCGACCGCGACGGCTTCCGCCGCGGCCGCAACCTCGACAAGATCGGGCTGAAGGCGCAGGACACCTCCGAGCTGTTCTTCGACAACGTGCGCGTGCCGACCACCAACATGCTGGGCGCCGACGGCATGGGCTTCGTGCAGCTCATGCAGATGCTGCCCCAGGAGCGGCTGGTCGTCGCCATCCAGGCCGTCGCCGCCATGGAACTGGCGCTGGCCGAGACCATCAAGTACACGCGCGAGCGCAAGGCGTTCGGCAAGTCGATCCTCGATTTCCAGAACACCCGCTTCAAGCTCGCTGAACTCAAGGCCGAAGCGACCGTGGCCCGCGTCTTCGTCGATGAATGCACCGCGCGCCATTTGCGCGGCGAACTCGACGTGCCCACCGCCGCCATGGCCAAGCTGTGGACCACCGAATTGCAGTGCAAGCTGATCGACGAATGCCTGCAACTGTTCGGCGGCTACGGCTACATGTGGGAATACCCGATCGCCCGTCTCTACGCCGACGCCCGCGTGCAGAAGATCTACGCCGGCACCAACGAAATCATGAAAGAACTGATCAGCCGCACGCTTTGAGTTTCAAGGTTGGGAGCAAGCAACCCGAAAGGACACGACCATGGTTGAAGCCTATATCTACGACGCAGTCCGCACCCCGCGCGGCAAGGGCCGCAAGGACGGCTCCCTGCATGAAGTGACGCCGGTGCGCCTGGCGGTGACGGCGCTGGAAGCCCTGCGCGATCGCAACAAGCTCGATACCTCGACCGTGGACGACATCGTCCTGGGTTGCGTCGCGCCGGTGGGCGAGCAGGGCGCCGATATCGCCCGCACCGCCGCGGTGATGGCAAAATATTCCGAGACCGTCTCGGGCGTGCAGATCAACCGCTTCTGCGCCTCGGGCCTGGAGGCCGTCAACATGGCGGCAGCGCAAGTCATGTCCGGCAACTCGCAGGCCGCGATCGGCGGCGGCGTCGAATCGATGTCGCGCATCCCGATGGGCTCCGATGGCGGCGCCTGGGCGGTCGATCCGGCCGTGGCGATGCCGATGTATTTCGTGCCGCAGGGCATCTCGGCCGATCTACTCGCCACCAAATACGGCTTCAGCCGCGACGACGTCGATGCCTATGCCGTCGAATCGCAGAAGCGCGCCAAGGCCGCCTGGGACAAGGGCTACTTCAAGAAGTCCGTCGTGCCGGTGCGCGATCAGAACGGCGTCGAGATCCTGGCGCATGACGAGCATATGCGTCCGACCACGACCATGCAGACGCTGGCGTCGCTGGAACCCTCCTTCAAGGGCCAGGGCGAGATGATGCCGGGCTTCAATGCCGTGGCCATGCAGCGCTATCCCGAAGTCGAGCGCATCAACCACATGCACCATGCCGGCAATTCCTCGGGCATCGTCGATGGCGCGGCGGGCGTACTGATCGGCAACAAGGAGTTCGGCGAGCGCAATGGCTTGAAGCCGCGCGCCCGCATCAAGGGCTTCGCCTCGATCGGCTCGGAGCCGACCATCATGCTGACCGGCCCGGCGCCTTCGACCGAGAAGCTGCTGAAGCGGCTCGGCATGAAGACCACCGACATCGACCTCTATGAATTGAACGAAGCGTTTGCCGCTGTCGTGCTGCGCTACATGCAAAAGCTCGACATCCCGCACGACAAGATGAACGTCAATGGCGGCGCCATCGCCATGGGCCATCCGCTGGGTGCCACCGGCGCGATGATCCTGGGCACCTTGCTTGACGAGCTGGAGCGCACGGGCAAGGGCACCGGTCTGGCCACGCTGTGCATCGGCGGCGGCATGGGTGTTTCCACCATCATCGAGCGTATGTAATCCAACCAGGCTCCGTTCCCCTAGGGACGGAGCCGTTTCTTTTCACGGCTGGAGCAACGCCGCGCTTTGCGCGCAACGATTGCGGCCGCATCGAGGAGCCGACTGACATGATCAACTATTCTGTCGATAGCGACGGCATTGCCACCATCCTGTGGGACATGCCCGGCCGTTCCATGAACGTGCTGAACGAAGGCTCGATCACCGCTTTCGCCGACGCCGCGCAGAAGGCTGTGGCCGACGAGAAGGTGAAGGGCGTCATCCTCACCTCCGGCAAGGACAGCTTCATCGCCGGCGCCGATCTCGACATGCTGCTGAACACCGACACGTCGGATGCGACGGCGGTGATGAACCAGTTCAGCCAGCTGCAGCGCATGTTCCGCGCCTACGAGACCGGCGGCAAACCCTGGGTCGCCGCCATTAACGGCACCGCTCTCGGCGGCGGTCTGGAAATCTGCCTCGCCTGCCACTATCGCATCGCCGCCGACAACAAGAAGGCCAAGATCGGCCAGCCGGAAGTGAAGCTCGGCCTGTTGCCGGGCGCCGGCGGCACGCAGCGCATTCCGCGCCTGCTGGGCTTCGGCATGGCGCAAGCCATGGGCGTCAGCCAGATCCTGATCGAAGGCAAGGACCTGTCCGTCGATGAGGCCAAGAACCTCGGCGTGATCCATGAGGTCGTGCCGGCCGACAAGCTGCTGGTGCGCGCCAAGGAATGGCTTATGACGCCTTCGAAGGAAGCGCCGATCAAGCCGACCTGGCCGAAAGCGCCCAACGCGGTCGATGCCCGCGCCGTGCAGCCCTGGGATCGTCCCGGCTACAAGATTCCCGGCTTGCCGGGCGGCCAGATCTGGAGCCCGGCAGGCTTGCAGACCTTCATTGGCGCCAACGCGCTGGTGTCGGCCAAGACGCTCAGTGTCTACCCGGCGCCCAAGGCGATCCTGAGCTGCATTTATGAAGGCCTGATGCTGCCGTTCGATTCTGCGCTGAAAGTCGAGACCCGTTACTTCGTCTCGCTGCTGCGCGATCCGGTTGCCAAGAGCATGATCCGCACGCTGTTCTTCGGCCTGCAGGACGCCAACAAGCTGGTGCGCCGTCCCAAGGGCGTCGATAAGCAGGACTATTCCAAGATCGGCATTCTGGGCGCGGGCTTTATGGGGGCGGGCATCGCCACCGTCTCGGTGCAGAACGGCATCGACGTGGTGCTGATCGACCGCGACCAGGCTGCCGCCGACAAGGGCAGGCAGCACGTTGCCGACGAGCTCGACAAGCAGGTCAAGCGCGGGCGGCTGGCGCAGGACAAGCGCGATGCGCTCCTCGCCAAGGTCACCGCGACTGCCGATTACGCTCAGCTCAAGGGCGTGCAGATGGTGATCGAAGCGGTGTTCGAGAATCGCGAGATCAAGGCGGAGGTCACCAAGAAGGCGGAAGCGGTGTTGGGCGTCAAGGACATCTTCGCCTCCAACACCTCGACGCTGCCGATCACCGGGCTGGCCGAAGCCAGCGTGCGGCCGGAGAACTTCATCGGCCTGCATTTCTTCTCGCCGGTCGAGAAGATGCCGCTGGTTGAGATCATCATGGGCAAGAAGACCTCGCAGGAGACTTTGGCCCGGGCGCTCGACTACGTGCAGAAGATCCGCAAGACGCCGATCGTGGTTAACGACAGCCGCGGCTTCTTCACCAGCCGCGTGGTCGGCGGCTACATCTCCGAAGGCATCCGCATGCTGCAGGAAGGCGTGCCGGCGGCGATGATCGACAATGCCGCGCGGCTGGCCGGCATGCCGGTCGGCCCGCTGACGCTCAACGACGAGGTCGCCATCGACTTGTCGTGGAAGATCGTGCAGCAGAGTCAGAAGGATCTCGGCGACAAGTACAAGCCGTCGGGCACCGAGGACGGAGCTGGCGCTGGGCGAGGGCGAGAAGAAGAACGCCGCCGTCGAGGAGATCAAGAAGCGGCTGCTCTACGTGCAGGCGGTCGATGCTGCGCGCTGCCTGGAAGAGGGCGTTTTGACCGATCCGCAGGACGGCGATATCGGCTCGATCATGGGTCTGGGCTTCGCGCCGCAGACCGGCGGCATGATCTCGCTGATCGACCAGGTCGGCGTCGCCAAATTCGTCGCCGAGTGCGATGCGCTGGCGCAAAAGTACGGCCCGCAGTTCACGCCGCCCAAGCTGCTGCGCGACATGGCGGCCAGGGGCGAAAGCTTCTACGGCAAGAACAAGGCCAAAGCCGCCTGACGTTTCGCTTGATAGTCTGTGGCAAGGGCGGCTTCGGCCGCCCTTGTCTTTTGCAGCCGCAGTAGAGACCATCCGCCGATGATCGACTTTCGTACCGCTTACAAACTCATTGCCGTCGCCATGGCCGCTACCGGCATCATCGCCATCCTCTACTGGCTGGTGCATCCGCTGGCCGCCGACGGCGTGGCCATGACGCGCGACGAGGCCTACTGGCAGCTTCGCGCCGGAACGTGGAACAGCTATGCCAATTTGCTGTTCGTGGGGCTGATGCTGGCGAGCCTGTGCGCCAGTTTCACGCTGTCGGTGGTCTTGCGCGGCAAAGCCCAGCCGCTGGCCGGCCTGTCGCTGATCGGCACCGTGCCGGGCCATGTGCTGCTGGCGGCGGCCGGCATCTTCAATGCCTATG
>JAQSWP010000010.1:63823-70517 GCA_029266575.1 Alphaproteobacteria bacterium | reverse complement strand
CGCGGATCGGCTGGCATGTCTTATTTCCCCAGATGCAGCAGTTCCGTGAACCGGCCCACAGCAACGGCCGGCCCCTGTGGGTAGTTCCATACGCCGCCGGAAATCGCCAGAAAATCGGCACCCGCCTCGATCAGGGGGCGGCAGTTCTCGACCGTAATGCCGCCGATCGCCACGCAGGGCGTGGTCATCAGCTCCGCCCACCACGCAATGATGTCGATATCGGACTGGGTTTTGGCGTCTTTGGTCGCGGTCGGGAAGAAAGCGCCGAAGGCGACATAATCGGCGCCGCGTTCGGCCGCTTCCATCGCTAGATGCCGGCTGTCGTGACAGGTGACGCCGACAATGCGCTCCGCGCCCATCAGCCGGCGCGCTTCGGCATAAGGCGCGTCCTCCTGCCCGATATGGACGCCATCGCAATTCAGTTCGGCCGCCAGGTCGGGCCGGTCGTTGAGAATGACGGCCACGTCTCTCGCGTGACAGATCGGCAGCAGCGCCTTGACCGCCGCGCGCAGCTTTTCGTCTGGCGTATCCTTGAGCCTGATCTGCAGCGCCGCCACCGGCCCCGCATCCAGTGTGCTCTTCAGTACAGACGCGAACGCCGCCGGATCGAATTCCGGCGGCGTGATCAGGTAAAGCTGGCAGTCGCTCATGACCGCGCTGCCATCGAACCGCGCTTACTCTTTGTTCTGATAGATCTTGATGATGCCGTCGAGCAAGGCCAGCGCATCTTCGCGCGGCCGCTGGAAGGTGTTGCGGCCGATGATCGAGCCGTTGGCGCCGCCATCGCGCAACGCGCGCACTTCCTTGAACAGGCCTTCGGTGTCCTTGGACTCGCCGCCGGAGAACACCACGATGCGCCGGCCGTTGAACGCTGCCTGCACGACATGGGCGATGCGCTTGGCCTGGGTCGAGAGGTCGACCTTGTTCTTCTCGTAGACCGCCTTGGCTTCGGGCTGCCACAGCACGTCGGTCGGCGGCTTGACCTTGATGATGTGCGCGCCGAGCAGCGCCGCCATGTGGCAGGCATAGGCGCAGATATCGAGCGCGGTCTCGCCGGCCTTATCGAGCTTGCCGCCGCGCGGATAAGACCACATGACGACTGCGAGGCCGACCGACTTGGCTTCCTCGGCCAGCTCGCGAATTTCTTCCATCATGTCGAATTGTTCGTCGGCGCCGGGGTAGATGGTGAAGCCGATCGCCGAGCAGCCCAGCCGCAGCGCATCCATCACCGAACCGGTGACGGCCTGGTCTTTGTTGGTGGCCAGGCTGTTGGCGCTGTTGACCTTGAGGATGGTGGGGATGGCGCCCGCGAAGGTGCCGGCGCCGGCTTCGATCATGCCGAGCGGCGCGGCATAGGCGTTGAGGCCGGCATCGACGGCGAGCTGGAAATGGTAGTGCGGGTCGTAGGCGTCGGGGTTGGACGCGAAGGAACGGGCCGGGCCGTGCTCGAAGCCCTGGTCGACCGGCAGGATCACCATCTTGCCCGTGCCGCCCAGCCTGCCGTGCATCAGGATGCGCGCCAGGTTGGTCTTGGTGCCGGGGCTGTCGCTCTCGTAATTGTCGAGGATGCGTTTGACGGTCTTGGAAATTTTCATTTCAGGGCTCCCGGAATTTCGCGCCCAAACGGGCGGCAACGGCGGATTTGGCGGTTGGATAACGTCTGACAGGCGTTTTGGCAATCGCAAGTGGCCGTTTTGTGGCGTTTTCGGTCATTCCGGCCGGACTTCCACGTCGGCCTGCCGCGCCATCTCCTGCAGCTTGGCTAATGTCCCCGTGTCCCCGCGGAAGATCGCCAAGGCAACACCCGCTCGGATGGCCGCCATCACGTCGCCGGCGTTGTCGGCACAATCCAGCGCCAAGGTGAAATCTAGATCGGGAAATTCGGCGCGGGCGCGTTGCTGCAGGGCAGCCCAATAGCCGGCGCCCAGCCAGGACGACGCGCCTTGCGGGCTGCAAAGAAAAACGGCGCGACCATCCGATCGCGCCGCTTCGAGAGCTGCCCGCGTTTCGGTCCAGTCGCGGACCGTGATCGCGGGCTGATCCGTCATCCTTATCCCAGCTTGCTCATGGCAACGGCGGTGTCCGACATGCGGTTGGAGAAACCCCACTCGTTGTCGTACCACGACAGCACCCGCACCATGCGCTTGCCGACGATCTGGGTCTGGCCGAGATCGAAGGTCGAGGAGGCCGGGTTGTGGTTGAAGTCGCTCGATACCAGCGGCTCCTTGTTGACCATCAGAATGCCCTTGAGCTCGTTGCTCTCCGACGCCTTCTGCATCGCTGCGTTGATTTCCTCGACCGAGGTGTCGCGCTTGGCGGTGAACACCAGGTCGATCATCGAGACGTTGGGCGTCGGCACGCGCACGGCGGTGCCGTCGAGCTTGCNNGCCGACCAGTTCCGGAATCACCAGGCCCAAGGCCTTGGCCGCACCGGTCGAGGTTGGAATGATCGACAGCGCTGCGGCCCGGCCGCGATGCAAATCCTTGTGCATGGTGTCGAGCGTCGGCTGGTCGCCGGTATAGGCGTGCACCGTGGTCATGTAGCCGACTTCGATGCCGACCGTGTCGTTGAGAATCTTGGCGACCGGCGCCAGGCAATTGGTGGTGCAGGAGCCGTTGGAAACGACCGTGTGCTCCTTGGCGAGCTTGTGATGGTTGACGCCATAAACCACGGTCAGGTCGGCCTTGTCGGCCGGCGCCGACACCAGCACCCGCTTGGCGCCGGCGGTGAGATGCGCCGATGCCTTGTCCTTGCTGGCGAAGATGCCGGTGCATTCCATGGCGATATCGACGTTCAGCTCTTTCCACGGCAGCTTGGCGGGATCGCGCTCGGCGGTGACCTTGATCTTGCCGCGGCCGATATCGATGAAATCGCCTTCGATCTTCACTTCGCCGGGGAAGCGGCCATGCACCGAGTCGTAGCGCAGCAGATGGGCGTTGGTCTTGACGTCGCCCAGATCGTTGATGCCGACGACTTCGATATCCTTGCGGCCCGATTCGGAGATGGCGCGCAGGATATTGCGCCCGATGCGGCCAAAGCCATTGATGCCAACCCGTACTGCCATGTCGTCGTTCTCCAGTCTTTACTTATGTGTTCAGGCCTTGGCGGCCAGCTTCGATTTGACCGCCGCGGCGACCGCTTCGGCGGTGATGCCGAAATGCTTGTAGAGCGCCGGCGCCGGCGCCGAGGCGCCGAAGCCGGTCATGCCGACGAAGACGCCGTCGGGCCCCAGATAGCGCTCCCAGCCAAAACCCGTCGCGGCTTCGACCACGACGCGCGCAACGCCCGCCTCACCCAGCACCGACTGCTTGTAGGCAGCGTCCTGCGCCTCGAACAGTTCCCAGCTCGGCAGCGAGATTACCGCAGTGGGCACGCCTTCGTTCTGCAACTGGCTGCGCGCCGCCAGCGCCACCGACACTTCCGAACCGGTGGCGATCAGATGCGCCTGCGCCGTGCCGTTGGCTCCCGCCAGCACATAGCCGCCCTTGGCGCAGAGGTTGGCGCCGTCGGCATCGTGGCGCACCGTCGGCAGGTTCTGGCGTGACAAGGCGATGACCGACGGGCGGTCGCGCGCCTGCAGCGCCAGTTGCCAGCACTCGGCGGTCTCGATCACATCGGCCGGGCGGAACACCAGCAGATTGGGAATGGCGCGCAAGGCGGCCAGATGCTCGACCGGCTGGTGCGTTGGCCCGTCCTCGCCCAGACCGATCGAGTCGTGCGTCATCACATAGATGACGCGTTGACCCATCAAGGCCGAAAGGCGGATCGACGGGCGGCAGTAATCGGTGAACACAAGGAACGTGCCGCCATAGGGAATGACGCCGCCATGCAGCGCCATGCCGTTCATTGCCGCCGCCATGGCGTGTTCGCGAATGCCGTAATGGATGTAGCGGCCAGAATAATCGGCCTTGGTGATCGGCTTCAGCCCGGCGGTCTTGGTGTTGTTCGAGCCGGTGAGATCGGCCGAACCGCCAATGGTCTCAGTGACGATCGGATTGATCGCTTCCAGCACTTCCTGGCTCGATTTGCGCGTTGCCCAGTTGGGCTTGTCGGCGCGCATCTTCTCCTTGAAGGCGGCGATGGTGGCCTCGAGTTCCCTGGGCAGCTCGCCGCGCAGGCGACGTACGAATTCGGCGCGCTGCTCGGCCGGCATTTCGGCCAGCTGCTTTTCCCAGCCGGCGCGAATGGAAGCGCCACGGCCGCCGGCATGGCGCCAGGCGCGCAGCACCGCTTCCGGAATCTCGAACGCGGCATGCGGCCAGGACAGCTTCTCGCGCGCGCCGGCCACCTCGTCCTTGCCCAGCGGCGAGCCATGGGTGGCGGCGGTGCCGGCCTTGTTGGGCGCGCCGTAACCGATGACGGTCTTGCAGGCGATCATCGAGGGCCTGGTGGCGACGCGGGCGCGGGCGATGGCAGCTTCGACCGCCGCCGTATCGTGGCCGTCGATCTGCTGCACGTCCCATCCCGCCGCCGCAAAACGGGCAGCATGGTCTTCGCTGGTCGAGAGCGAGGTCGGCCCGTCGATCGAGATGCCGTTGTCGTCGAACAGCACGATCAGCTTGGCGAGGCCGAGATGGCCTGCCAGCGAAATCGCTTCCTGGCCGACGCCTTCCATCAGGCAGCCGTCGCCGGCGATAACATAGGTGTGGTGATCGACCAGCGTGCCGAACTGCGCCGCCAGATGGCGCTCCGCCAGCGCCATGCCGACGGCGTTGGCGAGGCCTTGGCCCAGCGGACCGGTGGTGGTCTCGATACCGGCGGCGTGGCCGAATTCGGGATGGCCGGCGGTCTTGGCGCCGAGCTGGCGGAAATTGCGGATGTCCTCCAGGCTCAGATCGGGATAGCCGGTCAGATGCAGCAGCGCGTAAAGCAGCATCGAGCCGTGGCCGGCGGAGAGCACGAAGCGATCGCGGTCGGCCCAGTCGGGCGCCGCCGGATCGAATTTCAAAAAACGGGTGAACAGCACGGTGGCTACGTCCGCCATGCCCATCGGCATGCCGGGATGGCCGGAATCGGCTTGCTGTACGGCATCCATCGCCAAGGCGCGGATGGCGTTGGCAAGGTCGCGGTCGGATACGTTGTCGGGATGGCGAGGGGCGTTCATCGGCTCTGTGGGGCTGGTTTCAAGCGGATTTCAGGCCGGGAGGCCCGGCGGCGCCGCCCCGGGCCGTTGTGCGCGCGCACCATGCCGCCCCGCATAGGCCGCGTCAATCTGGATAAAGACCCGCCGACATCATCCACAGAGGGTCAGGGTTGCATCGGACAGGCAGCCGATTTTAAGGTACCGCAAGGCGCGTCGTTCGCTTGCGCATGGGTGACGCCATGACGCGGCCATAAACAATGGAGAGGCTGGGGCATGTCGTCGGTCGAAACCGTGCACGAACGCCTGGAAGGCGCGCTCAGCAAGCTGGAATCCGCCATTGACGAGCGCGTACGCAACGAAGGCGAGCGGGTGAAGACCCTGTCGTCGGAAGTGTCGCAGCTGCGGGCGGAGAATGCGCGCCTGAAGCGCACCTCCGATCAGATCGCCGTCCGGCTGGAAACCGCCATCACCCGTCTCAAGCACGTGCTCGACGGCTAACCCGGGAGACGTCATGGCGCAGGTCAGCATCCGCATCAACGGCCGCAGCTACGAGGTCAACTGCGAGAACGGCCAGGAACAGCACGTGCAGCGCCTGGCCAATTCACTGTCCAATGCCGTCAACGAGCTGGTCAAACAGGTCGGCCAGGTGGGCGATGCGCGGTTGCTGGTGATGGCCGGCCTGGTGATGGCCGACGAGATGCAGGAGCAGAAGGCGGAATTGGCTGCCGCCAAGGCCCGCGTCGACGCTCTGGAAAAGCAGGGCCTGGAGAAGGATCGCGCCAAAGCCGCAGCCGAAGAGGCGGCGCAGGTGTCGCTGCGGCGGGCCGAGGCATTCAGCCATCGCCTGGATGGCATTGCCCGCCGGCTCACGACGTCCTAAGTATGCAGGTGGAGCGGTTCCTGCCTGGTGCGTGAGGCCGCTAAACCCTGGGGCCAATGCTCACCTCTAGGGAGCTGTCCCTGCCGGGGCCCTGGTCTCGGTACATGGCGCCCACCTGCAACAGCAGGCCACAGAGGTTATGTTCGAGCCCACGATTTAGGCGGTGCCGCTCCACCCGCTTGCCCCCCCTGACCGGACAGGATCTTGAGCGACGACGTCATTGCCGCCAAGCAGGCGCTGCGCCGGACCATGACGGCGCGCCGCGATGCCATCGACATCGCCGAACGCGCGTCCGCCGCCGCATCGCTCGCGGCGCATTTCATTGGGCGGCTGGGATTTCCGGCGCATTCCTGCATCGCCGGCTATTTCCCGTTCCGCAGCGAATTCGACGTCCTGCCGCTGCTGCGCGTACTGCACGAGGCCGATCATCGACTGGCGCTGCCGGTTATTGTCGGACGGGCCGAGGGCTTGACCTTCCGCCGTTACCGCCCGGGCGATGCCATGGCGTTGAACGCGCTCGGTATCCCGGAGCCGGGCGCGGAAGCGGAAACCGTGGCGCCGACCCATGTGCTCGTGCCGCTGCTGGCGTTCGACGATCACGGGTATCGCCTCGGCTATGGCGGAGGCTACTATGACCGCACTTTGGCGGCTCTGCGCGATGCAGGAAATCACGTGCAGACCGTCGGCATCGGCTTCGACCTGCAGCGCGTCGATGCCATACCGCGCGGCG
>JAQSWP010000010.1:0-63803 GCA_029266575.1 Alphaproteobacteria bacterium | reverse complement strand
GCCGGCAATTCGTGAGGCAGATGTGAAACTGTTGTTCTGTGGCGACGTGGTGGGCAAGTCCGGGCGCGATGCGGTGACGAAATACGTGCCGACATTGCGCGCCGAGCTGGGGCTGGATTTCGTCGTGGTCAACGGCGAGAACGCCGCCGCCGGTTTCGGCATCACCGCCAAGATTTGTGAAGAACTTTATGCCGCGGGCGTCGATTGCATCACCACCGGCAATCACGCCTGGGACCAGCGCGAGGCGCTGATCTATATCGACAGCGATCCGCGCCTGCTGCGGCCGGTAAACTTTCCACCCACAACGCCGGGCAAAGGCATCGGCCTCTATCCGGTTTCCGGCGGCCGCAAGATCCTGGTGATGAACGTGATGTGCCGGCTGTTCATGGACGCGATCGACTGTCCGTTCCAGGCCACCGAGAAATTCTTGGCCGAGAACAAACTCAAGCAGCAGGCCGACGCCATCCTGATCGACGTGCATGGCGAGGCGACCAGCGAGAAGCAGTCGCTGGGCCACTTCGCCGACGGCAAGGCATCGATAGTGGTCGGCAGCCATTCGCACGTACCGACGGCCGATGGCTGGGTGCTGCCCGGCGGCACCGCCTATCAGACCGATGCCGGCATGTGCGGCGACTACGATTCGATCATCGGCATGAAGAAGGAGCCGCCGATCCTGCGCTTCCTGCGCAAGACGCCGGGCGACCGGCTGACGCCGGCCGAAGGCGAGGGTACGCTGTGCGGCATCTATGTCGAGACCGACGATGCCACCGGGCTGGCGCGCCATACCGAACCGGTGCGTCTGGGCGGCCGGCTGGCGCAGACGCGGCCCTGGCCACGCGCGAAAGCAGCCGTCGCGGAATAGCAATGGCACGCAGGAAAGAACTGGATCTGCGCCTGCGCATCCGTGTCGGCGAGGACATCGCTCTCGGCCCTGGCAAAGCCGATCTCCTGGAAGCCATTGCCGCCACCGGCTCGATCTCTTCCGCCGCCCGGACGCTGGGCATGTCCTATCGCCGCGCCTGGCTGCTGGTCGAAACCATGAATCGCTGCTTCAAGACGCCTTTGGTGCAGGCCAAGACCGGCGGCAAGAGTGGCGGCGGGGCCGAGATCACCGCCAGCGGTCGCGAAGCCCTGCGCCACTATCGCGCCATGCAGAAAGCGGCGGACAAAGCCTGCGGTTCGGCATCGGCGCGTTTGTCGCGTCTCATGCGCTAACTAAGCAGCAGCTTGCTGCCAGCCATCAGCATGACGACGGCAAGGGCGGTGCGAATGGCTTTGGCCGACAGCCGGCGTGCGCCAAGCCAGCTGCCGAGCAGGGCACCGGCCGCTACGGCAACGATCCAGATCGGCAGTGCCGCGGGCAGAAATTGCGTCGCATAGATGTTGCCGGCAAGACCGGCGATGGAGTTGACCAGGATGAAAGGCGCCGCCATGGCCGAGGTCCAGCGCGGCCCCGCCAGCCCGGCCAGCAGCAAAACCGGACTAAGGAAAATCCCGCCACCGGTGCCGGTGATGCCGGAAAGAAAACCGATGGCGCCTCCTAACGGAACGGCGAGCAGCAGCGAGAGGGAGGGCGCCTTGTCGTTGGCAATGGCGGCTTGATTGCGCCATGTGCCGTAGATCAGCCACGCCGACGACAGCAGCAGCATGGCGCCGACCAGCGCCTGATAGATGTGCGGCTCGGGTTTGATGGCGCCGCCGACAAAGGCCGCCGGGATTGAGGCGGCGATCAGCGGCAGCAATGGCCGCCACGGCCGGAATCCGGCGCGATGAAAGCTGATGGTGGTGATGGTGGCGGCAAGCACGTTCAACACCAGCGCCGTCGGCCGCATGACCGTCGGCGGCACGCTGAGCAGCGCCATGCACGCCAGATATCCCGAAGCGCCGGCATGGCCGACCGAACTGTAAAGACTCGCGACAAGCGCGAATGCCGCGGTCAGCAGGACGATGTCGAGAAGTTCCAAGCCGGCTTTCCCCCTTCGTTATATCTTAACGTATATAACGAAGGGGTTGCAGCAAGCCAGTGCGATCGGCGGACGGCGTGGATTGCTACTTAAGCGGCGGGATGCGCAGCACCCATCCCGGCTGAATGAGGTCGGGGTTCTTGATCGGCGGCGTGTTGGCCTTGACGATTTCGGTGTATTTGGCGCCTTGGCCCTTGCCGTAATGCGCTTCGGCAATGGCCCACAACGTGTCGCCCTTCTTGACCGTGTACATGGTCGCCTGCGGCGCTTCCTTCTCGACCGTGAGCTTGTTATCCACCGCTGCTATGCCGGCGATGTTGCCGATGGTCAGGGCGATCTTCTCGGCTTCCTCGGTCGATTTTGCCTTGCCGGAAACCGTGGCTTTGTCGCCGTCGAGCGAGATCTGCAGGCCTTCGACCGAGAAGCCATGCTCGGCAACCGTCTTCTTCAGGTCTTCCGCGGTGATTTCCTTGGCATCGCGACGGCCGCCAAACAGCGCCGCACCGGCTTCCTTAATGAAACTGAGTAGACTCATGACTTGCTCCTGTATCGGTCCTTGACCATCGAGGCTGGGAAATGGCCAACGCGCCGGCCCCCGTTCTGTTCTCAGGGCTGCCGGCGGCAAGGCCGTTTTCGGGATAGCGTGGCCCACTCGGCAAGGGGCGGGACACACCCAATAACTAGAGGGAATAGCCAAAAGACCCCGATATATGGTATGGATTTCGGTCATTCCTGCCGCTATACCGGGCGCCCCGAGATCGTTGAAACGGGCCGATTTCTGCCATGGCTGGTCACTCGCAATTCAAGAACATCATGCATCGCAAGGGCGCTCAGGACGCCAAGCGCGGCAAGATCTTCACCAAGCTGATCCGTGAGCTGACCACGGCTGCCCGCATCGGCATTCCAGACCCCGCCGCCAATCCGCGGCTGCGGGCAGCGATCATGGCGGCGCGCGAAGCCAACATGTCGAAGGACACGCTCGAGCGCGCCATCAAGCGCGGCGCCGGCGGCGACGATGACGCCAATTACGAAGAGATGCGCTACGAGGGTTACGGTCCGGGTGGCGTGGCGATCATCGTCGAAGCGCTGACCGATAACCGCAACCGCACCGCATCCGACGTGCGCTCGGCCTTCGCCAAGCACGGTGGGGCGCTGGGTGAGACCAATTCCGTCTCCTTCATGTTCGAACGAGTCGGCCTGATAGTCTATCCGCTGTCGGCTGGCTCGACCGATGCGGTGTTCGAGCAGGGCCTGGAAGCGGGCGCCTCCGACGTGCAGAGCAATGCCGAGACGCACGAGATCGTCTGCGCCATTGAAGACTTCAACGCCGCGCGCGAGGCCTTGGAGAAGAGCCTCGGTGCGCCGAAGAGCGCCAAGCTGGTGTGGCGACCGGTGACAACGGCGCCGGTCGAGCAGGCGCAGGCCGAAGCGCTGTTCAAGTTGATCGAGCAGCTCGAAGACAACGACGACGTGCAGACCGTCACCGCCAATTTCGAAATCTCCGACGCCGTGCTGGCGCGGCTGACGGCCTGAGATGCGCCTCATCGGTCTCGATCCCGGCCTGCGCATCACCGGATGGGGCGTGATCGAATCCGACGGCTACCGCCTGCGCCATGTTGCCCATGGCGTGGTGAAGTCCGACGAGAAGCTGTCGCTGGCGGAACGGCTGGACCAGCTCTTCGTCGGCATCTCCGCCGTGATCGAGGCGCAGCAGCCGGTGCATGCGGCGGTAGAGGAGACTTTCGTCAACAAGAACGCGTCTTCAACATTGAAGCTGGGCTATGCGCGCGGTGTGGTGCTGTTGGCGCCCGCCCGATTGGGCCTGCCGGTCTCGGAATACGGCGCCAACCAGGTGAAGAAGGCGGTGGTTGGCGTCGGTCATGCCGACAAGACGCAGGTGGCGATGATGGTCAAGCGTCTGCTGCCCGGCGTCAGCGCCACGGCCGATGCCGCCGACGCGCTGGCCGTCGCGATTTGCCTGGCGCATTTCCTGGGTACGCAGAAAGCGTGGAGCAGGGAGGCCGTGCTGCCGGCGGGCTTGCGATGATCGCCCTGCTGCGCGGCCTGCTGGACAGCGTCGGCGAGGATAGCGCCATCATCGATGTCAATGGCGTCGGCTATCTGGTGTTCGCTTCCGCCCGCACCTTGCGCGCGCTGCCGCCGATCGGACAGGACGTGCGCCTGCATATCGAGACGCAGGTGCGCGAGGATCACATCCATCTCTTTGCCTTCCACGAAGAGAACGAACGCGACTGGTTCCGTCTGCTGCTGACGGTGCAAGGCGTTGGCGCCAAGGTGGCGCTGTCGATCCTCTCGGCTCTCGCTCCCGACAACCTCGCTAACGCCATCGCCGCGCAGGATCGCACGACGCTGTCGCAGGCGCAGGGTGTTGGTCCGAAGCTCGCCGGCCGTCTGGCGAGTGAGTTGAAGGACAAGGTTTCCGCCATCGCACTTCCCGGCAATGCGCTCAAGACCAAAATGGCGACGGGCCAGCAGCCAACCGGCATCAACGAAGATGCGGTCTCGGCGCTGGTCAATCTCGGCTACAAGCGGGCCGACGCATTCGGCGCTGTGGCGCGCGCGGCGCAGCGCATGGGCGAGGGCGGCAATGTCGAAGCGCTGATCCGCGCCGGCTTGAAGGAATTGAGCGCATGAGCGACAAGCGCCCGCCGGTGATGGAACCGCGCATGGTAGCGCCGTCGCGCGCCAATGATGATGGCGCCGAAGCGTCGCTGCGGCCGCTGACCCTCGGCGAGTTCGTCGGCCAGCAGCAGGTGCGCGAGAATTTGCGCATCTTCATCGACGCCGCCAAGGCGCGCGGCGAGGCGCTGGACCATGTGCTGTTCCACGGGCCGCCGGGATTGGGCAAGACCACCCTGGCGCAGATCGTGGCGCGTGAGCTGGGCGCCGGGTTCCGCGCAACCTCCGGCCCGGTGATTCAGAAGGCAGGCGATCTCGCCGCCCTTCTCACCAATCTCGAAGCGCGCGACGTTCTCTTCATCGACGAGATCCATCGCCTCAATCCGGCGATCGAGGAAATCCTCTATCCGGCGATGGAGGATTTCCAGCTCGACATCATGATCGGCGAAGGGCCGGCGGCGCGCTCGATCCGTATCGACCTGCCGCCCTTCACCCTGGTCGGCGCCACGACACGGTCCGGCCTGATGACAACGCCGCTGCGCGAGCGCTTCGGCATTCCGCTGCGCATGATCTTCTACACCCCCGCCGAGCTCGAGTTGATCGTACGCCGCGCCGCTGGCGTGCTGAATGTCGAGATGACCGACGATGGCGCGGCCGAGATCGCGCGCCGCTCGCGCGGCACGCCACGCGTTGCCAACCGCCTGCTGCGTCGGGTGCGCGACTTCGCCACTGTCGGCGGCGTCAAACGCATCGACTCCAAGGCCGCCGATGCCGGCCTGCAGCGGCTGGAGGTCGATCGCTCCGGCCTTGATGCCATGGACCGGCGCTATCTCTTCTGCATTGCCGAGAAATACGGCGGCGGCCCGGTGGGCGTCGAGACCTTGTCCGCTGCGCTCAGCGAACAGCGCGACGTGCTGGAAGACGTGATCGAGCCCTACCTGATGCAGCAGGGCTTCGTCCTGCGCACGCCGCGCGGGCGCATGCTGGCGGAGCTGGGCTATCGCCATATCGGCATGGCCATTCCGCGCGGCGCGCAGGCGCAGTTCGACTTGATGCGCTCGGAAGATGCCGATGACCGCTGATGCATTCTTGCAACGCCAGGGAGAAATCGCTCGCGCGCCGTCGGGCATCATTGCCGAGGGCCGGCACTATTATGCGCTGCGCGTCTTCTACGAGGACACCGATGCGGCCGGCATCGTGTATTACGCCAACTACCTGCGCTTCATCGAACGCGCGCGCACAGAAATGATGCGCCTGCTCGGCTACGAACATTCCGCGCTGCGCGATGCGACGGGAATCAACTGGACCGTCCGGCGTTGTGAAATCGACTATTTCAAGCCGGCGCGACTTGACGATGCTCTGATCGTCGACAGCACCATCCGCACGCTTGGCGGCGCCTCGCTCGACATCGAGCAGGTCGTACGCAAGGCCGAAACCGTTCTCGTCGCCGCCACGCTGAAGCTCGCCTGCATGCGTTCCGACGGACGTCCGGCGCGCCTGCCGGGAGGCTTGCGCGAGAGTCTTTCCAGGGTAGCCAACGCCCCCATACCGCCACAATCAACGCGCAAAAGCCCAGCGCATTAGGAGTTTTTCCGGCCATGGATCAGACCGTCAACGCGCAAAATCTTCCGGGATCGATGCCGCCCATCGACATGTCGATCGTCGGCATGTTCATGAACGCCGACTGGATCGTGAAGATCGTCGTCGTCATGCTGATCCTGGCTTCGTTCTGGTCGTGGGCCATCATCTTCGACAAGCTGATCCGCCTGCGCGGCCTGCGCGCCAAGGCCAACCAGTTCGAAGAGACGTTCTGGTCCGGGATCTCGCTCGAGGATCTCTACGATCGCGTCGGCGCCCGTCCGGACGATCCGATGTCGAGCGTGTTCTCCGGCGCCATGCGCGAATGGCGCCGCACCGTGTCGAAAGGCATCGCGCTCACCAGCGCGGCGCGCGCCGGTCTGCAGCAGCGCATCGAGCAGGTCATGGGCGTCACCGTGTCGCGCGAAATGGAATCGCTCGAGAAGCGCATGATCTTCCTGGCCTCGGTCGGCTCGACGGCGCCCTTCATCGGCCTGTTCGGCACGGTGTGGGGCATCATGAATTCCTTCCAATCGATCGCGCTCAGCAAGAACACCTCGCTGGCCGTGGTGGCGCCCGGCATCGCCGAGGCGCTGTTTGCCACGGCACTTGGCCTGGTCGCCGCCGTGCCGGCCGTTATCGCCTACAACAAGCTCTCGAGCGAGATCGCCCGTTACGCGCAGCGGCTGGATGGCTTCGCCGCCGAATTCATGACCATCCTGTCGCGCCAGCTCGAGGAGGCGCGCTGATGGCCGCCAGTCTCCACAATGGCGGCGGCCGGCGCGGCAAGGGGCGTTTCGCCCGCGGCCGCTACCAGCCGATGGCCGAGATCAACGTCACGCCGTTCGTGGACGTGATGCTGGTGCTGCTGATCATCTTCATGGTGGCGGCGCCCTTGCTCAACGTTGGCGTGCCGGTCGACCTGCCCAAGACCGAGGCCAAGCCCATTACCGGCCAGGACGAGCCGCTGGTGGTCAGCGTCGATGCTAAGGGCGACATCTTCCTGCAGGAGACGAAAGTCGGGCAGGACGAATTGTTGCCACGTTTGCGCGCCATTTCGGCCAACAAGCCGGATCAGCGTATCTTCGTGCGCGGCGACAAGGCGATCACCTACGGCCGCGTCATGGAAGTGATGGGGATGATCAATGGCGCCGGTTTCACGCGCGTGGCTTTGGTGGCCGAACAGCCCGCTCCGCCGCCGCGCTCTGGCGCGCCTGCCACCCCGGCCCCCACGGGCGGCCAGCGACGTTGATCTGCCATGAGCCCAGGCAGCATCCTCTCCGGCATCTTCCACATCGCTCTGGCGTTATTGGTGGTGTTCGGGCTGCCGGCCTGGATCAAGCCGCCAGAGGAACCAGAGTTGCCCTCTACCGTTGAGGTCGTGACCTTGGCGCCAAAGGCGACGGCGCCGGAATTCACCAAGCCACCCGTGCCCAAAGTCCCCGAGCCGCCCAAACCTGAAGTGAAATCGGAACCGACGCCCCCAGCGCCACCCAAGGCCGCCGCCGAACCCGAGCCCAAGCGCGAGCCCGCGCCGCAACCGAAACCGCCGGAGCCCAAGGCCGAGCCGATTCCCGACAAGAAGGCCGAGGTGGTAAAAAAGGAAGAGCCGAAAAAGGAAGAGCCGAAGAAAGAAGAACCGAAGAAGGAAGAGCCGAAAAAAGCCGAGCCCAAGAAGCCGGAAAAGGATCGCTTCGATTCGGTGCTCGATTCGGTGCTTAAGAACAAGGCGCCGGTACGCCCGACCCCGCCCGATCCGCAGGCGAGACCGGTGCAGCAGGCTGCCGTGCCGCAGCGTATCCAGACCGCGCCCAATCTTTCCGAGCAGCTGGCGCGCAGCGAACTGGATGCGGTGCGGGAGAAGGTGCGGCCATGCTGGAATTTTCCGGCTGGTGCGCCCAACCCGGAGCGTCTGGTGGTGGACATTCAGGTTTCGATGAATCCCAACGGCACCGTGCGCGAAGCGTCGATCGCCGACCGTTCGCGCATGAACGATCCGTTCTATCGCTCGGCAGCCGAGGCCGCCTTGCGCGCCACGCTCAATCCTACCTGCCAGCCGTTCCCGCTGCCGCCGCACAAATACAATATGTGGCGCAGTTTCGTATTCACCTTCGATCCCCGCGAGTTGTGAGGCAATGATGAAGACTGCGACTGCATCGGCCTGGCCGAACCGTCTGGCTTATGGCGCCATCGTCATGCTGCTGGCCGTCGCCGCCGCCTTGGCGCTGGCGCCAGCCGCTCGGGCGCAACTGCGCATCGATATCACCCGCCCCAATACCGAGCCGGTGCCGATCGCGATCGTCGACTTCATCGGCGAGCAGGCGGAAGCCAGCCGGGTTGGCGCCGATATCGCGCAGGTGATCTCGGCCAATCTCGAGCGCTCCGGCCTGTTCCGGCCGCTCGACCGCGCCGCCTTCGTCGAGAAGATCACCAACATCAACGTGCCGCCGCGCTTTGCCGACTGGCGCGTCATCAACGCCCAGGCGCTGGTGACGGGCGCGGCGCAACTGCAGCCCGACGGCCGGCTGCGCGTCGAATTCCGGCTGTGGGACGTGACGGTGGGTCAGCAGATGACCGGCCTGGCCTATTTCACCCAGCCGCAGAACTGGCGCCGCATCGCTCACATCATCTCCGATGCGATCTACAAGCGCATGACCGGCGAGGACGGCTATTTCGACACCCGCGTCGTCTATGTCGCCGAGAGCGGCCCGGTGACCCAGCGGGTCAAGCGCCTGGCGATCATGGACCAGGACGGGTTCAACCATCGCTACCTGACCGACGGGCGCAATCTCGTCCTGACGCCGCGCTTCTCGCCGACCCTGCAGGAGATCACCTATCTCTCCTATGGCGGCGACCAGCCGCGCGTCTATATCTACAACGTCGATACTGGACGCCAGGAGGTGCTGGGCGAATTCCCCGGCATGACCTTTGCGCCGCGCTTTTCGCCCGACGGCAATCGCGTGGCGATGAGTCTGGCCGCCGACGGCAACTCCGAGATCTACACCATGGACGTGCGCACCAAGCGGGTGCAGCGGCTGACCAATCATCCGGCGATCGATACCTCGCCCAGCTTCTCGCCCGATGGCGCGCGCATCGTCTTCAACTCCGATCGCGGCGGCCAGCAGCAGCTCTACGTGATGAGTGCCGATGGCGGCGACGTGCGCCGCATCAGCCAGGGGCAGGGCCGCTACGCCACGCCGGTGTGGTCGCCGCGCGGCGATCTCATCGCCTTCACCAAGATTTTCCAGGGCAAGTTCTACATCGGGATCATGCGCTCGGATGGATCGGGCGAGCGGCTGCTGACCGAGAGCTTCCTCGACGAAGGCCCGACCTGGGCGCCGAACGGGCGCGTGCTGATGTTCTTCCGTCAGGCCCCGCAAGGCGCCGGCGGTCGCGGCGGCGGCGTGCGGCTCTACAGCGTCGATCTCACCGGTTCGAACGAGCGGCAGGTGGTGACGCCGACCGATGCTTCGGATCCGGCCTGGTCGCCGTTGATACCGCAATAAGCCAACGTGTTGGTTGCCTTGCGTTTTTTGAGTGGTATAGTCCGCGCGTTTTCAGCCGCAGGGCGCGTAGACCGTCGTCTAAACTACTGAAACGATTGCTGAAAATTCGTTCAGCGCATGCGTAAAACTTCGGCGGTATGCAACTTGGTTCATAAGGAGAAACTCAAATGATGCGCGTAAAAATTCTCGGTTTGCTGGCAGCGGTGCTGCTGGTTGCTGCCTGCGAGACCACCCCGCCGCCCAACACCGCAGCCACGAGCGCGACGCAGCCTGGCCGCGCGGCCCCGGGCACGGCGGCTGACTTCCAGCAGAATGTCGGCGATCGCGTGTTCTTCGATTACGACAGCTTCCAGCTCACCGCCGAGGCGCGCCAGATCCTGACGCGCCAATCCGCGTGGCTGAAGCAGTACGGCACCTACCGCGTCACGGTCGAAGGTCATGCCGACGAACGCGGCACGCGCGAATACAACCTGGCGCTGGGCGAGCGCCGCGCCGCTTCGGTGCGCGCCTTCCTGGTGTCGCAGGGCATTCCGGCCAATCGCGTCGCGACTATCAGCTACGGCAAGGAGCGGCCGGCCGAGGCCGGCTCGACCGAACAGGCCTATGCGAGGAACCGCCGCGGCGTATCGGTGCTGTCTAACTAAGATCGGCCCGCTCGATCCGAAGATACCGGCGTCGGCTGGGAGGAAATCCCCGGCCGACGCCTTATTTTTGGCCGCTTCAACTGGGTATATACTCGTTCATCGGTTGGCTTTTCGGGCCGCGCTTCTGGCAGCAGCGGCTATTCCGTGAGGAATGATCATGCTTCAGCTTTTCGCCTCCGCGCCGCATCGCAAGCTGCGCCTTGCCGGCTTCGGCCTGGCGGCATCGCTCGGCCTCAGCGTCGCGGGACCCGCGCAGGCCCAGACGGTGGAAGACCGGCTGGTCCGTCTGGAACGCGAGATGCAGAACATCGAGCGCAAGGTCTACGTCAACGATCTGCCGCCGCAACTTTCCTCCTCCAAGGGCGCGCCGGTGCAGCTTGCCCAGGCCGGCAATTACGTTCTCGAAGACCGCATGAACGGTCTGGAGCGGCAGATGACGGTTCTCACCGGCCAGGTCGAGGACCTCGACATCAAGATCCGCCAACTCACCGCCCGGCTGGACAAGCTCACCACCGATCTGGAGTTCCGCATCAGCCAGCTGGAAGGCGGCCAGGCGGGTGGCTCGCCGCGTCCGGCGACGGCGAGCGCTGCGCCGCAGCCGCAACTCGGTCAGCCGGCGCCACTGCCCTCGACCGAACCGCTGACCAGGCAACCGCCGCCGCAGGCCGGCGTGCTGCGTCCGCCGCCGCCCGGTGCGCCCTATACGCCGTCCACGCCCGCGCCTTTGACTCCGCCACAGCAGCAGGCTGCGGCGCCGGCCGGAGGCTCGGTCGAGCAGCAATACGAAGCCGCGCAACAAATGCTGCGCGCCGGGCAATACGCTGCCGCCGAGCAGACCTTGCGGGACATCGTGGCGCGCAATCCGCGCCACCAGCTCGCCGCCAGCGCGCAATACTGGCTGGGCGAAACCTATTACGTGCGGCAGGACTACCAGAACGCCTCGGTCGCCTTCGCCGACGGCTACAAGAACTACCCCAAGGGCAACAAGGCGCCAGACACGCTGCTCAAGCTTGGCATGTCGCTGTCGGCGCTGAAGAAGGATCAGGACGCTTGCGCCGTCTATGACCGGCTGAACAAGGAATATCCGACGGCGCCGGAAATCGTGCGCCGTCGCGCGACGGAAGAACGGCGCAAGAGCCGGTGCGGTTAGCCAGCCGCTCCAACCGCGTTTTCGACCGCCCCACCGGCGGCGCCGAACCTGTCGCTGCCGGGGAATTCGCCGCCGCCATGGCCGCGCTGGCCCCATTCGAAAGCCAACCTCGCCTCGCAGCAGCGGTTTCGGGCGGCCGCGACAGTCTGGCGCTCGCACTGCTGGCCGAGCGGTGGACGCGGGAACGGGGCGGTGCACTGATCGCTTTGATCGTCGATCATAGGCTGCGTCCGGAATCGACCGACGAAGCCAATGAGGTCGCCTCCCTCCTGCGCGAGCGCGGCATTGCAAGCGAAGTGCTGCGTTGGAACGCGGCCAAGCCGCATTCCGGTGTCAGTGAAGCGGCGCGCATCGCCCGCTACGGATTGCTCGAACGGCGCTGTCGCGAGCTCGGCATTCTGCACCTGCTGCTGGGCCATCAGGTCGACGATCAGGCCGAGACGACGTTGTTGCGGTTGGCGGATGGCTCGGGGCCGGAAGGCCTTGCTGCCATGAGTCCAGTCGTCGAGAAGGCCGATCTGCGGTTGCTGCGGCCCTTGCTCGTTTTCCAACGGCCACGCCTTGCGGCAACGGTATTGGCGCACGCGCTGGCCTGGGTCGATGATCCGAGCAACGAGCGCGCCGAGTACGCCCGCGTAGCTCTGCGCAGGACGCTGGATGTGGAAAAGCGCGCCGCTCTTGCCGATGTCACAGGCCATGCCGGGGCGCTTCGGCGTACGATCGATCTTCGGCTTGCGGCGTTGCTGGTCGATCTGGTGACGGTCGACCCGCGCGGCTTCGCCTGGCTCGACGGTGCCGGGTTCGACGCTTTGGCGCAGCCATTGGCCATGCGGCTGCTGAGCCGACTGACCTCCGTGTTTGGCGGCCGGCATTATCCCGCCCGCCGCGCCGGGCTTGAGCGGGCGGCGGCGATGGTGCGGGCAGGGCGCAGCGTGGTGGCAGGCGGCTGCCGTTTCGACCGCCGCGGCAGGCGCGTTCTGGTCTGCCGCGAAGCCGGTGCTATCGGCGAGAGCACGGACGTGCGGCTTGGCCAGTCCATGCATTGGGATAGGCGCTATGTGCTGACGGCGCCGCTGGACGCTAGGCTTGGCGGCCTTGGATCGGCCGGGCGGTCAGTTGCGTTACGCGCTGGTATGGTCGAATTGCGCGCTTTCCCGGCCCCGGTTGCGGAAGCGCTGCCGGCTTTGTGGCGTGGCAACGAGCTTGCTGCGGTATTCGTGCCAAAGCCTGAGCAGAAAAGCGACGGCGGAGGCGGCGATAGACGGGGCGACGGCCTGCCTGCTACCTTGATTGCTTGCCCTAAGGTGGTGTTTCGGCCGCTGCAGGGGCTGGCACCGCCGGCTTGGCCGCTTGTTTTGCCGCCGGCCGAGCTTATGTATCTGGACCGACAGGCGTTTTCTTTGCGAGGACGATCGTGAACATCTTTGGACGCAATCTAGCCCTCTGGGTGGTCATCGGCCTGTTGCTGCTGGCCCTGTTCCAGATGTTCAACACTTCGGGCACCCGGGGCGGCAGCACCACCATCGACTATTCCGACTTCATGGCGGCGGTCGAGCGCGGCCAGGTCGCCAATGTCACCATCCAGAGTTCCCCGCGCGGCGCGCAGATCAACGGCAATTACGCCGAAGGAACGTCAGGCGGCGGCTCGTCCTTCACCACCTATGCGCCGGACGATCCCAACCTCTATTCGACGCTGCGCAGCAAGGTGCCGAAGATCAAGGTCGCCCAGCCGGACGAGGGCGTGAACCCGCTGCTCGGCATGATCCTGAACTGGCTGCCGCTGCTGGTGCTGATCGGCGTCTATATCTTCTTCATGCGCCAGATGCAGGGTGGCGGCCGCGGCGCCATGGGCTTCGGCAAGAGCAAGGCGCGTCTGCTGACCGAGAAGGTCGGCAGAGTCACCTTCGACGATGTCGCCGGCATCGATGAAGCCAAGGGCGAGCTCGAAGAGATCGTCGACTTCCTGAAGGATCCGCAGAAATTCCAGCGCCTGGGCGGCAAGATCCCCAAGGGCTGTCTGCTGGTCGGCCCGCCGGGCACCGGCAAGACCTTGCTGGCGCGCGCCATCGCGGGCGAAGCCAATGTGCCGTTCTTCACCATCTCGGGCTCCGATTTCGTCGAGATGTTCGTGGGCGTCGGTGCGTCGCGCGTGCGCGACATGTTCGAGCAGGCCAAGAAGAATGCACCCTGCATCATCTTCATCGACGAAATCGACGCCGTCGGCCGCCATCGCGGCGCCGGTCTGGGCGGCGGCAACGACGAGCGCGAGCAGACGCTGAACCAGCTGCTGGTCGAGATGGACGGCTTCGAAGCCAACGAAGGCGTGATCCTGATCGCCGCCACCAACCGTCCCGACGTGCTCGATCCGGCGCTGCTGCGTCCCGGCCGTTTCGACCGCCAGGTCACCGTGCCCAACCCCGACGTCGCCGGCCGCGAGAAGATCCTCAAGGTGCATATGCGCAAGGTGCCGCTGGCGCCGGATGTCGAGCCGAAGATCATCGCCCGCGGCACGCCGGGCTTCTCCGGCGCCGATCTCGCCAACCTGGTCAACGAGGCCGCGCTGCGCGCCGCCCGCGCCGGCAAGCGGCTGGTGACCATGGGCGATTTCGAGCACGCCAAGGACAAGGTCATGATGGGCGCGGAACGCCGGTCCATGGTCATGACCGACGAGGAGAAGGCGCTGACCGCCTATCACGAAGCGGGCCATGCGCTGATCATGCTGCACGCCAAGGGCCATGACCCGCTGCACAAGGTCACGATCATCCCGCGCGGCCGGGCGCTGGGCCTGACCATGTGGCTGCCCGAGCGCGACAAGTATTCGATGAGCCGGACCGAGATCGAGGCCAAGCTGGCGTCGATGTTCGGCGGCCGCGTCGCCGAGGAGCTGGTATTCGGCGCCGAGAACATCACCACCGGCGCCGCCGACGACATTCGCCAGGCGACCAATCTGGCGCGCCGCATGGTCACCGAGTTCGGCTATTCCGACAAGCTCGGCCCGCTGCGCTACAGCGAGAACGAGGAAGAAGTGTTCCTCGGCCATTCCGTGACCCAGCGCAAGAACCTGTCGGATGCCACCGCGCATCTGATCGACCAGGAAATCCGCCGCTTCGTCGAGCAGGGCGAGTCAGCGGCGCGCACGATCCTGACCGAAAATCTCGACGATCTGCACATTGTCGCCAAAGCCCTGCTCGAATACGAGACGCTGTCGGGCGACGAGGTGAAGGGTCTGCTGCGCGGCGAGCCGATCAAGCGCAACGACACCGACGCGCCCAGCAATCCGCGCAAGCGCTCGTCCGTGCCGCCCTCGGGCGCGCAGCCGAAATCGCCCGGCGGACTGACGCCGGAACCGGCGCCCGGTACATAAGATCGAAAGGCCCCGCTGGACGGGGCCTTTCCTTTAGCGGTCGCGCCCATGACGCTTTCCTTCGCCGACCTGACGCTCGATCGTCCGCATCTGATGGGCATCCTGAACGTCACGCCCGATTCCTTCTTCGATGGCGGCAGGCATGCCGATCCCGTTGCCGCCGGCATGCGGCTGCTGGAGGAGGGCGCGTCGATCGTCGATGTCGGCGGCGAAAGCACGCGGCCGGGCGCGAACCCGGTCGATCCAATGGACGAACAGAAGCGCGTTTTGCCGGTCGTGACGGCACTGGCGCGCGCAGGCGTGCTGGTATCGATCGATACGCGTCATGCGACGACCATGCGGGCGGCCATCGAAGCTGGCGCGAAAATCGTCAACGACGTTTCCGGGCTGACCCACGATCCCGACGCGCTGCGCGCCGTGGCCGGATCGCAGGCCAGCGTGATCCTGATGCACATGCGGGGCACACCACAGGACATGCTGTCCCACACCGATTATGAAGACGTGGTCGAGGATGTGGCGCAGTGGCTGGAACACCGTGTGGCGGCCTGCGAACGGGCCGGCATCGCCCGCGAACGCCTCGCCATCGATCCTGGCATCGGCTTCGCCAAGACGCATGCACAGAGCATCGAGCTGCTTGCCAACCTCGAATGCTTCCAGGCGTTGGGGCTGCCGGTCGTGATAGGCGCCTCGCGCAAGGGCTTTCTGAAATCGCTGGGTGGCGGTGAAAAGCCCGCCGATCGGTTGGAAGCGTCTGTTCGGGTGGCGGTCGCTGCGGCGGGGAGCGGGGCCCATATCCTGCGCGTTCATGACGTGGCCGAGACTGCCCGCGCGCTGGCTGTCGCAGCCGCGCTGGGATAAAGTGCGCGCCATGACACGCAAGCTCTTCGGCACCGATGGGGTGCGCGGCCGGGCCAATCTCGAGCCGATGACGGCGGAGACCGCCTTGCGGCTGGGCATGGCGGCCGGGCTGGTGTTCAACCGCGGCGGCCATCGCCACCAGGTGGTGATCGGCAAGGATACGCGCCTGTCCGGCTATCTGCTGGAACCGGCGTTGACCGCGGGCTTCCTCGCCATCGGCATGGACGTGGTGCTGCTGGGCCCGGTGCCGACACCGGCGGTGTCGATGCTGACCCGCTCGCTGCGCACCGATCTGGGCGTGATGATTTCCGCCTCGCACAATCCCTATCAGGACAACGGCATCAAGCTGTTCGGTCCTGACGGCTACAAGCTCTCCGACGAGACCGAGGCCGAGATCGAAGCGCTGATGGGTTCCGACCTCAACCCGCGCCGCGCCGCGCCCGACATGCTGGGCCGCGCCCGCCGGCTCGACGATGCGCTGGGACGCTATGCCGAGTTCGTCAAGACCGGCTTCCCGCGCGGCCGCCGGCTCGATGGGCTGAAGATCGTGGTCGATGGCGCCAATGGCGCGGCCTATAAGGTGGCGCCCGCGGTGCTGTGGGAGCTGGGCGCGGAGATCGTGCCGATCGGCGTCTCGCCCGACGGCTTCAACATCAACAAGGATTGCGGCTCGACCCATCCGCAGGCGCTGGCGAAGGAAGTTCTCGCGCACAAGGCCGATCTCGGCATCGCGCTCGATGGCGACGCCGACCGGCTGGTGATGGTCGATGAAACCGGCGAGATCATCGATGGCGATCAGCTGATGGGCGTTATTGCCGACTGCTGGGCCCAAGATGGCCGGCTGCACGGCGACTGCCTGGTCACCACCGTGATGTCCAATCTCGGGCTGGAGCGCTACCTGCAATCGCGCGGCATCTCCATGGTGCGCACCCAGGTCGGCGACCGCTACGTACTGGAGAAGATGCGCGAAGGAAAATGCAATCTGGGCGGCGAGCAGTCGGGCCACATCATCATGTCCGACTTCGCCACCACCGGCGACGGGCTGATGGCGGCGCTGCAGGCGCTGGCGGTGCTGGTGCAGGACAAGCGCAAGGCCTCTGAAGTCTTCCGCGTCTTCGAGCCGGTGCCGCAGATCCTCAAGAACGTGCGGCTGAACGACATCGCCCGCGCCGCCGCCACGCTCGAACATGCCGATGTCCGCAAAGCCATCGCCGCGGGCGAGGCGACGCTCAACGGCAAGGGCCGCCTGCTGATCCGCCGCTCCGGCACCGAGCCGCTGATCCGCGTCATGGCCGAAGGCGACGATGCCGCCATTGTGCAACGCGTGGTCGATGACATCGCCGGGGCCGTGGCGGCGCAGGGCGGCTGAGCATGAAGGGCAGGGTTCTGATCGTCGCCGGCTCCGATTCCGGCGGCGGCGCCGGCATCCAGGCCGACATCAAGACGGTGACGGCGCTCAACGCCTATGCCGCTACCGCCATCACTGCGCTCACGGCGCAGAACACGCAAGGCGTGTTCGGCATCCATGCCGTGCCGGTCGAATTCATCCGCCAACAGATCGACCTGGTGCTCGACGACATCGGCGCCGACGCCATCAAGACCGGCATGCTGCACAGCGCCGAGGTGATCGAAACCGTGGCGCGCGCCATCGCTGAGAAGGCGCTGCATGTGCCGCTGGTGGTCGATCCGGTGATGGTGGCTAAGGGCGGCGCCTCGCTGCTCGATCCTGCCGCCACTGGCGCGCTGCGCCGGCATCTGCTGCCGCTCGCCGCCATCATCACCCCCAACGCGCCCGAAGCAGCCGAATTGCTGGGCGCGCCGGTCGATTCCCTTATCGGCCTGGAGCGTGCGGCGCAGGCGCTGGGCCGCATGGGTCCGAAAGCGGTGTTGGTCAAAGGCGGCCATGTCGCGGGCGACATCGTGCGCGACGTTTTGTGCAGCGACGGCAAGCTCGAAACCTTCGATTCCCCGCGCATCGACACCACCAGCACCCACGGCACCGGCTGCACCCTGGCGTCAGCGATCGCCGCCGGCCTGGCGCAGGGTTTGTCGATGCGCGATTCGGTGATCCGCGCCCGCGCCTACGTGCAGGAAGCCATTCGTACAGCGCCGGGATTCGGCAAAGGCCACGGGCCGCTGAACCATGCGCATACGGTGAAGGCCTAAATCGGGCCGTTTCGGCGGGCAATTGACTCGCCGTTCCTGCAAGCGCAAATTCCCGGCCATCGACGGTTCCCCGACAAGGGGGATTGAAAGGGAATGCGGTGCGGCCTTGGGGCCTAATCCGCGGCTGCCCCCGCAACTGTAAGCGGCGAGCGACGGTCCGATACGTGCCACTGGGAGCGATCCCGGGAAGGCCAGGGCCCTAGCAACGACCCGCGAAGCCAGGAGACCTGCCGGCGAGAGCGTCACCATTTCCATCGGGCGGGGTGCCCCGGAGGAGCGGATTTCCGTTGGCGATGACGCGCTTAACGTCGTTGCCGTGGAGGAATCCGCAAATGTCGCTCGCTGTTCCGATACCACCCCGCCCGTTCCGGGCTTTCCTGCTCTCGACGTCTTTCGTGTTGGTTTCAGGTGCGGCGCTTGCGCAGCAAAGCGCTGCCGTCACGCTGCCCGAGACCGTGGTCACCGCCACGCGCGATGAGGAAAAGACCGAGCGGCTAGCCAATTCCATCACCGTGGTCGACCGGCCCGAGATCGAACGGCGCCAGTACAAGACGGTGCAGGATATCCTCGCCGATGCGCCGGGTCTGGCTACGCATCGAACCGGCATCTACGGCAAGGACAGCTCGCTGTTCATCCGCGGCACCAATGCCAATCACACGCTGGTGCTGGTCGATGGGATGCGGGCCAACGATCCCGGCTCGGCCAACGGCACGTTCAACTTTTCCCATATCCTGGCCGATATGGTTGAGCGAGTCGAAATCGTGCGCGGGCCCTTGAGCACGCTGTACGGTTCGGATGCGCTGGGCGGCGTAGTCAACATCATCACGCGCAAGGGCAGCGGCAAGCCATCCGTGGTGCTGAACGCCGAAGGCGGCTCGTTTAACAGCTTTGCCGGCTCGGCTGCCGTGCAGGGCGCCGTCGATCGCTTCAACTTCAATGTCGGCTTGGCCGGCTTCACCAGCGACGGCATTTCCGTCACACCAAAGAGCCAGCGCACGCCCGGCATGGCGGGCGAGGACGATCCCTATCGCAATTTCACCGTCAATGCGCGGCTGGGCATGGAAGTGACGGACAATTTCGAGCTCTCGCTGTTTGGCCGCTATATCAGGACGCGCAGCGAATACGACAACTGGCCGATCGAAGATCCCAATCAGCGCGAGAAAAGCGAGCAGTTCTACGGCCGGGCCCTGGGCGAGCTATTGCTGCTGGACGGGCGCTGGAAACAGACGTTCGGCCTGGGCTACGTCCATGTCGATCGCCGCGATCTCGACGAGCCCGATTCGATCACTCCCTTTCCCTTCACACTCGATTCGCACCGCGTCGGCAAGCGGCTGAAAGCCGATTGGCAGAACGACGTGCAGGTAAGCGATAGCTGGAAGGTGACGTTCGGCGTCGAGGGCGAGAAGGAGTGGTACGACAGCAATGTCGATGGCGTGAAAATCGACGCCGATGCCACGACGCTGGGCGCCTTCCTGCAGAACCGCATGACGATCTTGGATCGCGTGTTCCTGACCCTGGCGGCGCGGATCGATCACCATTCCGAATTCGGCGCCCATCCCACCTTCAGCGCCGGCATCGCCTACCTGCATCGCGAGACCGATACAAAGCTGAAAGCCTCCGTCGGCACCGCCTACAAGGCGCCGACGCTCGACCAGCTCTATGGCGCCATTCCCGCCTTCGGCTTCTCCGGCAATCCCAATCTCGATCCCGAAAAGAGCCTCGGATTCGACATCGGTTTCGAACAGGCGCTGTTCGACGGCAAGGTCCGCTTCGGCTCCACCTACTTTCGCAACTGGATCCGCGACCTGATCGATTTCGACCTCACGTTCAGCACCCTGATCAACATCGACAAGGCGCGCAGCTGGGGCTTGGAAAGCTTCATCGCCATCCAACCGCTGCCCTGGCTGACGGCGCGGCTCGATCACACCTGGATCAGGACGGAGGATCGCGCCACCGGCATGCAGCTTGCCCGCCGACCCAAGCACAAGATCACCGGAGCGATCGACATCACGCCGGTCGAGCGGCTGACGCTGGGTTTCTCGGTGACGTGGAACGACGATCGCACCGACTTCCTGCCCAGCTTCGCGACCGGCATCAATCCAAGCTACACTGTGGCCCGCTTCACCGCGTCCTATCAGGTGACGGAGCAGCTGCAATTCTACGGTCGCCTGGAAAACGCCTTCGACGAGAAATACACCGACCCCGCGGGCTTCGCGCAGCCGGGCATCGCGGCCTATGTTGGCACGCGCGTGAAGTTTTGATGCGCCGCAGCCGGACAGGGACGTTTCTGCTCGCAGCGTTGCTGGCGATCCTGTCCGCACCCGCTTCAGCGCAGGAGAAACCGCAGCGCATCGTCTCGCTCAATCTTTGCACCGACCAGCTGCTGCTCGATCTGGCCGGGCGCGAGCGCATCGCCTCGGTCAGTTTCCTCGCCGCCGATCCGGAATTTTCCGCCGTGGCGGAGAAGGCCAGGGGCGTTCCTGCCAATCGCGGCCTGGCGGAGGAGATCGTGGCGCTGAAGCCCGATCTGGTGCTGGCGCATAAATACGCCGGCCGCCAGGCGGTGGCGATGCTGCTGCGGCTGGGCGTGCGCGTGGTCGAGATCGACCTGCCGCAGGATCTGGCGGCGGTGATGGCGCAAATCGCCGTTGTGGCGGAGGCGGTGCAAGAGCAGGAGCGAGGCCGCGCGATGATTGCCGCGATCGAGCAACGCCTCGCCGCCCTGCCGCCGGCGGCGGAGCCTCGCCTTACTGCCGCCATTTACGAGCCTTCCGGTTTTGCCTTCGGGGCCAATTCCCTGGCCGACGCCATATTGCGCGCCGCGGGCTACGACAATCTGGCGGCACGGCTGGGCGTCGGCGGCTATGCCCGCCTTGGCATGGAAAACCTGCTCGCCAACCCGCCCGATATTCTAGTGGTTGACGACACCGCCGCCGACCGTCGTTCGATGGCGCAGGAATTCCTCGATCACCCTGCCTTGCGTCAGCGCTTCGCCGGCGAGCGGCGCGTGGCGGTGCCGCGGCGGCTGTGGATCTGCGGCGGTCCCTCGGTGGCCGAAGCGGCGGCGCTTCTGGCGCAAGCCCGGGTGCAGCGGCGATGAGAGCGATGCCGGCGCTTCTTCTCGCCTGTGCCGCGTTCTCGGCGCTGTCGCTGTGCATGGGCCCGCACGGATTCGCGCCCGGCATCGTGGCCCAGGCGCTGGCGGGCGAGGAAACCGGCCGGCTGATCCTGATCGAGCTGCGCCTGCCGCGCCTGCTGCTGGGCCTGCTGGTTGGCGGCACGTTGGGCTTGGCCGGTGCGACCTTGCAGGGCCTGTTCCGCAATCCGCTGGCCGAGCCGGGTGTGATCGGCGTCTCGGGTTGCGCCGCACTTGGCGCGGTTATTGCGTTCTACACCGGCGTTTCCACCATGCTGCCGCTCGGCCTGCCACTGGGCGGCGTGGCGGGCGCGCTGATCGCCATCATGGTGCTGCTGGCGCTGGCTTCGCGCGATCCGCGAATCTCGACCTTGCTGCTGGCCGGCGTGGCACTTTCGGCGCTGGCCAGCGCGCTCACCGCGCTGGCGCTCAACCTCTCGCCCAACCCCTATGCCACGGTCGAGGTCGTATTCTGGCTGCTGGGATCGCTGTCGGATCGCAGCCTCGAGCATGTCTTTCTGGCGCTGCCGTTCATCCTCGCCGGTGGTGCGCTGATGCTGGCCTGCGGCCGCGGTCTGGAAGCCCTGACCCTGGGTGAAGACACCGCACGTTCGCTGGGTATTTCGATCGGCCGCCTGCGCCGGCTGGCGGTGATCGGCGTCGCCTTCGCCGTCGGCGCCAGCGTCGCGGTCACCGGCGCCATCGGCTTTGTCGGCCTGATCGTGCCGCATCTGCTGCGGCCGCTGGTCGACCATCGTCCGGCGCCGCTGTTGCTGATTTCCATTCCCGGTGGGGCGTGTCTCACTTTGGCCGCCGACATTGCCGTGCGGCTGATCGGCGGCGAGGTCGAGTTGCGGCTGGGCGTGGCGACGGCGCTGATCGGCGCGCCGTTCTTCCTCTATCTGGTCCTCAACCTGGCGCGGCGGGCGCCATGAGCCGGCTCGCAGGCAATAATCTGCGGCTGCGACGTGGCGCGCGCGCCATCCTGAACGGCATCGACATGTTGGTAGTCACTGGCGAAGTCGTCGGCCTGATCGGACCGAACGGTGCAGGCAAGACCACCCTGCTGCGTGCGCTGGCGTCGCTGCTGCCGGTGGATGCAGGCTCGGTGACGTTGGATGACGCTGGCGTGGATACGTTGAGCGCCACGGAACGGGCCCGCCGCATCGCCTATGTCGAGCAGTCGGGCACTGCCGCCTGGCCGGTCTCGGTTGTCGATCTGGTCGGGCTGGGACGTCTGCCGCACGGCAGGGGCTTGCAGCGCCAATCCGCTGCCGATGACGCGGCAGTGCTGACCGCCATGCGCGCCACCGGGACCGATGCTCTGGCCGACCGCTCGATCGACACGCTGTCGTCCGGCGAGCGCAGCCGGGTGTTGCTTGCACGCGCGCTGGCGGGCCGGCCCGAGATCCTGCTGCTGGACGAGCCGGTGGCGGCGCTCGATCCGGCGCAACAACTTGCAGTGATGGAGTTGCTGCAGCGCCTTGCCGGTGAAGGCATGGGCGTTATCGCGGTATTGCACGATCTGTCGCTGGCGTCCCGCTTCTGCCATCGTCTGGTGCTAATGCACGAGGGACGGGTACTGGCCGAAGGGACACCGGATGCGGTGTTGCGCGATGAACATCTGGCACGAGCCTTCGCCATCCAGCCGCTGCGCGGTGCGGCGGACGGCCAGGCCTTTGTGTTGCCATGGCGGCGGCTGAAGTGAAGCCGCGTCACTCGATTCCCGTGCTGGCGCTGGCCTTTTCGCTGGTGCTGCATGCGGCTGCCTTCGCTGCCCTGCTGGCCGATTGGCGCAGGGAAGAGTTGGAAGAGCCAGTGCTCAGCATCGAGCTGGTGATCGTCTCCGCGCCGATCGAAGCGCCGGCCACCGAACAGGAACCGGCGCCCGCCGCCGCAGCGCCGGCAACCGAGCAGCTCGAGCCTATGCAGCCGCCGGCGCCGGTTGCCGAACCGACACCGCCACCCGAGCCGAAAAAACTCGCCAAAAAACCCGAACCGCCGAGGCCCGAGCCGGTGAAACCTGCGGCACCCAAGCCGCAACCTGCGCCGGCGCGCGCTTTCGAGCCGCCGATCAATCTCAATCCCGGCACGATTGGCGGCGAGCAAACTCAGCAGGCCAAGGCGCCATCCGGCTTCGAGGCGCCTGCCTCGTTCTCAGTCTTGCATGGTCCGATCCCGCCCTATCCGCCGCTGGCGCGCAGCCGCGGTCAGGAGGGCAGGGTGGTGCTTGATGTCACCATCGGCATCGACGGCGTGCCGACCAGCGTCGTGGTCGGGCGCAGCTCCGGTGCGCCTTTGCTCGATGAGTCGGCGGCGACGACGGTGAAGACCTGGCGTTTCCGCAACGAGAGCAGCCGCGTGCTGTCGCTCAGCGTGCCGATCGTGTTCGAACTGCGCGCGAGCGCGGGACGCTAAACGACAGAGAGATTGCGGCCGGGCGCGCTGTGCAGCACAGAGCGCACCACATGCAAGCCCTTCTCAAGCAGGGCGCGCGTCGGTGGCGCGCCGACGCACAGCCGCACGGCCTCCGGGATCGGCAGCGGCTCGACGGCAAAGGAATCGGCGCCGGAAATATCGACCCCCTGGCGGCTGCATTCGGCGACGAACTCGCCGACCCGCCAGCCGCGCGGCAGTGGCATCCAGATCAGGAAACACCCGTCATGGCTGGCGGTGTTGATGCCCAGGATGTTCGAGGCCATGGCCTGGCGCTGCACCGCTTCGCCGCGCAACTCCTCGACGATGCGATCGACCGTGCCATCGCTCATCCATTGCCGCGCGATCTCCGCCTCGATCGGCGGCGCCATCCACACCGTGGCGCGCACCGGCAGGCCCAGCCGCTCGATCAGCGCCTTGGGCGCCGCGAGATAGCCGATGCGCAATCCGGGCGCCATGCATTTGGAGGTCGAGGTCAGGTAGATCGTGGTGTCAGGCGCCATGCTGGCGATCGGCGGCACGCGTTTGCTCGGCAGTGGGCCATAAACATCGTCCTCCACCAGCATGACGCCATGCTGGCGGGCGATGGTGGCGATGTCGCGGCGGCGCTCTTCCGGCATCATGCGGCCGGTTGGGTTCTGCATGGTCGGCTGCACATAGGCGATGCGCGCATGGGTGGCGCGGATCGCGGCATCGAACGCGGCCGGCACCAGGCCGTGCTCGTCGATGGCGACGCCATGCAGGCGCAGCTCGAGATGATTGGCCAGCGCCTTCATGCCGGCGTAGGTCAGATGCTCGCACAGCACCACGTCGCCCGGCCGGCACAGCGCACTGAACACCGTCATCATACCGTGCTGGCCGCCGGAAGTGACGATGATCTGATCGGGCTCGGTTTCCAGCCCCAGCTTGTTCAGCCATTGCGCGGCGGCGGCGCGATGCTCCGGCAGGCCGCGATGCGGCAGGTAGCCGAGATAGCGGCTCATATCGGGACGGCGCGCGAACTCCGCCATGGTGCGCGCGATCGCCTGGTCGCGCTGCGGACCGAACGCGAAGTTCAAGGTCAGATCGATGCGATCGAGCGCCGGCTCGACGCCGGAAATGAAATGCGTCGCATCGCCGGTCACCTGGCCACGCACGAAGGTGCCGCGCCCGACCTCGCCATAGACCAGCCCGCGGCGCTCGGCCTCGGCATAGGCGCGGGTGATGGTGCCGACGGTGACGCCTAGCCGGTAGGCCAGATCGCGATGCGTCGGCAGGCGCGTGCGCGCCTCGAGGCGGCCGCGGCTGATGTCGTCGGCCAGCGCGTCGGCGATGGCCAAATAGATCGGCCCGCCGTTTTCCCCAAGCTCGGGTGCCCAAATTGTCATGGTGACAATGTTCACGTTGACCGAGACAATGTCAACAGTCTAAATACCGCATTACAGGCATTGTCCTGTTACATTGGAGAAAACCATGGAGACAATGAATACAACGCGGTTCGCCCCAACCACCCATCGGCTCGATCTGACGATCAATGAGATCGTCGTAGCCGTAGCGCGTCTGGTTGTCCGCGCCATGGTCAAATCCGGGAAATCCATTTCGCGATGGCACGATGCGCAGCGACAGAAACGCGCGCTGCTGAGCCTCGATCACCGGATGCTCGATGACATTGGTCTGAACGCGCGCGATGTCGGTCGCGCCTTTGGACCGTCGGTTTGGGATCGGCTGTAGCCCGCTAGCGCGGGCAGCCCGGCCGGGGAGAGATGAGCCGTGCAAATCGCGCCAACGACACTTGAAGGCAGGCACGTGCGGCTGGAGCCGGTGGCTCCAGCCCATGCCGCCGGCCTGTTCGCGGCCGCCAGCGACGATCCTGCGATCTTCCGCTGGTTCACCATCGCGCCGCCTACCGAACGCGCCGCATTCGACGCGTTCGTGGCGGACAATTGCCAGAAAATGGCGAAGGGCGAGCACATAACCTTCGTCACCCACGACAAGGCGAGCGGTGAGATCGTCGGCTCTTCATCCTATGGCAGCATCGATCGGACCAATCGCCGGGTCGAGATCGGCTGGACATGGATCAGGCGCTCGCACCAACGCACCCCGGTCAACACCGAAGCCAAGCTTCTGATGCTGGAGAACGCGTTCGAGCGGCTCGGCTGCATTCGCGTCGAGTTCAAGACCCATCATCGCAACGAAGCCTCGCGCCGGGCGCTGGCCCGCATCGGCGCAGTCGAGGAAGGAACCTTCCGCAATCACATGATCATGCCGGATGGCAGTTACCGACACAGCGTGTACTTCAGCGTGATCGATTCCGAGTGGTCCGAAGTGAAGGCGAAGCTGCAAAGCCGCCTTAAGGGCTGAACGACACTTTTTCAGAAGGCGCTCCGGGGAGGAGCGAAGCGACCATGATCAAGTTGCCTCTTTATCACGTCGATGCGTTCGCCAGTCGATTGTTCGCCGGCAATCCGGCGGCGGTGGTGCCGCTGGACGACTGGCTGCCCGATGCCGTGCTGCAGTCGATCGCGGCGGAGAACAACGTGTCCGAGACCGCGTTCTTCATCCAGCGCGGCGAGGAGTTCGAGCTGCGCTGGTTCACGCCCAAGCGCGAGGTCGATCTGTGCGGCCACGCGACCTTGGCCACCGGCTATGTGATCGTCACCTATCTGCAGCCCAAGCGGCAGAAGATGAAGTTCCACACCCGCTCCGGCCTGCTGACGGTCGAGCGCGACGGCGCCCGCTTCAATCTCGACTTCCCCTCCAGGCCGCCGCTGCCGGTGGATCAGGGCCTGCGCGAGATGGTGGCGGAGGCGCTGGGCCAGACGCCGCTGGAAGTGCTGAAGGCGGAGAAGATCATGGCGGTGCTACCCAGCTCCGCCGCGGTGCGGGCGGCGCGTCCGGATCTCGAGAAGGTCGCGGCCTTGGAAGGTTATGGCCTGATCGTCACCGCGCCAGCGGGTGCGGGCGAGCGGCCGGCCGATTTCGTGTCGCGCTATTTCGCTCCGCATGTCGGCGTGCCGGAAGATCCGGTCACCGGCTCGGCGCATTGCCTGCTCACGCCCTATTGGGCCAAGCGGCTGAAGAAGAGCGCACTGCATGCCTTGCAGGTATCGCAGCGCGGCGGCGAGCTCTTCGTCACTTTGAAGGGCAGCCGGGTCATCATCTCCGGCCAGGCCGTGCCCTATCTCGAAGGCCAGATTCACGTGCCGGCGGTGCGTAGCTCGTGGCAGCAGGCCGCGAAGTAAAGGCTTGAGCGAACGGCCGGCATTCGCAAGGATGCCGGCGGAGCCTCCATGACGCAGAAAGCCATCACCATCGGCCAGCCGCAGGGCGCCGCTGAAATCGAAGCGGTCAAGGCGCTGTTTCTCGAATACGCCCAGTCGCTGGGTTTCAGCCTGTGCTTCCAGGGCTTCGATGAGGAAATGGCGACCTTTCCCGCCAAATATTCGCCGCCCAAGGGCGGATTGCTGCTGGCCAAGGTCGATGGCGTTGCGGCAGGGGCCGTGGGCGTGTGGCAGCTGGCGCCGGGTATTTGCGAAATGAAGCGGCTTTACCTGAAGCCGCAATTCCGCGGGCTGGATTTGGGACGACGCATGGCGGAAGCGGTGGTGGCGGAGGGCCGGCGGCTGGGCTATGGCGCCATGCGGCTGGACACGCTCAAGACCATGGCGGCGGCGCGGGCGCTCTATGCCTCTATGGGATTTCGCGAGGTCGAGCCCTATTACAACAATCCGATCGATGGCGCGGTTTACATGGAACTGGCCCTGTCACCCGGCACGGGTTCGGCGCTAGACTGAGCCGCCGTCCCTGATTGGGCGGAGAGGGTTCGCATGGCGTCGCAGGAATACATCGACTACCTGAAAACCATCAACAGCACCTTCTACGATCAGATCAAGGCCGCCGACCAGAAGGCGGCCTATATCCTGACTTTCCTGTTCGTGCTGCTGATCTGGTCCTCCGACATGCGCCAGGTCTTCTTCTGGGTCAACGTCGACAAGGGCCTGTCGGTGCGCTGGGTCATGTCGCTGGGACAGGTCCTGGCGCTGGGCGTCGCGCTGGTCTGCGCCATTCTGGTGCTGCTGCCGCGCGACGCGCACGGTGGGGTAGCGTTGTACTGGAATGCCTGGCCGCAGGCGCGTGAGGTGGTGGCCAAGGCGATGCAGGCCGACGACCGGGATTTTCTAGTCGAACAGTATCTCGCCAACGTCGTCAGCCTGGCCACGATCTGCCGCAAGAAATACCGCATGGTGGCCTTGGCTTTTCAGGGCCTGATCGCTGCTTTGGCCTTTCACGTCGTAACCCTGGCAGCGGCCTGACCTGCCGTCCTTCGTTCGAGAGTTACATGCAGCCGCGTTTCTTCGAGGACTTCAAGCAGGGTGATCGCTTCGTCAGCCCAGGCCTCACCATCACCGAAAGCGCCATCATCGATTTCGCCCTGACTTGGGACCCGCAACCGTTCCATATCGACAAGCAATTCTCCAAGGACTGGGCTTATGAGGGGCTGATCGCGTCGGGCCTGCACACGCTGTGCGCTTCCTTGCGGCTGTGGCTGGCGCTGGGCACCTTCGCGCATTGCAATATGGGCTCGCCCGGCTTCGACCGGACGCGGTTCCTGAAGCCGGTGCGGCCGGGCGACACCATCCATGTCGAAGTCGAGATCGTCGAGCTCCGTGCCTCCGACTCGAAGCCGGATCGCGGCGTGGCCCGCCTGCGGCAGGTCACCAAAAACCAGAACAAGGAGATCGTGCTGGATATGGAGACGGTGGTGTTTTTGAAGAAGCGATCCTAAATGGCCGCTTTGCTTTCCCCGCGTAACACACCGCAACAAATTGCGCGTTGACGGCCAAGGGCTTGCGGGGCTAGACAGTCCGCGGGCCACGCTCCCCCACCGGAGCGCCACTCTTCTGGAAGGGAGAGCTGTCAGTGAATAAGCCGTCCGTCCGTCCGGCCTGTCCGGATTTTTCTTCCGGCCCTTGCGCCAAGCGCCCCGGCTGGACCCCCGGAGCCCTCAAGGACGCGACCGTCGGTCGCTCGCACCGCTCCAAGCCCGGCAAATCCAAGCTTAAAGAGGTCATAGACCGCACTCGCAAGGTGCTGGGCATTCCCGAGGCCTACATGATCGGCATCGTGCCGGCCTCCGATACCGGCGCCGTCGAGATGGCGCTGTGGTCGCTGTTGGGCCCGCGCGGCGTCGATATGCTGACCTGGGAAAGCTTCGGCGAAGGCTGGGTCTCCGACGTGCAGAAGCAGCTCAAGCTCAGCGATGTGCGGGTACTGAAGGCGCCTTATGGCGAGCTTCCCGATCTTTCCAAGACCGATCCGGCGCGCGATGTGGTGTTCACCTGGAACGGCACAACCTCGGGCGTCAAGGTTCCCAACGGCGACTGGATCAGCGATGCGCGCCAAGGGCTGACCATTTGCGACGCCACCTCGGCCGTCTTCGCCATGGATCTGCCGTGGCGCAAGCTCGATGTCGTGACCTGGTCGTGGCAGAAGGTGATGGGGGGCGAAGGCGCGCATGGCATGCTGGTGCTGAGCCCGCGTGCCGTCGAGCGTCTGCAAAGCCATGTGCCGGCCTGGCCAATGCCGAAGATTTTCCGCCTGACCCAGGGCGGCAAGCTGATCGAAGGCATCTTCAAGGGCGAGACCATCAACACCCCGTCGATGCTCTGCGTCGAAGACGCGATAGACGGGCTGAAATGGGGCGAGGAGATCGGCGGGCTGCACGCGCTGATCGTCGCATCTGGTGCGGCTCCACGGTAGAAGCCGAAGATGTCGAGAAGCTGCTGCCGTGGCTCGACTGGGCCATCGCCGAAGTCGAAACCGAACTGCAGCAGGCCGCCTGAATCCGGGCGGCGCTTCCTCCAATTTCCCACCATCGAAGAGCAATGGAGCCGATCATGGCCAAAGTGCTTATTTCCGACGAGCTCTCTCCGCGCGCGGTCGAGATCTTTCGCGAGCGCGGTCTTGAAGTCGATGTGAAGACCAATCTCGCGCCTGCCGATTTGCGCGCCATCATCGGCGAGTACGATGGGCTTGCAGTGCGCTCCAACACCAAGGTCACGGCCGAGGTGCTGGCGGTGGCGCCGAAGCTCAAAGTCATCGGCCGCGCCGGCATCGGCGTCGATAACATCGACGTCAAGGCCGCGTCCTCGCGCGGCGTGGTGGTGATGAATACCCCGTTCGGCAATTCGATCACCACGGCGGAACATGCGGTGGCCATGATGTTCGCGCTGGCGCGCCAGATTCCGCAGGCCGACCGCTCGACCCATGCCGGCAAGTGGGAGAAGTCGAAATTCATGGGCGTCGAGCTGACGTCCAAGACGCTTGGCATCGTCGGCTGCGGCAATATCGGCTCGATCGTGGCCGAGCGCGCTTTGGGCCTGAAAATGAAAGTGGTCGCCTACGACCCCTTCCTGTCCAACGAACGCGCCGTCGCCATCGGAGTCGAGAAGGTCGAGCTCGACGAGCTCTTTGCCCGCGCCGATTTCATCACCCTGCACACGCCGCTGACCGACGGCACGCGCAATCTCATCAACAAGGATTCCATCGCCAAGATGCGCACCGGCGTCTTCATCATCAATTGCGCCCGCGGCGGGCTGGTGGTTGAAGAAGATTTGAAAGCGGCGCTGGACAGCGGCAAGATCGGCGGCGCCGGGCTCGACGTATTCCCGGTCGAGCCGGCCAAACAGAACGTGCTGTTCAACCATCCCAACGTCGTGGTGACGCCGCATCTTGGCGCCTCTACGTCCGAGGCGCAGGAGAACGTGGCGCTGCAGGTGGCGGAACAGATGTCGGATTTCCTGGTTTCGGGTGCGGTGGTCAATGCGCTCAACATGCCCTCGATCAGCGCCGAGGATGCGCCCAAGCTGACGCCGTATCTGAAACTCGCCGAGCAGCTCGGCTCCTTCGCGGGCCAACTGACCGAGACCGGCCTGAAGAGCGTAACGGTCGAATACGAAGGCCAGGTGGCCGAACTCAACGTCAAGCCGCTGACTGCCACCATTCTGATGGGCCTGCTGAAGCCGCTGCTGGATTCGGTCAACATGGTCAACGCGCCGATCATCGCCCGCGAACGCGACATCTCGCTGAGCGAGGTCAAGCACGAGCGGCCGTCGGATTACCAGACCATGATCCGCCTGACCGTCGCCACCGACCGGCGCACCCGCACCGTGGCCGGCACGCTGTTCGGTGGCAACCGTCCGCGCATCGTCGAGATCAAGGGCATCTCGATCGAGGCCGAGCTTGGCCCGCACATGCTCTACATCACCAACGAGGACAAGCCGGGCTTCATCGGCCGGCTGGGCCAGGTGCTGGGCGATGCCGGCATCAACATCGCCACCTTCCATCTCGGCCGCAACGAAGCTGGTGGCGACGCCATCGCCCTGCTGCAGATCGACCAAAAGATGAGCGATGCCGTGTTGGGCAAAGTGCAGTCGCTGCCGGCGGTGAAGCAGGCGGCGGCGTTGAGTTTCTAGGGCAGGCGCGGGACAATTCCCCCATGGTCGATATTCTGATCTACCGTTCCGTGGCGCGGGCCGATCTGCTGCACCGGCCCGAATTGCGCCAGCAATTTGCGGCGCGGCTGAAGCAGTTTCCCGTCGTGGCGCGCGAGGATCGCGGCCAGCTCAAGCGCGCTGCCGTAGCGTTGACCCTGGCGGCTGACGAGAACGGCCAGTCCTGTTTCCTGCTGACGCGCCGTGCCTCCAAGCTGCGCGCCCATGGTGGGCAATGGGCGCTGCCCGGCGGCAGGATCGATGCGGGAGAGGATGCGGCCGAGGCCGCCCTGCGCGAATTGCACGAGGAGATCGGCCTGATCTGCCAGCGCAGCGAAGTGCTGGGCCTGTTGGACGATTACGAAACCCGCTCCGGCTATGTGATCACGCCGGTCGTGGTTTGGTCACCCGACCATGCGCTGTTTCGGCCCAACGAGGACGAGGTGGAATCCCTGCACCACGTGCCGCTGGCCGAACTCGAGCGCGACGATGCGCCGGAGATCATGACCATTCCCGAATCCGACCGGCCGATCCTGCGCATGCCGATCGGCCAGAACGACATCAACACCCCCACCGCCGCCTTCCTCTACCAGTTTCGCGAAGTCTGCCTGCATGGCCGCCACACCCGCGTTGATGGCTACGACCAGCCCGTCTTCGCCTGGCGCTAATCGGGTGAATCTATTCTTAAAGTTTAGGCGGCGGAGACATAAACACTAAAAGAAACGGCGGCCCGTGGGCCGCCGCACGTCGGAAGGAAAGCCGGCTAATTCAATGCGGCCGCCAGTTGCCGTGGAAGCCGAACGGTACCCTGGTCGGCAGATGCGCGGTGGCGATCGGCCCGTGGGCGATGTCGGCGGCGTCGAAGACACAGAGGTCGGAGCGGTTCTCCGCGCCGCGATGCACCACCGAAAGCAGGAAGCCGTCACCTTCGGGTGCACTGTCGCTTTTAGGGACGAACACCGCTTCCGAGGTGGCATCGCCCTCGGGCAGCGCATGCAGGATGCGCTTGCCGGTCTTGAAGTCGATATGGCCGAGAGCGTCGAACATGCCGATCTGCTTGCCCGGCCGGTAGCCGGTGAAATAGCCGTGGCGATAGGAAAGCCCGGCGCGGCGCTCGTCGAAGCGCGGGAATTCGCCCGGCGTGTCGTCGAGCTCCTCGCGGCGGTAGGTGTCCGAGTTGTTGTCGAGATCGAAGGTCCAGCGCACCAGCCGCGCCTGGGTGCGGCCCTCGGCCGCCGGCGTGCCGTCGGGATTGGGAAAGAGCGGCGCCACGGGATATTCCATCACGTCGGCGAAGATCCTGTTGCCCTCGTTCCAGGCGTTCATCGGGTGGAACACGTAGCTGGGATCGCCGGTGAACCAGCGCATGTTGGCGACCTTGTCGCCGCGTTTGAGGATGCCAATCCGGTTGCCCTTTTCCGGCTCCCAGGCAAAAGCCGGCTTCTGGTTCATCGCCCGCTCCATGCTGCCGGTCAGCGGCAGGATCGGGAACAGCACGAAATCCCTGGTGACGCAGAAATCATGCACCATCGATACATAAGGCGCGTCGAATTCCTGGTAGTCGGTAAGCTGGCCGCTGCGGTCGATCGTGTAATACGCCATTGAGGGCGTGAAGCGGCCGGCGGCCGAATAGGCGAAGCACACCATCTCGCCCGTCTCCGGGTCGATCTTGGGATGCGCCGTCATCTTGGTCTGCAACTTGCCGCCATAGGTCGCATCGCCCTTGGGCTGTAGCGTCTCTGCATCGACCTCGAACGGCAGATGCGCCTCTTCCAAAGCCAGCAATTTGCCGCCGTGCCAGACCACGTTGGTGTTGGCAGTGGTCGAATCCTTGCCGAAGGTGACGGGGTCGGACCACATCGGATTGCCGAACGCGCCATAAAGCGCCTTGCCCGCTTCGTGCTCCATCTGCCATTTCGGCGTGCGTACCCAGCGATTGCGGTACGAAACCTTGCCGTTCTCCACGCGCAGTGCATGCAGCATGCCGTCGCCCGCGAACCAGTGATAGAAGCCGCGCGGCGCGAATTGCGGGTTAGGTCCGTTGCGGTAGAGCGTGCCGGCCAGCGCCGCCGGGATTTCGCCCGTCACCGGCAGGTCGTAGGCATCGGATTCCATCAAGAGCGGCGCATAGTTGCCGCGCAGGAACGGATCGGTGGTCGGAAACGGCGCACTCATGTCTGCCTCCCTCTCATGATCGCCGCACTCAGGCGGCTTCGGCCTTCACCTTGATTTTCAGTCCGGAGCCACGCAGCACCAGCCGCGTGGCTTCCTCGACGATCTCGAACATGGTCTCGCGCGAGAGCTTGCCCGCCAGATGCAACATCACCGCGCCATGCAATTGCGACCACATGACGAAGCCCAGCATCGCCGCATCGGTGTCGGCCGGCAGCAGGCCGGCTTCGACCATGCCAACGACATGGCGCGACATGGTGGCCTTGGCGCGGGCGGAGGCGCGCTGCAGATCGGGATAGTCACGCAACTCGTGCTGGTCGCCGTCGAACATCAGCCGATACGCACGCGGATCGGCCTGCACGAATTCGATATAGGCCTGCAGCACGGCGCGAGCGCGCGAGAGCGCCGGCCCTTCGCTGCGGTCGTAGGCACGCTCCATCGCCAGCGCGAAACGGTCGAACGCATCGGCGCGCAACGCGGCCATGATGGCGTCCTTGTCCTTGAAATAGCGGTAGGGCGTGGTGGCGCTGACGCCGAGATCATCGGCGAGCTTGCGGAAGGAAATGCCCGCCTCGCCTTCCTTCCCGAAGCGACGCAACGCGGCCTCGCACAGGCGCGCGCGGAAATCGCTGACATCGTCGTCGCTGAGGACACGTGGCATTTATTATAATTGACGATGTAAATTTACACTGTCAAACAAAAACTTTTAGGAGACTCGCAGGCTCAATTAAGAGTCTGAAATTATTGACTAATCGTTGAACGGATCGCGGATCAGGATGGTGTCGTCGCGGTCCGGGCTGGTCGAAAGCAACGTCACCGGCGCCTCGATCAGCTCCTCGATGCGGCGCACGTACTTGTTGGCCTGGCCGGGGAGCTGCGTGTAGGAGCGCGCGCCGCGCGTGGTGTCGCTCCAGCCTTTCATCGTCTCGTAGACCGGTTCGACCCGCGCCTGCAGCGCGGTGGCGGCCGGCAGGTAATCGATGGTCTTGCCGTCGAGCTTGTAGGCGGTGCAGATCTTCAATTCGCTGAAGCCGTCCAGAACGTCGAGTTTGGTCAGCGCGATGCCGTCGATGCCGCCGAACTTGATCGCCTGACGCACCATAACCGCGTCGAACCAGCCGCAGCGCCGCTTGCGCCCGGTGTTGGTGCCGAACTCGTTGCCGCGCTGGCCCAGCGTCTCGCCGATCTCGTTCTCCTGCTCGGTCGGGAACGGCCCGGCGCCGACCCGCGTGGTGTAGGCCTTGGTGATGCCCAGCACGTAGCCGATCGCCGACGGCGAGATGCCGGAACCTGCCGCCGCGTGACCGGCAAGCGTGGTGGACGAGGTCACGTAGGGATAGGTGCCGTGATCGACGTCGAGCATGGCCGCCTGCGCGCCTTCGAACAGAATGCGCTTGCCCTGCTTGCGCAAGCCGTCGAGGGTGCGCCAGGTGGCATCGACGTAGGGCAGGATCTTGGGCGCGACTTCGCGCAGCTGCGCGATCAGCCCGTCATGGTCGATCTCTTCCAGCCCGAAACCGCGGCGCAGCGTGTTGTGATGCGCCAGCAGCATGGTCACGCGCTCGTTCAGCCCGTCAATGTCGGCAAGATCGGCGGCGCGGATGCCGCGGCGGCCGGCCCGATCCTCGTAGGCGGGGCCGATGCCGCGCATGGTGGTGCCGATGCGCTGCGTCTGCTCGCGCGCACGATCGAGCTCGCGATGCACCGGCAGGATCAAGGTGGCGTTCTCGGCCAGCTTCAAGGTTTCGGGCGTGACGGAAACGCCCTGCTTGCGCACCTTTTCGATCTCTTCCAGCAGCGCCCAGGGATCGACCACGACGCCGGAGCCGATGATCGAGATCTTGCCCGGCCGCACGATGCCCGACGGCAGCAGCGCCAGCTTGTAGGTGTTGCCTTCGATGACCAGCGTATGGCCCGCGTTGTGCCCGCCCTGGAAGCGCACCACCACTTCGGCGCGCTCGGCCAGCCAGTCCACGATCTTGCCTTTGCCCTCGTCGCCCCATTGCGCGCCGACGACCGCTACGTTCGCCATATCCTTCTCCTACTGCGACAGCGCCCCTATTGCGACAAAGCAACCACGGCGCCGCCGATCAGCGCGTGGCTGCAGCCGACGCGCCGCGCTTCGCTTTTGATGTCCTCGACGTCATCCAGCGCCGTCACCGTGACGAAGCCTTCCTTCTGCAGCCGCTGACGCTCAGCGATCGCCGTGTTGGCCGGCAGCAGCAACCGACGTTTGGCCGCCGGCGCTTTCACGGCCTGAAGGATGGTGTCCATATAGAGCGTGAAGCCGGTCGCCGCTTCGCCATCGCGCGTCACGTAGCGCCCGCCGCGTCCCAGCTCGCCGCGCACGCCCAGCGCGAACAGCGTGAACGACACCCCGGTGTGATATTCGAAACCACGATACTCGACCGGATCGACGGTCAGCTTCAGGCCGGCATCTGCGTTGCGCAACCGCTTGACGACGTCCGCCAGGCGCTTGGCTTCCACCCGCGCCGCCGGCGGCAGATCGAGCCCGGCGATTTTCGCCACCACGGCTTCCGCCGGACCGACCATGCGCAACAGCGCCACGAACAGCTCCATGGCCGGCGCGTGATCCTTGCCCAAGAGCGCCCGCACGCCCGCCTCGTCCTTGCGCTCCAGCGCATCGTGCAGCTTGGGAAATTTCGCGTCCGGCACGCCGGCGCCCGATCCCACCGCCGCCAGCAAAGTCGGCAGGTTGAGATCGACCGACAGCGTCTCGATGCCCAGCGAGCGCAGCGCCAGCGCCGACAGCAGCACGGCCTCGACATCGGCCTCGACCGAATCGCTGCCGATCAGCTCGGCGCCGATCTGCGCGAACTGCCGCTCGGGCCGCAATTGCGAGCCCTTCACCCGCAACACCTGCCCGGCATAGGACAGCCGCAATGGCCTGCCAACGTCGCGCAGCCGGCTGGCGGCAATGCGGGCGATCTGCAGGGTCATGTCCGAGCGCACGCCCAGCATGCGCTGCGACACCGGGTCCATCAGGCGGAAAGTCTGCGACGCCATCTGCGCGCCGGCGCCGGTCAGAAGCGATTCCTCGAACTCGACGAGTGGCGGCTTGACCCGGTCGTAGCCATTGGCCGCCAGCCGCGCCATCAACTGCTCGATGACGCTCGCCTCAAGCGCAGCCTCCGGGGGCAGCATGTCGCCCAGGCCGGCCGGCAGCAGGCCCTTGTGCTCGTTGTCGTTCATGGACGGATTGCCCCTTCCCGGGACTTTAGGTAGCCAATTTGCGCCGGTGGGGCAAAGGGTAAGTCTGGGGGTGATTTTTACCGGTTGCACCTTGGGACTGCACGCGAATCGCAGGCGTTGCGAGCGGGCCAAAGCTGCGGCGTTAATACTTCATGAAAAGGAAACTTCGCCTGCGATCCCGCCCCGCCGATCCGCGGCAGATCGCGCTCGGGCTGGGACCGTCGGAGCGCTACAAACTGTTCTTCGCCGCGATGCCGCCCGCGGCCGTCGCCGAGCAGGCTGTCGCTGCCGGCCAGCGCCTGCAGGCGCAATTCGGCATCGAGGCGCCGATCCGCATTCCACACGTCACCCTCTACGGGTTGGGCGAGCATGACGGCATTCCACACGAGGTGATCGCTGCAGTCCGGCACGTGGCCGCCGCCATCAAAGCAAAGCCATTCGATGCGGTGTTCGACGGCGTGCAGCCGTTCAACGGGCCAGGGCAACCACTGGTCCTGCGCTGCGGCAAGGGGCTGTACGGGTTCGTCGCGCTGCAGAATGCCATCGGCAATGCGCTGGCCGGCGCCGGCGCTGATCGGCCGCTGTTCGATTCGCGCTTCGTGCCGCATCTGACGCTGTTCTATGGCGGCAGCAGCGTGCCCGAGACGGTGCTGGACGAGCCCATCGTTTGGCGTGTCGAGGAATTCTCTTTGATCCTCAGCCTGCAGGGTCGTAAGCATTACGAACCTTACGGTCAGTGGCCGTTGCAAGGTTGAGAAACGCTGGGGAAACAACAATGACTCTGAAAATCTACGGCATGCTCCGTTCCCGCGCCTCGCGCAATGCGTGGCTGTGCGAGGAGCTGGGGGTTAAGTACCAGAAGGTGCCGGTGATGCAGGCGTATCGGCTGGCCGATCCCAACGCGCCCGACGCGCCGCTCAACACGTTCTCGCCGGAGTTCCGCAAGGTCAATCCCAACGGCCATATCCCGACCATGGACGATGACGGGCTGGTGCTGCACGAATCGCTGGCCATCAATCTCTATCTGGCGAAGAAACATGGCGGGAAGCTGGCGGCGCGCGACGTGCGCGAGGAGGGGCTGATCGCGATGTGGACCCTGTGGGCGGCGACCGAAGCCGAGCCGCATGCGGTCGTCATCGTGCAGAATGCCGGCAAGGACGCCAAAGCAGTGGCCGATGCGGCGGCGAAATTGCCGGGACCGTTGCGCGTGCTGGAGGCGGCGCTGCAGGAGGGCGGAGGGCATCTGGTCGGCGGGCGCTTCACGGTCGCCGATCTCAACGTGGCCGAAGTGCTGCGCTATGCCCAGCCGGTGCCCGCCTTGTTCGACGCCGTGCCGGGCGTGAAGAAATGGCTGGCCGCGTGCCAGGCGCGGCCGGCGTTCAAGCGCATGATGGCGGATCGTTTGGCCGAGCCGGAGTAGTCGAATTCTCCTCCGTACTCTGAGCGTTAGCGAAGGGTCTTGCTTCAATCGCACCGACATTTGCTGGATGGACGAGACTCGCACCGGCAGGATGCTTCGCTCCTGAACTTGTCGAAGGGGCTCAGCAATACGAAAACGGCGGCCTTGTTCAAGGGCCGCCGTTTCCGATCGTCACTCGAGAGAGATCATCAGGCTTTGGCCGTCTCCAGCGCCGGCACGCTCTGGCCGGCAATGCGGGCGGCGGCGTTGCGAATGGCCTTCTGCAGCTTCTCGAAGGCGCGCACCTCGATCTGGCGCACGCGCTCGCGGCTGATGCCGTATTCGTGGCTCAAGTCTTCGAGCGTCTTGGGCTCGTCGATCAGCCGGCGCTGCTCCAGGATGTGGCGCTCGCGCTCGGTCAGGGTCTGCAGCGCTGTGTTCAGAAGCTCGCGCCGCTGCGAGGTCTCTTCGGCCTCGGCATAGGTGGTCTCCTGGTTGTCGCTGTGATCGACCAGCCAGTCCTGCCATTCCGATTCGCCGTCGCTGCGCAAGGGCGCATTGAGCGAGGCGTCGGGGCCGGCCAGGCGGCGGTTCATCTGCACCACGTCGTCTTCGGTGACGCCGAGCGTAGTGGCGATCTTCTTGACCTTGTCGGGCGACAGATCGCCCTCCTCGATCGCCTGCATCTGGCTCTTCAGCTTGCGCAGGTTGAAGAACAGCTTCTTCTGGGCGGCCGTGGTGCCCATCTTCACCAGCGACCAGGAATGCAGGATGTATTCCTGGATCGAGGCGCGGATCCACCACATGGCATAGGTCGCCAGCCGGAAGCCGCGCTCGGGCTCGAAGCGTTTGACCGCCTGCATCATGCCGACATTGCCTTCGGAGATCAGCTCGCCGATCGGCAGGCCATAACCGCGATAGCCCATGGCGATCTTGGCGACCAGGCGCAGATGCGAGGTGACCAGCTTGTGCGCGGCTTCGGTGTCGCCGTGCTCGCGCCAGCTCTTGGCCAGCATGTATTCCTCCGCCGGTTCCAGCATCGGGAACTTGCGAATCTGCTGCAGGTAGCGGGAAAGGTTGCCCTCGGGGCTGAGGGCGGGAATGGCAGGTAAGCTTGCTGTACTCATACTCGGTCAGCCTCTCCTGGTTTGGGAGCCCCCAATTGGGCAGCATCCGGTTGAAGAGCCGTCTTGCACCCGCCAGCCAAGCCGGCTTGTGCGAGTGCGAACTTACGGCTTTTACCCTGGTTCTGTCAACAAACCTGACCAATCCAGTCAGGTAATTGAGGCAGTTCCGGGGCGGCTCAGGCGCGGGCCGATAACACCTCGATCAACTCTTTGAGATCGCTTGGGAAAGCGCTCTGAAATCGGAGCATTCCCCCGCCCTTCGGATGAGCAAAACCCAGCCGATATGCATGCAACGCCTGCCGCGAAAAGGCGTTCAGGATCGCCGCCTCGCTTTCCCAGCCTTTGGGCTTTTTTCTTGCCCTTCCATAGAGCGGGTCGCCGACCAGCGGATGGCCGCGGCTCGCCAGGTGCACCCTTACCTGATGCGTGCGCCCCGTAAGCAATTCGCAATCCACCAGGCTGGCCAGCGCCGTTCCCGCCGGGCCAAAGCGCTGCTCGACGCGGTAGCGTGTCGCGGCCGGTTTGCCGCCGCCTTTGACGATGGCCATTTTCTTCCGGTTGAGCGGGGAGCGGCCGATATTGCCTTCAATCAGACCGGCCGGCGGGCTGGGCGCGCCCCAGACCAGCGCCTTGTAGCCGCGCTCGATATCGTGGCGGGCGAAGGCGGCAGATAGCGTCTGGTGCGCCACGTCGTTCTTGGCCACCACCATGACGCCGGAAGTGTCCTTGTCCAGCCGGTGCACGATGCCGGGCCGCTTCACCCCGCCAATGCCCGACAGGCTGGGCCCGCAATGGGCCAGCAGGGCATTGACCAAGGTCATGTCGGGATTGCCCGGCGCGGGGTGCACCACCAGCCCAGCCGGCTTGTCCAGCACCAAGAGATCGTCGTCCTCGTAGAGAATGGTCAGCGCAATGGCTTGGGGCAGGGGCGTTGCGGCCTCCGCTTCGGGAACGAACACCTCGATCGTTTCGCCCGTCTTGACCTTGCGCGAGGGCTCGCGTACGGGCTGCAAGGCGTTGCGCGCGCCGATGGCAATGTGGCCGGCTTCGATCAGCGCCTTGAGGCGGCTGCGCGAGAGGCCGTCGCTGTCGTCGGCCAGCCGCAGGGCCAGATAACGATCGAGGCGTTGGCCGGCATCGGCTGGCGCCACGGTCAAGCGGTGGCGTTGCGCGGCAGCCTGTGTTGTCATGATTGGAGACTGGACCGGATTCATGCGTTTGCTCAAGACCCTGGTCATCGCGATGGGCGTCCTCCTGGTGGTGGGATTCGGCGCGCTGATCTACGTCATCGCCGGCCGCCTCACAGCGCCACCGCCGACGCCGGTCGCGACCGCGCCTGCGGTGCCGGCGCCACAAGCGGAGAAACTGCCGGAGCCCGTGCCGCTGCCCAAAATCGGCGAGGCGCTGCCGCCGCATTTCACGCCCAATTTCGGCGAGCAGACCCTGATGCTGCCGCCCGGCGCGCGCATTTCCGATTTCAGCGCCGGCGGCGGGCGGCTGGTGCTGCGCGCCATCCTGGCCGACCAGAGCCAGCAATTGATCGTGGTCGATCTCAACACCGGCGCGCTGATCGGCACGCTCAACATCGAAAACAGCGGCGAGCCGGCGCCGACATCCATGCTGCCGGGCTTGCCCAGCGTCAACGTGCCGCCGCGCAATGCCCAGGAGGGGAAGAAGTGAATTTCTGCAGCGACAATACGGCGGGCGTGCATCCGCAGATCCTCGACGCCATCGCGCGCGTCAACTCCATTCCCAACGTCATGCCCTACGGCAACGACGAGATCACCAAAGGCGTCGGCGCGCGGCTGAACGAGATTTTCGAGCGCGAGGTCGAGTTCTTCGCCGTCGCCACCGGCACCGCGGCCAATTCTCTGGCTCTGGCGGCGCTGTCGCCGCCATGGGGGGCCGTGTTCTGCCACGAGTTGGCGCATATCCAGCAGGACGAATGCGGCGCGCCCGAATTCTTCACTGGCGGCGCCAAGCTAATGCCGCTGCCAGGCGCCGACGGCAAGCTGCAGGCCGCGGCGCTCGATGGCGCGCTGCAGGGCGCGGGCGCCGGCGTGGTGCATCACGTGCAGCCGGCCGCCGTCTCGCTCACCCAGGCCAGCGAATGCGGCACGGTCTATGGCGCAAGCGAGGTCGGCGCCATCGGCGAGATCTGCCGCAAGCATAAGGTTGGTTTGCACATGGACGGCGCGCGCTTCGCCAATGCGCTGTCCGGCCTCAATGTCAGCGCCGCTGACATCACCTGGCGCGCCGGCGTCGATGTCTTGAGCTTCGGCGCCACCAAGAACGGCGCCATGGCGGCGGAAGCCATCGTGGTCTTCGACAAGGCGCTGGCGGCCACCATGGCGTTCCGGCGCAAGCGGGCGGGGCATCTGTTTTCCAAGATGCGCTTTCTCACCACCCAACTCGACGCCTATCTTAGCGACGGTCTATGGCTGAAGAGTGCTGCCCACAGCAACGCCATGGCGCGCCGCCTGGCCGATGGCTTGCAGGCGCTGAAGGGCGTGCGCCTGCTCTACAAGGTGCAGGCCAACGAGATTTTCCCGGTCATGCCGCTGGCCATGAAATCCCGCCTCGAAGCTGCCGGATTTTCTTTCTACGAATGGCCGACGCCGGAAGCGCGTGCCGGTGAGATCGCGCTGCGTCTGGTGACCAGCTTCAGCACCGACCCGGCGCATGTCGAGAAATTCCTCGCCGTGGCCGGCGCAGTGGCACGGGGCGAGGCAGCGTAAGAGCAGAGGCGCTGCCATGAAGGTTTGGGCACGAGCGCTGGCGGCGGCGATCGTGCTCGCAAGCTTGCCGTCCTTCGCCGCCGCCCGCATTGCCGATCCCTGGCTGCAAGCTTCCGGCGGCGGTGAAAGCCTCGAGATCGACAGCTACAGCCCGTTCGTGCCCAGCGCCATCGGCAAGGACGCGACGGCGCGGCGCATCAATGGGATGGCGGGTAGAGCGGCAGCCGGCGCATCGGCCGCCAGCTCAACGAGTGCCGCTTCCGCATCTCGAAGGATTTGGAAGTGCGCTCCGGCCTGCTGGGCGTCGGCATGAGCGATCCCACCACGCGCAAGATCATGCTGGCGCTGTGCGTCGGCTCGGAAGGCTACGTCATCAGCGCCGACGAGAAGGTGCGGATGAAATTTAACAGCCTGGTCGGCGATTTCCTGAACCGCGGTTTCCGCCCCGCCGGCGGCTAGGAAGTACCGGAACCCTTTGTCGTTGCTGGCGTTACTGCCGGATGCCGATGTTCGGGCGCAGATCCGCTTCGCCCCCGGCATTACCAGCATGAGGTCGAGGTGAAGAAGCTGCATCGTCGCGATTTGCTGGCGGGAGCGCTGGTGCTGCCTGTGGCTCTCGACGCGGCACGGCGGCGCTTCGGCATCTCCGCCGCCACCGCCGCCGAACCTTTCTCCGCCGAGCGCGTGAAGGAATTGGCCAGGGCGCTCGCGACAAAACCGTGGCAGGCATCCAAGGATGCGCTATCGCCGACTTTGGCCAAGATCGGTTACGACGACTACCGCGCACTGCGTTTCAAACCCGACCAGGCCCTGTGGGCTGGCCAGGATTTGCCGTTCACCGTCCATCTTTTCCATCGCGGTTTTCTCTACAAGGAGCGGGTCGAGATTTTCGAGGTCGACAACGGCATTGCACAGCCGGTCGCATACCGGCCGGAGATGTTCGACCTCAGCAAGATCGGAAGCGTCGCCGAAGGCGATCGCGGTTTCGCCGGCTTCCGTCTGCACGCACCGATGAACCGGCCCGACTATCACGACGAGGTCGCCGTCTTCCTCGGCGCCAGCTATTTCCGCGCCGTCGGCAAGCACCATCGCTACGGCCTGTCGGCGCGCGGCCTGGCGATCAAGACCGCCGAGCAGACCGGCGAGGAATTTCCCCGCTTCACCAGCTTCTGGCTGGAGAAGCCCCGCTCGCAGGCGGGCGAGATCGTGATCCATGCGCTACTCGACAGTCGCAGCACCACCGGCGCCTATCGCTTTGCTATCCGACCGGGAGAGGCCACCATCGTCGAAGTCGAATCGACGCTCTTCCCGCGCGTGGAGATCGCGCAGGTCGGCATCGCGCCCCTGACCAGCATGTTCTTCTTCGCCGCCAGCGACCGCGGCGGCATCGACGATTTCCGCCCCTCGGTGCACGATAGCGACGGGCTATCGATCTGGACTGGCAGCGGCGAGCAAATCTGGCGGCCGATCAGCAATCCCGGCTTGCTGCAGGCGGCCAACTTCCTCGACGTCGATCCGCGCGGCTTCGGCCTGATGCAGCGCCAGCGTTCCTTCGCCGCCTTCCAGGATCTTGAAGCGCGCTACGAGCGCCGGCCCAGCCTGTGGATCGAGACCTTGGGTAAATGGGGCAAGGGCGGTGTCAGCCTGATCGAGATTCCCACCACCAGCGAAATTCACGACAACATCGTTGCTTTCTGGCGGCCGGAGAAGCCGCTCGCCGCCAAGGGCGAGCACAGCTTCGCCTATCGTATGCACTGGTGTTGGGATGCACCTTGGAAATCCGATTTGGCGCACGTCACCGACACCAGGATCGGCGCATCCTTCGTCCAGAATCGGTGGCTGTTCGTGATCGAGACCGAAGGCGACGTGTTGCGGCGCGATGCCAAGGATCGTCGCGGCCAGGTCGAGGCCAATGCCGGCAAAATCCACAACGTGGTGTCGCAGCTCAACCCCGTCACCGGCGGCTGGCGCCTGAGTTTCGAACTGGAGCCTGAAAGCGCGCGCGTTATCGAGTTGCGCGCCCGGCTGATGGACGGCGATCAGCCAGTATCCGAAACCTGGCTCTATCGATGGACTCGTTAAGTGAAGCAGCCGCGATGACACCGGCCATGCCGGCGCCGTCGCCTCTTGCCATGCCACGGCAATCGCTGTGGTTGGCCGCCCGCCGGCGCCGCCTCGCTGCCTCTGCCGGCGTTATCGCCACGCGCCTCGTCGTCATCGCCGGCGCCATGGCGCTCACCGTGTTCGCCGCCATCGAGATGTTCGAGGTCCTCGATGTCGGCGGGCTGACGACGCTGGAATTCCTGATCCTGTGGCTGTTCCTGGCGCTATTCGCCTGGATCGCGCTGGCTTTCTGCAGCGCGCTGGCCGGTTTCGCATCGGCCATCTTCGGCCGCCGCCGCGCGGGCGAGCTGCAAATTCCACTACGCGGGCGCACCGCCATCCTGATGCCGGTCTACAACGAAAGCCCGACGCGATTCGCCGCCGCCATCGAGGGCATGGACACGGGGCTGCAGCGCGCGGGCGCGAAAGACGGGTTCGATTTCTTCATACTCAGCGACACCACTGATCCCGATGTCTGGATCGCCGAAGAACAGGCGTTCCTCGCCTTGCGCACGCGCACCGCCGGCGAGCGACGCATCTTCTATCGCCGCCGCCGGCACAATATCGAGCGGAAGGCCGGCAATCTCGCCGAATGGGTGACCAGCCAAGGCGGCGCCTACGATTACATGTTGGTGCTCGATGCCGACAGCGTGATGACGGCGCGCACCATTCTGCGCCTTGCCGCCGCGATGGAAGCCGATCCGCAGGCGGGGCTGGTGCAAACCCTGCCGGTCCTGGTGCGCGGCCAGACGCTGTTCGCCCGCCTGCAGCAATTCGCCAGCCGCATCTATGGACCCCTAATCGCGCGTGGCATCACGACGTGGCATGGCGGTGAGGGCAATTACTGGGGCCACAACGCCATCATCCGCACCCGCGCCTTCGCCGAAGCGGCGGGCCTGCCAAGCCTGCGTGGGCGCAAGCCGTTCGGCGGACACATTCTCAGCCACGATTTCGTCGAGGCCGCGCTGCTGCGCCGGGCCGGCTGGGCGGTGCGCATGATGCCGGACTGGGACGGCAGCTACGAGGAGGGGCCGCCGACCCTGACCGAGCTTGCCGTGCGTGACCGGCGCTGGTGCCAGGGCAATCTGCAGCACGCGGCGGTGCTGCCGGCGCGCGGGCTGCATTGGATCAGCCGCCTGCATCTGCTGATGGGCATCGGCTCTTACATCACCGCGCCAATGTGGTTCGCCTTCCTGCTGCTCGGCATCCTGATCGCCTTGCAAGCCCGCTTCATCCGGCCGGAATATTTCCCCGCCGACTTCACGCTTTTCCCGGTCTGGCCGGCGCAGGATCCGGTGCGCGCCATGTGGGTGTTTGGCGGCACCATGGCACTGCTTGCCGTACCGAAACTGCTGGCGCTGCTGGTGGCATTGGCCGATGGCGCGGTCCGGCGCAACAGCGGCGGCGGCATTCGCCTGTTCCTCAGCCTGCTGCTGGAGACAGTGCTGACAGGTCTGCTGGCGCCCGTGACGATGCTGAGCCAGTCGGCGTCGGTGTTCTCGATCCTCACCGGACGCGATGCCGGATGGCAGCCGCAGCAGCGCGAGGGCGGCGATTATCCGCTGCCGGTCATCGCGCGCGCGTACTGGCCGCACACGGCCGTCGGTTTGGCGCTGGGCGGCGCCTCCTATGCCGTGGCGCCGGCGCTGTTCTTGTGGATGCTGCCGGTCGTCATCGGACTGGCGCTCACCATTCCGCTGGTGCTGCTGGTCAACAGCCGGAAACTTGGTGCGGCGCTGGGCCGGCTGGGCGTGCTGCGGACCCCAGAGGAACACGCTCCGCCCGCCGAACTGCAACAGGCGGTGGCGTTGCGCGCCGTCTATCGCGACATCGCCTTTCCCGAACGCGACGCCTTCGACCAGCTCGCTACCGACCCAGCGCTGCTGCGCGCGCACCTGCAGATGCAGCCGCCGCCGCGCCGGCCAGGCGATGCCATAGACCTGCCGTTACTGGTGGCGAGGACCAAGATCGCGGAAGCACCCGATTACGGCACTGCCGTCGCCAGCCTCACGCGACAGGAAAAGCTTGCCACCTTGGCCGAGCCCCAGCCTTTGCAGCAGCTCCTGGCCCTGCGATAGCAGGCAGGATCGAAGCCGCGCAGGAAACGGTACTCGACCAGAGCGGCATTCTCGATCACCGGATCGGGAGGCTTTTGGCGCGGGGCTTGATCGCGCGGCCGGCTTGGACTATCTAGCGGGTCTTACCGCCTCTGTCCCCATCGTCTAGAGGCCTAGGACGACGCCCTCTCACGGCGTAAACCGGGGTTCGAATCCCCGTGGGGACGCCAAGCGAGTCCATCTCCTCGGCCGGTTCCGCGTATCATGCGGGCAGCGACCGCATTGGAGATTGCCCATGATCACCCTCCACCATCTCAACAACTCCCGCTCGCAGCGCATACTGTGGCTGCTGGAAGAATTGGGCGTGCCGTACCAGATCAAGCACTACCAGCGCGATGCCACGACGCGGCTGGCGCCGCCGGAATTGAAAGCGGTGCATCCGCTCGGCAAGTCGCCGGTGATTGAGGATGACGGGGTCAAGGTCGCCGAGTCGGGCGCCATCACCGATTATCTGATCCGCAAATACGGCAAGGACAGGTTCCAGCCGGCGGAGAATTCGCCCGACTACGTCGCCTACCAGCAATGGCTGCATTTCGCCGAGGGCTCGGCCATGCTGCCCTTCATGCTGGCGCTCTACACCGGCCGCCTGGGCGAAGGCGGCGCGCCCTTGCAGCCGCGCATCAACAGCGAGATCCTCAATCATCTCGGCTACATGAACCAGGCGCTGGGATCGCACGACTGGTTCGTCGGCAACAAATTGTCGGGCGCCGATTTCATGCTCAGCTTCGTCGCCGACATATTGCAGGGCCGCGGCATGCTCGATGCCTTCCCCAATCTCAAGCGCTTCGCCGAGAAAATTCAGGCGCGGCCAGCATGGCAGAAGGCGCTGGAGAAGGGCGGGCCCTATACGCTGGGCCGATAGGGAACGGTGACGCGGGGGAGGCGTTGGCAAACGATGGCCGCGTCTCCCGTCAGACTCACCAATCCCGACAAGCTGCTCTGGCGCGACATCAGCAAGGCCGATCTGCGCGACTACTACGAGGCGGCAGCCACAAGGCTGATGCCATTTGTCGCCAACCGGCCGCTCACCATCATCCGCGCGCCCGATGGCTTCAAGGGCGAGGTGTTCTACCAGCGCCATGCCATGAAGGGCATGTCCAAGCTGATCGGCACCGTGAAGGTGAAGGGCGAGCCCAAACCCTATCTCATGATCACCAGCGCCGAGGCCCTGCCGGCACTGGCGCAGATCGCTGCGGTGGAGATCCATCCCTGGGCCTCGACGGCAAGCGCCCTCGAGCAGCCCGATTATCTGACCTTCGATCTCGATCCGGACAAAGGCCTGAGCTTCGCCGATCTGCGCCGCGCCGCCTTCGACATGCGCGACTATTTGCACCGGCTCGGGCTGGGCGCTTTCTTGAAAGTCACCGGCGGCAAGGGACTGCACGTCGTGGCGCCGCTGCAGCCGCGCGCCGAATGGGAAGAAGCCAAGGAATTCGCGCGCGCCTTGGTCGAGGCGATGGCGGCGGACAAGCCGGACGCCTACACCACAAATGTCCGCAAGGCCAGGCGCAAAGGCCGCGTCTTTCTCGACTATCTGCGCAATGGCAGGACGGCGACGGCCGTCGCCGCCTGGTCGCCACGGGCGCGCGAGGGTGCGCCGATTGCCGTGCCGATCGCATGGTCGTTCATCGAGAAAAAGCGCGCCGTACCGCGTTTCACGCTCGACCGGGCGGCGGCTGCCTTTAAAACCGCCGATCCGTGGAAGGATTACGAACGCGCCTGCCGGCCGCTGCCGTCGCTGGAGGCGTTGAAAAAGCTTTAGATAATTCCTGCGCCGCCATATTCGGCTCTGCCGCCACAATTGAACGATGTTGTTTCCTCGACCTGCGGGCGCGGCATACCTATATTAGTTCCATGTTATCGACCCCGGCGGGCAAGCCCGCTGATCCCGTGTCACTGCGTAAAGCGCTGCGCGAGCATCAATCACCCATCCTTCGCCGCAGCCTGTGGCAAATCGCGAACACGTTTCTGCCGTTTTTCGCCGTCTGCACGGCGATGTATTTCACCGTCCACTGGTCGTTCTGGGCCACGGCCGGGCTGGCGCTGATTGCCGCCGGGCTGATGGTGCGCATTTTCATCATCCAGCACGATTGCGGCCACGGTTCGTTCTTCGGACGGCGCTGGGCCAACGACGCGCTGGGCACGGTCTGCAGCCTGTTCACCCTGACCCCCTATGCCAACTGGCAGCGGCAACATGCCGGCCATCACGGCAACTGGAACAACCTCGATCGCCGTGAAAGCGGCACCGATATCTATTCCACCTGCCTGACTGTGGCGGAATACAACGCCATGCCGCCTTTCAAGCGCATGATGTACCGCGTGGTGCGCCATCCGCTCATTACGCTGGTGCTGCTGCCGCCGTTGATTTTCCTGGTGCTATACCGGCTGCCGTTCGATACGCCCAAGGAATGGCGCAAGGAGCGGCTGGTGGTGCATCTCACCAACGCGGCCCTGGTCGCGATCGCGGTCGGAATGGGCCTGGCGATCGGGTTTGGCGAGGTTGCCATGGTGCAGCTGCCGATCTCCGCTATCGCCGCCGTGTTCGGCGTCTGGCTGTTCTCCATCCAGCATCGGTTCGAAGGCACGCAATGGCTGCGCAAGGACAAATGGGATCCGCTCACTGCGTCGCTGCAAGGCAGCTCCTTCCTGCGCCTGCCGCGGGTGCTGCAATGGTTCACCGGCAATATCGGCTACCACCACGTCCATCACCTGAACTCGCGAGTGCCGAACTATCGCCTTCAGGAATGCCACGAGGCGGCGCCCGAACTCGAGCGCGTGCCGACTTTGAATCTGTGGCGGGGCCTGTCGAGCTTCCGCTACGCGCTGTGGGACGAAGAGCAGGGCCGCATGGTGCGCTTTCCTCGGTAGATTGAGCCTAGTCGTCAGAGCGCGACTGCCGCAGCTTCTTGACGCTTGAGCGGCGGGTTTTGGAGTCAAGCCGACGCTGCTTGCTGGCCTTGCTCGGTTTGGTCGCCTTGCGCACGCGCGGCTGAACCGTCGCCTCCTTCAACAATTCGATGAGTTTCTGCCGCGCCGCAGCGCGATTGCGCTCCTGCGTGCGGTGCTCGCGGGCAACGATCAGCAGGATGCCGTCCTGGGTGATGCGCCGGCCGGCAAGCTTCCACAAACGCGCACGCACTTCGGGCGTCAGCGCCGGCGAGTTGCGCGCATCGAAGCGCAGCTGTACCGCGGTCGCTACCTTGTTGACGTTTTGGCCGCCGGGACCGGAGGCCTGGATGAAGCTTTCTTCTAGCTCGCGCTCGTCGATCGCCAGTCGGCTGGTGATGGGGATAAGGGCCATGGCGGCGCTACCCTGCCCCAGGCGAGCCGGGCAGGGAAGAGCCTCCGTCATCTGACAGGCGTGCGTATGTGCTCGCGTCGCAGGCCCAGCCCGATCAACCGCGCGGGCAGTCGGGGGAAGAATGGCAGGCGCAGCAGCCAGAGCACGACGCGCGGCAATTGCGGGCGACTGCTGCTGGTCAACACCGTGCCGATGATGCGCTTCTGCACGATCACCTGCAGGCGCTGGACCACGCGCACCGGCAGGGAGCGACGCCGTTGCACTTGCCGCAGATGCTCCGGCGTCACTGTGCCGTCGCGCAGCGGACCGGCAAGAATGTTGGCGGCAGCGACTGCGTCCTGGACGGCGAGATTGATGCCGACGCCGCCCACCGGCGACATGGTGTGCGCCGCATCGCCGATGCACAGCACTCCCGGCCGGTACCATTGCTCCAGCCGATCGACGCCCACCGTCAGCAGCTTGACCTGCTCCCAGTCGGCGATGGTGTCGAGCCGGTCGCCCAGGAACGGCGCCACGCCGGCAATGGCGGCGCGAAAGGCGGGCAGGCCGCGCGCCCGCACCTGCTCGGCGGAGCCTTTGGGAATGACGAAGCCGGACTGCCAGTAATCGCCGCGATTGATCAGCACGAAAATGCGGCCGGCATCGAAGCGGCCCATTGCTTGCGCCGGATCTCCGGGCGCGCGCGGGATGGAGAACCACAGCACGTCCATGGGCGCGCCGAGCGTTTGCGGAACCAGCCCGGCCTTGGTGCGGATCTTCGACGTGCGGCCATCGGCGCCGACCACCAGCTTGCAATGCACGGTCATCGATCCGTCGGCGGTCTCGGCGCGCAATCCCGTGACGACATCGCCGCTGCGCAGCAGATCGACGGCCTTGGCGCGCGTGTACAGATGGAAGCCGGTGTAGGTGCGCGCTTGCGCTGCGAGAAAGTTCAGGAAATCCCATTGCGGCATGAAGGCGATATACGGGCATCGCACCGGCAGATGGGTGAAATCGGCGATGGTAAATGCATCGTCGCCAATCTGCGCCACCAGCTTCTCGGTCTTCTGGTGCGGCAGGGCCAGGAACTGCTCCAGCAGTCCCAACTCGTAAATTAGTTCGAGGGTTGACGGATGAATCGTATCGCCGCGGAAATCGCGCAGAAAGTCGCCATGCTTTTCCAGCACCGCGACGGAAACGCCGGCGCGCGCCAGCAGCAGGCCCAGCATCATGCCGGCCGGGCCGCCGCCGGCAATGCAGCAATCGACCTGCAAGGTGGTTTCAGTCATGGCCAAAGCCTGACACGGGGGCCGCGTCCCCGGAAGTCCCATTGCCGGTTTGCGACCGGGACGGCACACTGGGCGCAAGCCATTGATCGGGAGCAGAAAAAATGAAGACCCGCGCCGCTGTCGCCTTTGCCGCCGGCAAGCCGTTGCAGATTGTCGAGGTCGAGCTGGAAGGCCCGCGGGCGGGCGAAGTGCTGATCGAGGTCAAGGCCACCGGCATCTGCCACACCGACGCCTACACTCTCTCGGGCGACGATCCGGAAGGATTGTTCCCCGCGATCCTGGGCCACGAAGGCGCCGGCGTGGTAGTCGATGTCGGTTCCGGCGTCACCAGCGTGAAGAAGGGCGACCACGTCATTCCGCTCTACACGCCCGAATGCCGCGAGTGCGAATACTGCCTCTCGCGCAAGACCAATCTGTGCCAGAAGATCCGCACCACCCAAGGCAAGGGGCTGATGCCCGACGGCACCTCGCGCTTCAAGTTCGAGGGCAAGCCGATCCTGCACTATATGGGCACCTCGACTTTCGCCAATCACATCGTGGTGCCCGAAATCGCCGTCGCCAAGATTCGCCCCGACGCGCCGTTCGACAAGGTCTGCTACATCGGCTGCGGTGTAACCACCGGGATCGGGGCGGTGATCTGGACCGCCAAGGTCGAAACCGGCGCCAGAGTCGTGGTGTTCGGTCTGGGCGGCATCGGGCTGAACGTAATCCAAGGCGCGCGCATGGTAGGTGCTGCACAGATCGTCGGTGTTGACGTCAATCCCAGCAAATCCAACCTGGCGCACGAATTCGGCATGACCGATTTCGTCAACCCGAAGGAAGTGCAGGGCGACCTTGTGGACCACTTGGTTGAGCTGACCAAAGGCGGCGCCGATTACAGCTTCGACTGCACCGGCAACACCACCGTGATGCGCCAGGCGCTGGAATGCGCCCATAAGGGTTGGGGCCAGAGCATCATCATCGGCGTGGCGGCCGCAGGAAAGGAAATCTCGACCCGCCCGTTCCAGCTCGTCACTGGCCGCACCTGGAAAGGCACGGCGTTTGGCGGTGCGCGAGGGCGTACCGACGTTCCCAAGATCGTCGATTGGTACATGGACGGCAAGATCGACATCGACAGGCTGATCACCCACAAACTGAAACTGGACAACATCAACGAAGGCTTCGACCTGATGCATGCCGGCAAGTCGATTCGTGCCGTGGTCGAGTTCTGATGCCCGATCTGACGCAGCGCAGCCTGCATCGCTGCTTCGGCGGCACCGTCCGGTTCTACGAGCACGATTCGCGTGAAATCGGCGGGCGCATGCGCTTTGCCGTGTTCCTGCCGCCGCAGGCGGAGCAGGGGAAAGTGCCGGTGCTGATGTATCTCGCCGGCCTGACCTGCACCGAAGAGACGTTCATGACCAAGGGCGGCGCCTTGGGCGAAGCGGCGCGGCTTGGACTGGCGCTGATAGCGCCCGACACTTCGCCGCGAGACAGGCGCTATGCGGGCGACGATGCGAGCTGGGATTTCGGTCTGGGCGCCGGCTTCTACGTCGATGCCACGCACGAGCCGTGGCGTCAGGGCTATCGCATGTATTCCTACGTCAGCAGCGAATTGCCTGTGCTGGCCGAGCGCGAATTTCCCGTCGATTCCACGCGCTGGGGCATTTTCGGCCACTCGATGGGCGGGCATGGCGCACTGGTGGTCGGGCTGCGCAATCCCGACCGGTTCAAATCGCTGTCCGCCTTCGCGCCGATCGCTGCGCCCATGCAATCGCCCTGGGGCAAAAAGGCCTTCGGCAATTATCTCGGCCCCGACCAGGAAAGCTGGCGCGTTTACGATGCCACCGAGCTCGTCGGCAGCGGTCGCACGACCGGTCCGATCCTGATCGACCAGGGAATGAGCGACCAGTTTCTTGCCGAGCAGCTGAAGCCCGAGCTGTTGCAGGTCGCTTGCGCCAGGACGCAACAGCCCCTGACGCTACGGCGCCATGCCGGCTACGATCACAGCTACTATTTCATCCAGACGTTCATGCCCGATCATCTGGCGCATCATGCGAGGCGGCTGCAGGCTTGACGCCTTGTGCCACGGCGGCATCCGCGATGGCCAATGCCAGCCACCGGTTCAACTCCATGCCGGACAGGCGGGCCGCATTCTCCGCCGCCGTCTGCCACAAGGCGCTGACGCCCAGCACCGTCCAGGTCGCATCACCGTCCAGCACGGCGGCGTTCCGCCCGACGCCTGTGCCGGCGCCATCGCCTTTGAGCGCCTGCGCCAGACCACCCAGGCCGGAAAACTCGGGTGCTATGCGGACGGGAGGTCGAGGCGGTTTGTTTGCTGACATGCCTGCCTTAAGGATCGACGTGCCGCACGATAGGCAAGCACGCTCGATGACACCAGGAAAACCAGCGTTGCTTTCGGCAATGGTGCCGCGGAATCAGTAGAGGCGGGTGCGATAGGCTTCTTCGAGATTCTTTTCAGCGGCTTCAACGTCGATACCGGCGATCTGGTCGGCCACGATGCGGCCCAGCGAGGGGAAGGTTTTACGATCGATTTTCGCATCGGCTTCCCACAGGCGCGAGCGGATCATCGCCTTGCCGCAATGGAAGAAGGCTTCATGCACCTCCACCTCCAGCGCCGAAGTCGGCACCTTGCCCTGCGCTGCCAGCGGCTCGAGCAAGGCAGCGTCGCTGGTGATGCGACCGGTGCCGTTGACACGTAGCGTCTCGTTGACGCCCGGCACCATGAACAGCAGGCCGATCTGCGGATTGCGCGCCACGTTCAGCAGCGTATCGATGCGGTTGTTGCCGCGTCGGTCGGGGATCAGCAGCCGGCGATCGCCGAGAATGGCGACGAAGCCCGGCGCATCGCCGCGCGGCGTGGCGTCGGCGCCGCTGTCGTCGCACGAGGCGATGACCACGAAGGGGGAGAGGCGGATGAAGTGCTGGCAGTGCTTGTCCAGGCGGTCCAGCACCTTTTTGCGCACCAGATCGCTCGGCTCGCCGTAGAGCGTGCGAACGTCTTCGGGCTTGACGATCTCGTTCATGCCTTGGCTTCAAGTTGCGAAGTGCATTGCGGGCAGCGCGTCGCTTTCAGTGGAATCGGAGAGGCGCAGTAGATGCAGTCCTTGGTCGAGGCCGGCGGTGGCGGCACCAGCCTGTTGATCTGGCGCACCAGCAGGAAAATCGCCGCCGCCACGACAAGGAAGTCGATCAACGTGTTGATGAACAGTCCGACGTTGATCGTCGCGGCGCCGGCGGCCTTGGCTTCGGCCAATGTCCTGTAGTCGCCACCCGAGAGCGTCCAGAAGATGTTGCTGAAATCCAGCCCGCCCATCAGCAGGCCGATCGGCGGCATGATGACGTCGGCGACCAGCGAGGACACGATCTTGCCGAAGGCGGCGCCGATGACCACGCCGACGGCGAGATCGATCACGTTGCCGCGCATGGCGAATTTCTTGAATTCGGTCAGAACTGACATGCCAGATCCTCCTCGCGCTGTTTCTCGTCCCAGCATAGCATGGCGAAAAGGGATTTCGACGTGTCATGGGCCCGGCAGCTTATACCGACAGATAGGCTCGCCGGGCGTCGGGATCGTTCGCCAGTTCCGTTATCGCACCCTGATAGCGGATGCGGCCTTTCTCCAACACATAGGCGCGATCCGCAACCTGACTGGCGAAATGCAGGTTCTGTTCCGACAGCAGGACCGTCAGCCCCTGCGACTTCAATTCGCCGATGCTGCGCGCCATTTGCGCGATAATGACCGGCGCCAGTCCTTCCGACGGTTCGTCCAGCAGCAGCAGGCGGGGATTGCCCATCAGAGTGCGGGCGATGGCGAGCATCTGCTGCTCGCCGCCCGACATCTGCGCGGCAGAGCGATGGCGCATCTCGGCGAGATTGGGAAAGAGGGCGAAGACTCTCTCCGGCGTCCATAGCGGCGTCTTGGCCCGCTCTGCCTGGCGGCCAACCTCGAGATTCTCCTCGACCGTCAGGTCGGTGAAGATACGCCGATCCTCCGGCACGTAACCGAGGCCGAGGCGCGCGATGTCGTGCGGCGCCTTGCCGTCGATGCGTGCGCCGTCGAAATGGATCTCGCCGCTGTGCGGTGGCAGCAGGCCCATGATCGATTTCAGCGTCGTGGACTTGCCCGCGCCGTTGCGGCCCAGCAGCACCACGACCTCGCCCGCGCCGACGTCGAGCGAAACGTCGGCCAGGATATGCGCCTGGCCGTAACAGGCGTGCAGATTGCGCAGCGAGAGCATCAGCGCGTTCGCGCGGACTGGCCGCCGAGATAGACTCGTTGCACCCGCGGATCGGCCCGCACATCGGCGGGCGCGCCTTGGGCGATGATTTTGCCGCGGTCGAGCACGACGATGCGGTCGGCATGGGTGAACACCACATCCATGTCGTGCTCGGTGAACAGCACCGCCATGCTATCGCCCTTGGCCAGCCGCGCCGTCAACTCCATCAATTCCTTGCGTTCCTCCGGCGCCATGCCGGCCGTCGGCTCGTCCATCAGCAGCAGGCGCGGGCTGTTGGCCAGCGCCACGGCCAGCTCGACCCTTTTGAGATCGCCATAGGCCAGCACGCTGCAGCGTCGTTCGGCCTGATTGGCCATGCCGACCTTTTCGAGCAGCGCCAGGGCCTCGGCAGCGTAAAGATCGCCAGCTCTTGCGAAGACGGCGCGCAGACGCTTGTGATGCGACAGCAGCGCCATCTGCACGTTTTCGCGCACGCTCATGGAGGCGAAGGTGGCGGTGATCTGGAAGGTGCGGCCAACGCCCAGCCCCCAGATCTTCCGCGGCGGCAAACCGGTGATGCGCCGTCCCAGCAACTGCACTTCGCCGGCATCGGCGTCGAGCTGGCCATTAACCAGATTGAAGCAGGTGGTCTTGCCCGCGCCATTGGGGCCGATCAGCGCCAGCAACTCGCCGGCGGCGATGGCGAAGGAAACGCCGGCGACCGCCTGCACGCCGCCAAAGGCTTTGCGCAGATCCTGTACGGCGAGCACGGCGCTCATGATTGGGCGCTCCGGCGGCGCGCCAGCAGGCGGCCGGCAAACCCGGCGATGCCCTGCGGGAAGGCGATCACCAGCAGCAGAATCACCAGCCCCAATATGGCGCGCCAGTATTCGGTGGCGCGGGCGATCTCGTCCTGCAGCCAGGTGAAGATCGCCGCGCCGACCACTGGCCCGACCAGGGTCTGTACGCCACCCAGCAACACCATGACCAGCGCATCGACCGAGCGCGGGATGCCAAGCAGGTCGGGCGAGATGCTGCCTTTGGAAAAGGCGAACAGCGCGCCGGCGATACCAGCGAACAGGCCGGCGATGGCGAAGGCAAACCACTGTACGGATCGCACGTCGATGCCGATCGCTTCGGCGCGCAGAGGCGAGTCACGGCCGGCGCGCATGGCATAGCCAAAAGGCGAATAGAGGATCCGCCACAAACCGGCGACAGCGCCGAGGCAGACGATCAGGGTCAGATAGAAAAACACGGTGCGGCTGGACAGCCATTCGGCAGGCCAAATCCCGACCATGCCGTTGGAGCCGCCGGTGAAAGCGTCCCACTGAAACGCGATCGACCACACGATCTGCGCGAAAGCCAGCGTAAGCATAGCGAGATAGACGCCGCTCAAGCGCACGGCGAACCAGCCGAACAGCAGCGCGCCCGCTCCGGCAACCAGCGGCGCCAGCAACAGGGCCAGTTCCATGGGCAATCCGGCCTGCTTCAACAGCAAGGCCGCGCCATAAGCGCCCAGCCCGAAATAGGCGGCATGTCCAAACGACACCATGCCGGCCGGCCCTATCAGGAAATGCAGGCTGGCGGCAAACAGGGCGAAGATCAGGATGTCGATCAGCAGCACCAGCAGATAGCGATCTCCCAGCGCCGGCAGCAGGGCCAGCAGGACTACGATGCTGCCGGCGATGAGGAGAAAGCGCCGGCCGATCTGTGGCAGCGGCTGGCTCAGCATGCCGGCGCCGCGTTGTTGCCCTTGCGGCCTGCCCAGCAGGCCCCACGGCCGCACCACCAGCACGATGGCCATGATCACAAACTCTACTACCAGCGTCAGTTTGCTGAAGGAAACATCGAAGCCGAGGATCGTCACATCGCCGATGCCGATGCAGAAAGCTTTCACGACGCTGATGATGAAGGCGGCCAGGAAGGCGCCGGGGATGCTGCCCAGCCCGCCGACCACGACGACGACGAACGCGTCGGCGATCACGGCGATGTCGAGGAACAGCTGCGCCGGCTCGCGCGGGATCTGTACCGCACCGCCCAGTCCGGCCAAGAGCGAGCCCAGGAAAAACACGGCGGTGAACAAATGCTTCTGGTTGACGCCCAGCGCGGCGACCATTTCGCGGTCTTGGGTGGCGGCGCGGATCAAAATGCCGAACCGCGTGCGGTTCAGCAGCAGCCACAGCGCGGCCAGCACCAGCGGTCCGATCACGATCAGCGCCAGATCGTATTGCGGCACGTTGCCGCCCAGGATGGTGACGGCATCGCGCAACCCCGGCGCCCGTGGGCCCAGCAAGTCTTCCGGTCCCCAGATGCCGAGCGCGGCATCCTTGATCACCAGCACGACGGCGAAGGTGGCGAGAAGCTGGAACAGTTCCGGCGCCTGGTAGATGCGGCGCAGCACGAGGATTTCGATAACCGCGCCCAGCACGCCGATGACGAGCGCGGCAGCGACGATGCCGCCCCAGAAGCCGAGGATCGTGGTGCCGAAGAATCCGATGGCGCTATAGGCGACGTAAAGCCCCAGCATGTAGAAGGAGCCATGCGCGAAATTGACGATGCGGGTGACGCCGAAGATCAGCGACAGCCCGGCCGCGACCAGGAACAGCGAGGAGGTTCCGGCCAGCCCGTTGATGAATTGCAGGACGATGCTGGAAAAGGTCACGCGCGCTGCCGATGGTGGAACGGCGCCTTCGTTTCGGAAGGCGCCGCCACCACAATAGCGGCCTAGTCGGCCGGTCGCATCTTTTTGACGTCGGCGTCGGAGGGCAGGAACTTGGCGCCGTCGGCGTAGGTCCAGTCCACCATCACGCCCTTGCCGTCCTTCTGCGCCAGCCGGCCGACATAGGCGCCCATGGTCGATTGGTGGTCGAGCGCGCGATAGGTGATGTCGCCGAACGGCGTCGAGTGGGTCAGGCCCTTCATCGCCGCCACCATTTTCTCAGTGTCGGTCGAGTTCGCCTTCCTGATCGCCGCCACTGCCGACATGACGCTGGAATAGCCGACGATCGAGCCCAGGCGCGGGTAGTCGTTGTACTTCTTCATATAGGCGTCTTTGAACTTGGTGTGTTCGGGCGTCTTGATCTGGTCCCAGGGATAGCCGGTGACGTACCAGCCCGAAGGCGTCTCGTCCTTCAGCGGATCGAGATATTCCGGCTCGCCGCCCAGGATGTTGAACACCGCCATATCCTTGAACAGCCCGCGCGTATTGCCCTCGCGCACGAACTTGGCGAGATCGGCGGCGAAGAGCGAGGAGAAGATCGCATCCGGCTTGGCGTCGGCGATGGCCTGCACCACGGGGCCGGCCTCAATCTTGTTGAGCGGCACGGCCTGCTCGACGACGAACTCGACGTCGGGCTGCTGTTCCTTGATCAGCTTCTTGAATGCCGCCGTCGCCGCCTGGCCGTATTCGTAGTTGGGATAGACGATGGCCCAGCGCTTCTTCTTCAGCTTGGCCGCTTCCGGCACCAGCATGGCGGTCTGCATGTAGGTCGAGGCGCGCAGGCGGAACGTATACTTGTTGCCGGCTTCCCAGACGATCTTGTCGGTCAGCGGCTCGGCGGCGATGAACAGGATCTTCTTCTGCTTGGCGAAGTCAGCCACCGCCAGCCCGACATTGGACGGGAAGGTGCCGACCAGCAGTACGACGTTCTCGCGGCTGACCAGCTCTTCGGCCACCCGCACCGCATCGCCCGGCGTGCCGTTGTCGTCGCGCGAGACGATCTCGATCTTCTTGCCCAGCACGCCGCCTGCGGCGTTCACTTCCTCGACCGCCAATTCCCAGCCCTTTTTGTATGGATCAAGGAAGGCTGGAAACACCTTGTAGGAGTTCATCTCGCCGATCTTGATCGTGCTCTGGGCCAAAGCCGGCAGGCCGAGACCCAGCACCGTCGAGAACGCCGCTGCGGTCAGAACGCCACGCCTGGTCAACATTTGTCGCCTCCGTCGAAAATCGGGTGCAGATACTGCGATTGCTGCGGCCGCGAAGCAAGCCGCCCGCACCTCCAGCATGTAATGGCTGGCGGGCGTTTTACGCCGGGGCGGGCGGGTTATTTTTTACGCAGTTCGGCCCATTGCGCGTCGGTCCAGTCGAGCATGGAAGCGGTGTTTACGCCCCCGCCGCCGCCGATCAGCATCTTGCCGCCGTCGATTACAACGCATTCGCCTGTGATATAGCCGGCCTGGTCGCTGACTAGGAAGCTCGCCAGATTGGCCAGTTCCTCGTGCTGCCCGACCCGGCGCAGTGGAATGGTCTTCTCGACCGGATCGCCCTTGGTTTTTTGTTCGGGCATCAAACGTTCCCAGGCGCCCGGTGTCGGGAAGGGGCCGGGAGCGATGGCGACCAGGCGGATGCCTTTCGGTCCCCATTCGGCGGCCAAGCTCCTGGTCATGGCCAGCACGCCGGCCTTGGCCATCGCCGAAGGCGCGGTGAAGGGTGCGCCGGTCAGCGCGCCCAGAGTCAGGATCGACAGCACACAGCCGGGCTGACCGGCCTCGATCCACCGCCTTCCGGCAGCGACGGTGCAATAGGCCGAGCCATGCAGCACGATGCCCAGCACCGAATCGATGGCGCGCGGCGAGAGCTTGTGCGTCTGTGCGAGGAACGTGCCGGCGGCATTGTTGACCAGAATGTCGAGCGGCCCGCTTTCCCAAATCCGGTTCATCATCTGCTCGACCGCATCGGCGTCGCGCACGTCGCATTGCAGTGGCATGACCTTGCCACCTGTCTCCTGCGACAATTCCTTGGCGGTGGCTTCCAGCACCTCCAGCCGCCGGCCGCAGATCACCAGTTCCGCGCCAAGTTCCAGATAACGCTTGCCGATGCTGCGGCCAAGACCCGTGCCGCCGCCGGTGATCAGGATGCGTTTGCCCTTGAGCAGATCGGTCTGGAACATGGGTCAAACCTTGCGGCGTTCGGTTGGCACGATGCCGTCCTTCCTTAAGGTGGCGATCTCGGCGTCCGAGAAGCCGGCTTCGCGCAGCACCGCGTCGCTATCCTGGCCGAATTTCGGCGGCTTGGCGCGCACGCTGCCCGGCGTGCGCGAGAGCTTGATGGGAATGCCAGTGCCTTTATAGCCATCCAACTCGACCACCATTTCACGATGCTTGGTGTGCGGATGTTCGAGCACGGCCGGCAGATCGCGCACCGCGCCGCCCGGCACGCCGTTCTTCATCAGCTCTTCGGCGAAAGCCTCGCCGTCGCGCTCGCCCATCAGCGCCTGCAGCTCCTTCACCAGTTCCTCCTTATGCGCCAGGCGCTCGGCATTGGTGAGAAAGCGGGGATCCCTGGCCAACTCCGGCTTGCCCAGCATCTCGCACAGTTTGCGGAACTGCGGATTGTTGCCGGCGCCCACCACCACGTCGCAACCCTTGGCCTTGATCAGCGCGTAGGGCGCCAGATTGTCGTGGCTGTTGCCGACCAGGCGCGGGCGTTTTTGCTGCAGCAGCCAGTTGGGCGCATGCGGGTGCTGCAGCATGATGCCGGAGTCGTAGAGCGCCACTTCAACGAACTGGCCCTTGCCGGATCGTTCGCGCTCGAGCAGCGCCATCAGGATGCCGATACAGGCATTCATGCCGGTGCTGAGATCGATCACCGGCACGCCGATGCGCACCGGTCCGCTCTCCGGCGCGCCATTGATGGAGTTCAGCCCCGACCAGGCCTGCACCATGGCGTCGTAGCCGGGATAGCCGCCGAACGGACCATCGGCGCCGAAACCGGTGACCCTGGCCTGCACCAGGCGGGGAAACTTCTTCTGCAGCACGTCGTGATAGCCGAGGCCCCATTTCTCCAAGGTGCCGGTCTTGAAGTTCTCGATCAGCACGTCGGCGGTCTCGAGCAGCTTCAGCAGCACCTCGCGGCCTTTCGGCGAGCCGACATCGAGGCCGAGATCGCGCTTGTTGCGGTTGATGCCGGCGAAATAGGCCGAAGCGCCATTGTCCAGCGGCGCACCCCAGTCGCGCGTTTCGTCGCCCTGCGGCGGCTCGATCTTGATCACCTCCGCGCCGTGATCGGCCAGGATCTGGCCGCAGAACGGTCCGCCCAGCACGCGCGAGAGATCGAGGACGCGGTAGCCGGCCATGGCGCCGGCGCTTTTGCCTTGAGACATATGAACTTCCATTTCGCCGACCGGAATCGGATGGGTTTGCTGCTGCACCGGGGGCGCAGACATAGACTATCCTGTAGCCCAGGGAAAAGCGTGGAGGAGCGTGTCATGGCGGCGCAGCGGCAGATCGGTGCGATGAGACTGTCGCGCGTCGAGGAAATGATGATCCCGCTGATCGAGGCGGGGAAGATGTTCGCCGCCTTCACGCCCGAGCACGAAACCGTCCATAAGGACTGGCTGTCGCCGACCTATTTCGATCCGCAGTCCAAGCGGCTGAACATGAGCATCCACACCTGGGTGCTGCGCACCGACCACCACACCATCCTGATCGACACCTGTTTCGGCAACCAGCGCAACCGGCCGGGCTTCCGCGACGGGCACCAGCTCGATACGCCTTGGCTGCATAATCTGGCGGCTGCCGGCGTCAAGCGCGAACAGGTCGATTTCGTGCTGTGCACGCATTTGCATATCGACCATGTCGGCTGGAACACGATCGAGGAGAATGGCCGTTTCGTGCCGACCTTTCCCAATGCGCGCTATCTCTTCTCCAAGGCCGATTTCGATCATTACAACGCCGAGAACGAGGCCAACCCGGAGCGACCGGCCCAGCACGGCGCCTTCAACGACGGCGTGCTGCCGATCGTCGCTGCGGGCAAGGCCGACATGGTCGGCGCCGAGCACGCCATCGACGACAATCTGCTGATCCGCTCCGCGCCCGGCCACACGCCGGGCAGCATCACCATGCAGGCGACGTCGAAAGGCGAGCAGGGGCTATTTACCGGCGACATCCTGCATCATCCGCTGCAGGTCTGGCATCCGGAGTGGAACAGCCGCTTCTGCGTCGATCCGCCGGCCGCCGCCAAATCGCGTCGCCGCGTGCTGGAGCATTGCGCCGAACATCATGCGCTGATGCTGCCGGCCCATTTCGCCGCCCCGCATTGCGGTTACGTGCACCGGCAGGGCGACGCTTTCCGATTCGAGTTCACCCGCTAGCGGGCAGGCAGGTCCAATGCCATGCGCAACGCCTGCACGTCCTGCTCGAAACTCCAGCCGGCGATGATTTCGCGGCTGCGCTGCTGCATCCTCTCCAGCCTGGCATCGCTTTCCAGCATCGATTGCAGGGCGCGCGTCAGCGCCGCGACATCGCCCACCGGATAGACGACGCCGTTATCCTGCACCAGATCTGGCGCCGCACCGATGCGATCGCTGGCGATGATGGCGCAACCGCCGTTCATGGCTTCGTTGATCACCAGCCCCCAGGCTTCGCGTTCGGATGGCAGCACCAGCACGTCGGCGGCGGCGTAGAGTCCGGCGAGTTCGGCCTGCGTCTGGAAGCCCGGCAGATGCGTGTCGCGCAAGCCCAGATTCTGCACTGCTTCCTTCAGCTGCGGCATCAACTCGCCATCGCCTGCCAGGATGAGGGCGGGGCGTGATGCCGTCTCGCGTTGCAGCGCCGCCACTGCCTGCAGCAAATCCATTGGCCGTTTGCGCTCGATCAGTTTGGCGCTGAACAGGATCAGGTTCTGATCGGGCGCGATACCATAGCGGGTGCGGGTTCCGGCGGCGTCGGCCTGCGCGAGGTTGCGGGCGAAATGCGCGTTGTCGACGGCATAGGGCATGGTGATCAGCTTGGTCGGCGCGATGCCAAGCTCCATCAGATGCCGCGCATTGGCAGTGCCGATGGCGAGGAACGTATCGACCAGCCGGTCCATCGCCTTGAAGGCAACGCGCTTGGCGGTTTTGCGCAACGCGGAGCGCGGCTGGCTGTCGGCATTGGTCTCGTCGCGCAACAGCACGGTCATGCCATAGCGGCGCGCCAGCGCCATCGCCGACAGGTGATTGGCGGTTTTGTAGCCGTGCACCCAGAGCGCGTCGAAATCGCCCGTGCGCAGGATCCCGCCCAGATCCTTCGACAACGGCCACCAGAACGATGTGGTCCCGCCGACGGGCCGCGCGCGCAACGGGGTCAGAAACCGGTGGCGATAGCCATCCACGAGTTTGACGTCCCATGCGATGGCGCGGCCGAAGCCGTGGTCGATATGATCGCGGGTGCTGAAATCGTCTTCGAACAGCGCCGTCAACTCGATATCGGGCTCGGCCGCTATCCGCCGCAGCAGCGGCGCTTGATACTGGATCGGGTGGGTGACGAGATAGGCCAGCCGGACGGGGCGCATGGCCGCCGATTTGAGACGCTCCCCGCCCGGCTGGCAAGCGCGATCCTTCCGGCTATTCGGCGGCCAGAGACTGGCGGGCACTGGCGCGGATGTACCGCAGACCTTGCTCCGACACGAAGATCAGGCCGGCATGGATTCACAGTCGGGCAGCTTGACGATCGGCTCCCATCGGTTCGCGCGGCGGCGAGAGGCGCGGGTACCGTCGCTTTCCGATGTCAGCGGCCTTTCCAGTTCGGCGGCCGCTTCTCGGCAAAGGCCTTCGGCCCTTCGACGAAATCCTGGCTGCCGATCATGGCTTCGACCGCAGGATACTGGCCGGTCATGGCATCCCGAACCGAGGCTTTCATCAGCCCCTGCATGGCCGCTTCCTTGGTGGCGCGGATGGACATGGGCGAGCATTCCAGGATCAGCCCGGCCCAGCGACGGGCCTCGGCCATCGCCTCACCCTGTTTCACCACCTCCGTGACGAAACCCATTTCCTTGCCTTCCCTGGCGCTGACCCGGCGGCCGGTCAGCATCATGCCCATGGCTTGCTTGATCGGGATCATGCGCGGCAGGCGGTGCACGCCGCCTGCCAGCGCCGCCAGCCCCACTCGCGGTTCCGGCAGGGCGAAGATAGCATTCTCCGCGGCGATGATGATGTCGCACGCCAGCGCGATCTCGAAACCGCCGCCCATGGCGATGCCATTGACCGCCGCGATGATGGGTTTGTTGAGATCGAACCGGCTGGTGATGCCGCCAAAACCGGCTTCCGGCTTTTTGGCTCGCTGGCCGGCCAAAGTGGTGGCTTGGTATTTCAAATCGTTGCCGGCGCTGAAGGCTCGGTCGCCGGCGCCAGTGATGATGGCAACCCAAAGGTCGGGATCGGCGGCGAAGTCGTCGAAGGCGGCCGCCAGCTCCTGATTGGCCATGGGATGGAGCGCATTCATGACGTCGGGACGGTTGATCGTCACGAT
>JAQSWP010000141.1 GCA_029266575.1 Alphaproteobacteria bacterium | reverse complement strand
CCGCCAGCAACTTCCGATATCGCAGAGAAAATTTGCCACCTCCGCAAAGGTGGCGAAACAGTTCGAGTTATCCGCGGCTTACAGGTGCAGGCCTTCTCGAAGCGATGCGAGAGAATGAAAACCGAGCGCTGAACTGGCGGTTATATGGGCTATTTATCCAGCGCCGATGCACTAGGTCCCAGCTTTGTGCATGAGGGATTGTAGTGAGCTACACCTCGGCGTCGTCCACTTGGTTCAAGGCGGCGCCCGCGTTCATCGAGCTAGTTATCCAGGCGAAACTTGACCAGCGTCAGATCGGGCGCAACGTCATCAAACGTGACCTGTACCGGCACATTCGCACTCACGTCTTCTGGCGCGCAATCGATGATATTAGAGGGCAGGCGAACGCCTTCGTCGAGTTCGACCAACGCTACGACATAAGGTACTTCGGAAGCGAAAACTTCGGCCGGGACAGGATGGCGCACCACGATCCAGCTGAACACGCGCCCCTTGCCACTAGCCTCCTTCCAAAGATGCCTGGCCGAACCGCAGTTGCTGCAAACGGGGCCGGGCGGAAAGCGTGGCGCATCGCAGTCGGCGCAGTGTTGCAGCAACAACCGATGCTGCCGGCAGGCATCCCAATAGGGACGGGAATCGGGATCCGGTTCCGGGCGAGGGCGAAGGAAGCTCATTCTTATCTCCGCAGGATCATGGCGCTGCCGCAGGTCATGGCGCCTGCTGTGGTGAGGGCGATCTCGGCATCAGCCACCTGGCGCAAACCGGCATTGCCACGCAATTGCTCGACGGCCTCAATGACGTGATTAAATCCGTGGATATACGCTTCGGACAGCAGCCCGCCATGGGTATTGACCGGCATTTGTCCATTGCAAGCAGTGATCCCACTCTCAACGTAGGCGCCGCCTTCACCTTCCTTGCAAAATCCGAAGCCCTCCAGCTGCATTAGTACGCTGTAGGTGAAGCAATCGTAGATCTCCGCCACGTCGACGTCCTGCGGTCCGACGCCTGCGCTGGCCCACAAGTGATCGGCGATGTAGTGGCTGTAGTTGCGGGCATGTTCGGGCCAGCGAATGGCGTCGAACAGGTCGTCGCCTTGATTGGGCCCACCGCCATAGGCTCCGCCCATGATGTAAACCGGCCGGTGCGGCATGTCGGTTGCGCGCTCAGCCGCCGTCACGATCACGGCGCAGGCGCCATCGCTTTCCAAGCAGATATCGTAAAGGCGGAAGGGATCTACAATCGGCCGCGACCTGAAATACTGCTCCATGCTAAGCGGCTGGCGCTGCATGGCACGGGGATTGGCGAGCGCATTGGCGCGCTGCTGAACTGCAACACGGCCAAGCTGCTCGGCCGTGGTGCCGTAGCAGATCATGTGCCGGCGGCACCACATGGCCATGGCTTGAGGATATGTGATCCAACCGTAGGGTGCGGTATATTGCGTCACGCCACGGGCGCTGAATTCGCGACCGCCGCCTAGGCGAAATCCGGACCTGCCATTCATGGCACGATAGCACACGACCGTTTCGGCCAGTCCCGCCTCGATCGCCGCCGCGGCCGCCAGCACGATGAGATTGGCGCCATTGCCTCCGGCGGCGTAGTCGACGGCATAGCCGACATTGGGGATGCCGAGGCTGGTGGCGACCGCGATGCCCGGCACCGAATCATTGAATTGGAAGCTGACCAGCCCGTCCACATCCTTCGGCGCCAATCCGGCATCGGCAATGGCGTTGCCTACCGCCTCGGATGCCAAGTCCAGGACGGTGCGGCCGGATTGCTTTGTGTAGTCGGTTGTCCCGATGCCGACAATGGCGTAGCGGTCGCGCAGGCGGTACACGGTTTCTCCTTCAATGGCCTTCGAACCGGGGCTTACGTTTATCTCGGAACGCCATCAATCCCTCCATTGCGTCGTGCGAGGTGGTGGCGTAACGATGCACGCGCTCGACCTCCATGCGCAGGGCCTGCGCCAGTTCAAGATCGGCGCCGTCATTGACCAGGCGCTTAGCCTCCGCCAGTCCATGCGGGCTTTTCTCCTGCATGCATTCGGCCAGCGCCAGTGTCGCCGTCATCAGGTCCGCATGCGGCACCGCCAGCGCGGCCAGCCCAATGCGTTCTGCTTCGATTCCGTCGATTTGCGCTCCGGTGAGGATCATATGTTTCGCGCGCAGGGCGCCGATCGCGCGCGGCAGGCGCTGTGAACCGCCGGCGCCAGGCAGCTGTCCGAAATTGAGATGGCCGTCGGCAAGCTTCGCTTCCCTGGCGGCAATGACGATGTCGCAAGCCAGCGCCAGTTCGAGTCCGCCGGCGACGCAATGCCCATTGACCGCGGCGATCCAGATACGCGGCGAACGCTCGATCTCGTCCAGCATCGCGAAGAAATCGTCGAGGAATGCCTGGAACCGTGGCGGATCGCGATAGAGGTCGACATACCCGTCGAGATCGCCGCCGGCTGAAAAGGCGCGTCCAGCGCCGGTTACCACGACGATGCGCAATTCGGGTTCATCACGCATGGAGGCGATCGAGGCACGTAGAGCTCGAATGGTGGCCCAGTCGATCGGGTTGAGCTTGTCGGGGCGATTGAGCGTGAGAATTGCCGTTGCGCCGCGTCGCTCGACCACGACGCGCTCGTCCGCTGCGTCTTTTTGCACCTGCGAGGGAATGCTAGTCATGCGGGGAAGCCTAACACTGGGAAAAATCGGTGTCACAAGATTAATGAATTGACATTAAAAAACCCATGTGATGACATTTCTTAAGGCCGGACCAAAATAGGACGGTCTGCAACGCCGGCCGGCCAAAAAACATCGCGAGGGAACCATGTCGAATTCCACGACCAAGCGTGGCTTGTTGGGAAGGCGCGCGCTCCTGACTTCCGCCGGGCTCTTCGTTACCGCAATGCTGTCGCTCGCCGGCGCGCAAGCGGCCAACCCGTATCCCGACAAGCCGGTGCGAGTTGTGGTGCCGTTTGGCGCCGGCGGCGTTGCCGACGTCATTGTCCGCATTGTGGCCGACAAGCTGTCAGACAAGATGGGCCAGCGCTATTTCGTCGAGAACAAGCCCGGCGCCGGCGGCAGTCTCGGCACCGAGCTGGTCGCGCGCAGTCCGGCCGACGGTTACACCATCGTGCTCGGCAGCCCCAGCCTGACGGTCAATCCCAGTATCCAGAAGTCGCTGAGCTGGGACCCGATCAAGGATTTCGCACCAGTCACCATGTTGGCAACGTTTCCCAACGTGATCGTGGTTACCGACAAGCTGCCAGCGAAGGACATGAAGGGCCTGATCGAACTGGCCCGGTCCAAGCCCGGCGATTTGACGTTCGCCTCGGTCGGCGTCGCCACCTCGATGCACCTGATCGGCGAAATGATGAAGGTGCAGTTCGGCGTCAACATGGTGCATGTACCATACAAGACCCAGGCCGAAGCGCTGCAGGACCTGGCGCAGGGCAACGTGTCGTGGATGGCGCCGTCGGTGACGCTGGCCAAGCCGCTGATGGCGGATAAGAAGGTGCGCGCTCTCGCCGTCACCTCCGACAAACGCTTTCCCGCCATTCCCGACGTTCCAACCGTTATCGAGGCAGGCTTTCCGGACCTGGTCGTGCAGGCCTGGCTTGCGCTTTACATGCCGGCCAAGACGCCGCAGGACATCGTCGAGCGCACCAACAAGGCGATTGGCGAAGTGCTGAAGGATCCCGATGTGGTTTCCAAGATCGACAATCTCGGCGCAGTGCCGACCTACACCACGACGCAGGAACTGGCGAGCTTCACCAAGGCTGAAGTCGAGCGCTGGGCCAAGGTCGTGCGCGAGGCGAAGATTCCGCAGCAATGACGGTTGTATCGAGTCGCATTGGAGAAGATCTGCTGGAAGACGCCGCCCGTATCATGGGCGGTGCTCTCACGACGTCAGAATGGTTCCGTAGTATCCCGCCGTGCCGTCTGACGCCGCTTGACGCAGACAGCGCGGTGGTGATCTGCCGCGGCCTGTCGGCCAACATCACCGTGCTGCGCACCCCGTCCGGTCTGATCATGGCCGACACCGGCGCGATCGATACTGCCGCCCAGATCCGCGATGCCATTCGCCAGTGGGAGCCAAGCAAGCCGGTCCACACCATCGTCTACACCCATGGCCATTTCGACCATTGCAATGGCACCGCGCTTTACGATGCTGAAGCGAAGCTGAAGGGCTGGACGCCGCCGCGCGTAATCGCCCATGCCGATGTGCGCCGCCGCTTCCAGCGTTATGAGCGCACGGCGTCGCTCAATAGCGCCATAAACAAGCGCCAGTACAGCCGGCCGGCCTTCGAGTGGCCCACGCGTTATCGATATCCCGACCAGGTGTTCCACGATGAGTTGCGGCTGGAGTTCGATGGCGAGCCGTTCCATCTCTTCCATGGGCGCGGCGAGACCGATGATCACACCTGGCTGTGGGCACCGCGGCGGCGGCTGATCGCGGCGGGCGACTTCGTCATGTGGGCGGCGCCGAATGCCGGCAATCCGCAGAAGGCACAGCGCTACGCGCTGGACTGGTCAGTGGCGCTGCGCGCCATGATCGAGCTAGAGCCGGAATTCCTTATACCGGGCCACGGCCCGCCGCTGGTCGGCGCGGGGGCGATCCGCACCTATCTTGAGGCTACTGCACGCTGGTTGGAGACTTTGCACGACCAGACGGTGGCGCTACTCAACGATGGCTATCGCGTCGACGAGATCGTCCAGCGTGTGCGGGTGCCGGCGGATCTGGCGCACCTGCCCTGGCTGCAGCCGACATACGACGATCCGGAGTTCGTTGTGCGCAACGTGTGCCGGCTCTATGGCGGCTGGTGGGACGGCAACCCCGCTCATCTCAAGCCGGCGACGGAGGACGAGATCGCAGCCTCGTTGGCGTCGGTGGCGGGATCGGGCCGGGCGCTGGCACAACGAGCTGCCAATCACGCCGCGGCCGGCGAGCTGCGTCTAGCCGGACATTTGGTGGAATGGGCGGCTTTAGCCGCTCCAACGGATCCCTTCGTGCATCAGGTGCGGGCTGAAGTGAACGATCGGCGCGCCGAAGAGGAGCCCTCGCAGATGGCCAAGGGGATTTTCCGCGCCGCCGCACGCGATGCGCGCTCACGAGCGGCGTTGCTGGCGCGCCAGGGCGGCGGCGCGAAATAGGACCGGCTAGCTATCGCGCTCGATCACCGCGTCGACGGCCGCGGCACCCTGGCCACGCGGGAATACCATGAAGGGATTGGCCTCGATGCTGCGCACGCTAGCGGCATGGGCGTGCGCGATTTCCGAAAGCCGGGCCAGCGCTAGGGCCAACGCCTCGCGGTCGGCCGGCGGCGCGCCGCGCACGCCATTGAGAATCACTGCACCGCGCGTTTCGTCGATCATGCGGTGCGCTTCAGCGACGTCGAAGGGCGCAATGCGGAAGCTGACATCCTTCAGCACCTCTACCAGTACGCCGCCTAGGCCAAACATCACCGCCGGTCCGAAGCTCGGGTCGCGAACCGTGCCGATAATGCATTCCACGCCACCGCGCTGCATGGGCATCACCAGACAGCCGCGAATCGCCAGGTCCGGACGTGCCTGGCGGACCACGGTAACGATCGAGTCGAAACCGGCACGCACCGCTTCGGCATTGGCCAGGTTCAGGCGCACGCCGCCGATATCGGATTTGTGGATCAGGCCGCTGGCGACGATCTTCAGTGCCACGGGAAAGCCGAAGGCTTCCGCTGCTGCCACCGCTTCGTCGGGCGAGCCGGCGAGCCGATGCGGAGCAGCTGGAATTCCCGCTTCCTGCAGAAAGCCCAGCGCCTCCGGCTCGTCGATCGGTCCAGTGGGCAGTGGCGGGGTCGCCGTCTTACGCCGGACCGTCTTCTCGCGCGCGAAGGCGCGCGCGAAATGGCGTAGCGCTGCGGTGGCCCGGATGGCATGGGTCGGCTCGCGATAGGTGGGTATGCCCAACGCCTCGAAGGCGCGATGGCAGTCACCATCCATGAAGCCTGACAGGGTGAACAGGCGATTCGGATGGTCCTGGCGAACCGCGCGCCAGATCGGCAGATGCGGCTCAATAGCCTGGCGGTTGCGGTAGAGCCCGCCTTGGTAGGCCGAGATGCTGGCAAAATCGGTGCCCTCGACGATCATCCGCATGGCGCGACTGAACAGCGGCGGCGAGTTGATCACGTAGCCGGTCAGGTCGAGCGGGTTTTCGACACCGGCGATCGGCACCAGCTCGCGCATCTCCTGGCGGCAGGCTTCGGGCAGGGGATCGACGCTGAGGCCGTAATCGACTGCCGTGTCCGCCAGCAGCACGCCCGCACCCCCAGATACAGTCATGATGCCCAGCGAATCGCCCTTGGGCAGCGGCGCAATGGCGGCTGCGAAGCCAACATCGAAGAACTCTTCCAGCGATCTGGCGCGATAGACGCCGAATTGGCGGAACACCGCATCGTAGATTGCGTCGGCCCCGGCCAGAGCAGCAGAGTGCGACTGCGCGGCGCGAGCTCCAGCCTCCGTACGGCCAAGTTTCACTACCACTACCGGCTTGCGTCGCTTTTGTGCCAGCGCCAGCGCCTCGATCATGCGCGGCCCGTCGCGGCAGGTTTCGATGTAGCAGAGAATGACGTCGGTGTTCTCGTCCTCAGCCAGGAACGCCACGCACTCGGCGACCTCGACATCAGCCTCGTTGCCCGTGGCCAGCACGTAACTGAAGGAGCCGCCGCGTGCGGCGGCCAGCAGCGAGGACATGCCGGCGAAAGCGCCGCTCTGTGTCACCAGCCCGATGCGCCCGTCGCGCGGCATCGATGGAGGAAAGGCGGGGTGAAAACTCGCCACCAGCCCGCGCCGGAAATCGGCGAAGCCAACGCTGTTGGGCCCCAGGATGCGGATCGACGACGTGCGTGCAATCTGCGCGAGCTCCTCCTGCCGCGCTCTGCCGGCCTCGTCGACCTCGGCAAAGCCACCGGCGAAGACGATGACACCTGGAATCCCCCGCGCCGCGCACTGACGGACGGTTTCGGCTACCTGCTCGGCCGGCACCGAGCAGATCGCAAGGTCGACCTCGGCCGGAATATCGGCCACCGAGCGCCAGGCGGGCAGACCCTGAATCGTGTCGGCCTTCAGATTGACGGGATGGATGGCGCCATTGAAGCCGTAGCCCTGCATCAGGGCGATGGGCCGGCCGCCCACGCGCGAGGCGTCGGCAGAGGCACCTATGACAGCGACCGATTGCGCACGCAACATGCGGCGCAATCCCTGCGCGCGCATCGCCATGTCGGACATCAGGCCGCGCCCTTAAGCATTTCGCGGGCGATGGTCAGCAGATGGATCTGGCTGGTGCCTTCCGCCATCCGTCCGCCACGCACGTCGCGATAGAGCATTTCGATTGGGCTGTAATCGGCGATGTAGCCGCGAGCGCCGAAAATCTGAACGATACGGTCCGCTACGCGACAAACCATCTCGGTCGAGAAGTACTTGGTGACAGACGCTTGCATGGTGACGTCCTTGCCTTCGTCGTAGCGACGGGCCGTCTGCAACAGCAGGGCGCGAGCGGCCTCGATATCGACCTGCGATTCGGCCAGCATCGCCTGGATCAGCTGGTGGCTGGCGAAGGGCTCCCGGCCTGGCCGCGCCGCACCGGCGAAACGCAGCGCTTCCTCGACCATCCGCAGTGCCGGGCCGATGCTGAGCCCGGAAAGGTTTATGCGCTGGAACAGGAAGCCGCGCATCAGCGTCTCAAACCCAAAGCCCGGCTCGCTGCCCAGCATGGTCTCGGGCCCGACGCGGCAATCGCGCACATGAACCTCCGACATCGCCATGCCATGCTGGCCCATCTTGCGGTATGGCTTGCCGATCTCCAGTCCCGCCGTACCCGGCTCCAGCACGAAGCAAGTGATGCCGCGCAGACCCTTGCCGGAAAGATCGGTGCGGGCATACATGAGGATGCGGTTGGCTACAGGGGCAAGCGAAACATAGCATTTCGAGCCGTTTAGGATCCAGCCGTCGCCATCGCGCCGCGCCACCGTGCGCATTTTCGTGGCCTGCGAGCCGCCAATGTCCAGTTCCGACACGGCGAAGGCCATGACGATCTCGCCGGTGGCGATCTTCGGCAGGTAAAAGCGCTTCTGTGCCTCAGTGCCACCCTGCAGGAAGGGCACGACGCCAATGCCAATGTTGTTGGATACCCGCGTGCGGAAAGACAGAGAGCACTGCGAGATCTCCATGTTGATATGGGCCAGTTCCTCGCAAGTCATGCCCTCGCCGCCGTACTCCTCCGGTACGCCATAGGCGAAAAGTCCGCGTTGCCTCATCTCGGCAACGATATCGTCGGGCAGATGAGCCAGGCGATCGACTTCCGGTTCACGCGGTATCCAACTGGAGCGCACCACGTCGCGGATATTTTCCAGCGCCCTGTCGAGGCGCTTCTGGTCGCGAATCATCCCGGATATCCCCTACCTTCGACGAAAGTCATGATCAACGCTTCCACATTATTTTTTTAATGTCAAAGCATTAACTGAGGGTTATGCGACGATACCTTTATGGCGCAGCGCCGCAATTTCGGCAGCCTCCAATCCCAGCTGCCGCAGCACTGCATCGGTATCGGCGCCGCGATCCTTCGGCTGGTCGCCGCGGTTGGACGGCGTCCGGCTGAAGCGCGGCGCAGGGGCGGGTTCAAGCACGCCGTCGCGTTCGACGATGGTGCCGCGGGCGCGAAGATGCGGATGCTCTCGTGCCGCGCTTGGAGGCAGCACCGGGGC
>JAQSWP010000140.1 GCA_029266575.1 Alphaproteobacteria bacterium | reverse complement strand
GCATCCTGCCGATCTACGAGGGCACCAACGGCATCCAGGCGCGCGACCTGGTCTCGCGCAAGGTGGCGCGCAATGGCGGCGCGGCGGTGCAGTCGATGCTCGATACGATGCGTGCCTTCGATGCCGAGTTGGCGAAATCGCCCGGCGACGACATGGCGGCGATCCGCCAGTCGGTCAAGGACGGCGCCGATGCCTGGGCCAAGGCGACCGATTGGGTGGTGAAGAATTTCGGCAGCGACATCGCCACCGTGCTGTCCGGCGCCACGCTCTATCTGCGCCTCACCGGCTACGTCGTCGGCAACTATTTGCTGGCGCGCGGCGCGCTGGCCGCCAACCGCCGGCTGGCCACCCGCGACGGCGATCCGTCCTTCCTGGAAGCGAAGATCATCACCGCCCGCTTCTTCGCCGAAACCCTGCTGCCGCAAGGCACGGCGCTGATCCCCGCCATGTTGGCCTCAGGCCGCACCACGATGGCGATGGCGGACGAGCAGTTCTAATTACGTTGGCCGCACGAACTTCGCGAACACCGCGTAGATCGCGATACCGACGGCCATCATCACCGCAAGATAGGCGAACATGGCGCGATAGGCTTCCTCGGGATGCGCGCCTTGCGCGTCGGCGGGAAAGGCGTCGATCAGGAAGCCGGTGACGAGCTGGGTGATGCCGACGCCGACAAAGACGGAAAAGTTGATCAGAGTCAGCGAACGCCCCCGCAGGCGTTCGGGGAAAGTCGCCTGGCCGTGGCCCATCACGGCGGGAAAGAAATTGGCCACCAGCGAGAAGGCGAGGAAGGCGATCAGGAACAGGGTCATGCCCGGATCGCCGACCAGCGCCATCGCCGCCAGCGAGATGCCGCAGATGCTGGCGAAACCGATCACCACCGGGCGCGGGTTGAAGCGGCCGGCGAGTTGGCCGGAGATGAACAGCCCGATCATGCCCATGATGGCGGAAACGAACAGAATGTCGCCGCGGGCGATGGCGTCGAGCCCGAACACGTCCAGCATGTAGGGGCCGACCCACAGGCCGCGGATGGCGTAGCCGGCAGAATAGCCGATGAAGGCGGCGGCCAGCAGGCCGGGCATCACCGGATGGCGCAAGGCTTCCAAGACACCGGCAAAAATCTCGCGCACGCTTTCCTTGCGCCGTTCCTGCCACCACGGATGGCCGGGCGGCGCGTCGCGTACGACGAGAAAGAACAGCATTGTCGCCACCGCCAGAACGATGCTCGGCGCCAGCATCGAATAGCGCCAGCCGATCCACTCGATGGCGTGCGCCAGCGGCATGGTGGCGCCGATATTGCCGACATAGGAGATCGCCATCATGGTCGCTGACAGCGTGGCGAACTTGGCCGCACCCCACCAGCGCGCCACCACCATGATCGAGCCCATGAACAGCGGCGACATGCCGATACCGAACAGGAACTGGCCCAGCATGAACTGCCACAGATGGTCGCCGGTCGAGAAGATGATGCCGCCGGCCACGGCTGCGACGAGCGCGGTGCCGGTGATGGGGCGCACGCCGAAGCGGTCGAACATCATGCCTGCGGGGATCTGCATCATCGCCATGGCAACGAAGAAGATCGAGGTCATGAAGCCCAGCTCGCGCGGCGCCAGGCCAAGCTCGCGCACCATCTCCGGCGCCACCACTGCCAGCGACGAACGCAGGAACTGACAAAGCGCAAAGGCCAGCAGCAGCACGGCGAAGATGGCAAGCCGGTGCGTCAGGGTAACGGGCGGCATGGCGGGCGCGGCGACGGTATCGGTCATTGCCGCGCGATTATGGGCACGCGCCAGCAATGCGTAATCAACCTGGATGGTCGATCAGCCTTGCACGATCCTGCAGCGAACTTGGCTGGACATTCCGCCATCGCCGCGAAAGCGAGGATGACGGTGTAGGATGAGGATTATAGCTTCGCTGGCACCAGCCGCGCCGTGGCGCTGGCCTTGGCGACGATCTCGCCGTCCTCGCGGTAGAGCTTGCCCTCGAGGAAGGCGGTCGAGCGGCCCCAGCGTTCGACCCAGCCTTCGGCGATCATCGGGCCGGGATGGCCGGGAGCGAAGAAGCTGACTTTGATTTCCAGGGTCGGCACCGCCATGTGGAAATGACCGCGCACCATGGCCGCATGCGCCATCGAAGAATCGACCATGCCGGTGATGAAACCGCCTTGCACGATGTTGCCGGAATGGCAGAACTCCGGCTTTGCGATCCAGCGCATCTTGATCCAGCCGCGCGCTTGATCGACCTCGAGCACCTCGCCGCCCATGGTCTCGACGCAAGGCTGGCGGTTCTTCTTCATCCGCTCGATGATTTCCGCCGACGAAAGTTTCTGCATTCTACTCCCCTGAAGACGCTGCGACCGGCTTTTGGAACTTCGCCCAGATCGCGTAGATGATGGTGCCAATCGTGCCGATGGCAAACAGCCAGGCAAACATCAGCCGATACGCCACCTCGGGATGTGCGCCCTGCGCATCGACAGGAAAGGCGTTGATCAGAAATCCCGTCACCACCTGCGTGATGCCGACGCCAATGAACACGGCGAAATTCACCGTCGTCAGCGCACGACCGCGCAGGCGGTCGGGAAACGTCGCCTGGCCATGCGCCAGCACCGCCGGATAGAAATTGGACAGCAGCGCGAAGACCGACACCACGACGATGAACAGCGGCACCGACGGGTTGGGCAGCGCCGCCATGATCAACGAGGTGACGGCGGTGATGGTGGCGAAGCAGATCACCACCGGCCGTGGCGTACCGAGCCTGCTCGCGATCTGGCCGGAGACGAAGATGCCGGCGGTGCCAAGGGCGGCGAAGAGAAACAGGATGTTGCCGCGGGTGATGGCGTCCAGCCCGTGCACTTCCAGCATGTAGGGGCCGACCCACAATCCACGCACGGCAAAAGAGGTCGAGTAGCCGATGAAGGCGGCGGCGAACAGGCCGGGAATGATTGGATGGCGCAGCACCTCGCGCACGCCGCCGAACACCTGGCGCAGGCTCTCGGGCTGGCGCGGCTGCCACCAAGCATGGTCCCTGGGCGCATCGCGCACGATGACGAGAATCAGCACCGTCGAAAGCGCCAGGCCGGCGGCAACTATCGCCAGGCTGTGGCGCCAGCCGATCCACGCGGCGGCATAGGCCAGCGGCGTGGTGGCGGAAAGATTGCCGAGATAGCCCAGCGACATCATGGTCGCCGACATGGCGGCAAAGCGCTTGGGTTCCCACCAGCGGCCGATCACCACGATCGAGCCCATGAACACCGGCGAGGTGCCGACGCCCAAGAGCGCCTGGCCGAACACGAATTCCCAGAAGCTGCCGCCATAGGCGAAGACGAAGCCGCCGATCACCGCCAGCACCAGCGCGATGCCGGCCGTCAGGCGTACGCCGAAGCGATCGAACATCATGCCGGACGGAATTTGCGTGATCGCCACGGCGAAGAAGAAGGTCGAGGTGATCAAGCCCAGCTCGCCCGCCGTCAGCGGCACCTCGCGCACCATTTCGGGCGCGACGACGGCGAAGGCCGAGCGCAGGAACTGGCACAGCAGGAAACAGAAGGCGAGGATGGCGAAGATCACGCCCCGCGGCGGCGAAGAGACCAGCGATGCCGCGCCCTGGCGTGAATGTCCGTTCATTGCGACGGCATTATGCCGTCTCGGCCGCCTTGCGCAATCGGCGCAGCAGGTCGAGCAGCGTTGCGCGTTCGGCCGCACTCAAGCCCTCGCCGATGCGCTGCTCATGCTGGCGTACCGTTGCGCGAAACTCGTCCATGCGCTTGCGCCCGACCTCGCCCAGCGCCAGCGCATGCGCGCGTCGGTCGCCCGGCACGGGACGGCGTTCGATCAGGCCGCGCCGCTCGAGCCGGTCGAGGATCGGCACCATGGTCGAGCGATCGGCGCCGACCGCTTCCGCCAGCGCCGTCTGGTTGATGTTGGGGTTGGCGTCGATCAGCACCAGCACGCCGAACTCGCCGGGGCTGATGCGATCGGCTCCCATTGCCTGGCCCATCGAGCGGGCGAAATGCTGGAACACCGCCAGCTGCGCCCGCCGCAGTCCATAGCCGATCAGGTCCGGCAGCAAATCGTATTGCGCCGGCCCGCGCGCCAGTTTTGCCGCGGTTTTCGGCGCTGGCCTGGCCGCAATCTTGGACAGGGTTTGGGTGGGCTTGCGTGAGGTGGGCATAATATTGTTATATATACCAACAATTGGCCTGCAAAACAATCGTCGGAACTGCAAGCTGCCGCTAAATATCACGCCAAGCGCCGACAGAGTAACAGCAGCATACAGGTTCGGGAACGTCATGAGTTTCAGCGTCAAGATCCGCCAGTGGGATACCCCCATCGCCGTCGAGAGCGGCGCCACGATTCTCGAAGCCGCCGTCGATGCCGGCGTGCCCTACCCCTATGGCTGCCAGTCCGGCAATTGCGGCGCCTGCAAGTCGCATCTGATCGCGGGCGAAGTCGAGATGTCGCCCTATTCCGATTTCGCGCTGACCGACGAGGAGAAAGCGCAAGGCCAGATCCTGGCCTGCCGCGCCGTGCCGTGGTCGGACTGCGAAGTGGCCTGGTTGGAGCCGGAAGACATCGTCGTCCATCCCCGCCGCATCATGAGCTGCACCGTAGCTGCGGTCGACCAGATGACGCATGACATCAAGCGCGTGCGGCTGACCATCGACAAAGGCGGGCCTTTCACCTTCTCTGCCGGCCAGTTCGCCTCGGTCACCTTCGCCGGCCAGAAGGCGCGCGACTATTCGATGGCCAACACGCCCGACGACAAAACTTTGGAATTCCATGTCCGCCGCATGCCGGGCGGCGCCACCAGCGCCTATGTCTTCGACCATGTGAAGGTCGGCGATCAGGTCCGGGTCGAAGGTCCGGCCGGCGCTTCCTATCTGCGCGACAGCCATCGCGGGCCGATCATTGCGGTGGCGGGCGGTTCGGGCCTTGCGCCGATCAAGTCGATTATCGACGCGGCGCTGAAGAAGGGCATGAAGCAGGGCATCCATCTTTACTTCGGCGTGCGCGACGAGCGCGATCTCTATCTCGAAGACCACTTCAAGGCGCTGGCCGACAAGCATCCCAATTTCAAGTTCCAGGCCGTGCTGAGCCAGCCCGAAGGCGCCACCCAAAGGCGCACCGGCTTCGTGCACGAGGCGGTGGCGGCCGATTACGACGATCTCGACGGCTGCAAGGCCTATCTCTGCGGCCCGCCGGTGATGGTCGAGGCGGCCTCCAAGATGCTGAAAGGCCGCGGCATGAACCAGTTCGACATCCACGCCGACGCCTTCTACACCGAAGCCGAAATGGCGGCGCTGAACGCCAAGGGAGCCGCCTCATGAGCGATCTGCTGCAAGGCCGCGTCGCCATCGTCACCGGCGCCGGACGGGGCATCGGCAAGGCCATTGCCCACCAGTTGCACGCGTTGGGCGCGGCCGTGGTGGTGGCCGATAACGGCACTTCCATCGACGGCGCCGGCAGCGATCCCGCCATCGCGCGCGAAGTCGTCAAGGAACTGGGCAAGAACGCCGCCGCGTTCGACGACAGCGTCGCCTCGCCTGGTGCTGCGCAAGCCATGGTGCAAATGGCGCTCAAGCAGTTTGGCGGCATCGACATCATCGTCAACAACGCCGCCATCTTGCGCGATTCGTTCATCTTCAAGGCCGAGCCGCTCAACTGGGAAGCGGTGATCCGCAACAACCTCTCCGCCCCGTTCTATCTGACGCAGGCGGCTTCGGCGGTGATGCGCGAGCAGGGCAAGTCGGGCCGCGGCGGATCGAGCTATGGCTGGGGCCGCATCGTCAACATCGTTTCCAGTGCCGGGCTCTACGGCAATCTGGGCCAGGCGGCTTACGCCAGCGCCAAGGCCGGGCTGGTCGGCCTGACGCGCGTCACGGCGATGGATCTGGTGCGCGCCGGCATCACCTGCAACGCGGTGGCGCCGTTTGCCCGCACCCGCGTCACCGACATCATCCAGCCCGCCAACGAGGCGCAGAAAAGCTACAAGGAGCGGGCGCTGAAGATCGATGCCGCGCATGTCGCCCGGCTGGTCACCGCCCTGGCAGGCCCCGACTGCGCCAAGGTGACGGGTCAGGTGTTCGGCGTGCGCGGACGCGAAGTGTTCCTGTTCAACCAGCCGCGGCCAAAGGCGCGCATCGTCAACGAGAAAGCCGATTGGGATATCGGAGCGCTAGCGGCCGCGATCGACAAGGATCTGGCGCCGGGCTTCACCGATCTGACGACCGATCTCGAAGCCTTCAATACCGAACCTTTCGTCTAAAGGAGACGAGCCATGAGCGAGCAAATCGTCGTCAAGCACACCGCCGACCTGAAGGACGCGCCGGAAGAATTCCGCAACGCCGTCGCCAAGCTGGTGATCTCGCACGCCGTCAACGAGCTTTACGGCGCGCAGGTGTTCGACGAGCCGGCCATCGCGCTGGCGCCGAACCCTTACGCCAAATGGCTGACCTGCCGTGTGGCGATGGAGGAATACGGCCACCATGTCCGCTTCCGCGAGCTGGGCGAGGAGATGGGCATTCCGGCCGAGAAAATGACGCCAAGCGAGAAGCGGCCGCTGTCGATCTTCGAATTCCCGCTGCAGAGCTGGGAAGAGTTCTGCGTCATCAAGCTGCTGGCCGATCTCGCCGAGATCCTGCAGGTCGAAGACCTGCTGCACTGCAATTTCCATCCGCTTCGCAATCTTGCGCGCATGACCATGCCGGAAGAACGCTTCCATGCGCAGTTCGGCGAGGATTTCTGCACCGAGCTGGTGGCGACCGAGGACGGAAGGCGGAAAGTGCAGGATGCCATCAACCGCTACTACCCGATGCTGCCCGCCTTCTTCGGCGCCTCGGTGTCGCGCAACAACGAGATCTTCCGCAAATGGGGCATCAAGCAGCGCACCAACGACGAGATGCGCGAGGATTTCCTGGGCCGCGCCAAGGAACTGGTCGAGGACAAGCTGAAGCTGAAACTGCCGCCGCTGGCTGCCGCGGCTTGAGCATGGGCGATCCGGCGCCACGGACGGTCGGAGCTGCGCTGGCGCCGCTGAACGCCTTGCGCAACCGCATCCGCCTGGCGTCTTGGTTCGCCGCGGTCGGCGAGGAGCTGACGACGGCCGAACGCTGGGACACGCGCGCCTATCTGGCCGGGCTGGGCTTCGCCGATACCGGCGTCGCAGCGGTGCCCGACTGGAAGCAGGCGGCTGCTGTCGCCAAATCGCCCGACTGGTCGCGCGACTGGTGGGATCGCGAGGAAAGCGAGCGCACCGCCCTGCTCGCCCGCGCCGGCACGCTGATGCCGGAGCACGAATTGATGGCTGCCCTGAGCTGGGTGATGGAACTGTCGGCCTCGATCACGCACGGCGCCGCCGCCATCGCCGCTTCGCGCTCGGGTGTCGCGGATCAGGCGTTGAGCCGGGTTGCCGCCGGCGCTGCCGCACAGTCGGCCTATCAGGCCGCTCTTGCCGCGATCGGCCATGACGGCGAGAGCGAGCATCCCTTCTCGATCAAGTTCCGCCTGTTCGAAGCCGGGCGCTGGCCGCTTGGCATCACCGGCGGCTCCTTCCATCTGTTCTGACCATGAGCAGCAGCCGCCTCAACGCCTTCTTCGCGCCCCGCAGCATTGCCGTGGTGGGTGCAGGCGAGCGCGCCACCTCTTCCGGCGGCGCAGTGATGCAGATGCTGAAGATCGCGGGCTTCAAGGGCAAAGTCGTGCCGGTCAATCCCAAGGGCGGCGAGATTTTCGGCTACAAGGCGGAGACGTCGCTGGCCGCGATCAAGGAGCCGTGCGAGCTGGCCGTCATCGTCATCCGCTCCGACGCCATTCCCGACATGCTGCGCGAGGCGGCCGCCAGCGGCCACCGCAACATCCTGATCCTGCCCGGCGGCTTCGCCGAGGCGGGTGAAGCAGGCTTGGCGCGCGATGCCGAAGTGCGGGCCATCGCCAAAGAGCATGATCTGCTGATTTCCGGCCCCAACTGCGCCGGGCTGATCCATCTCGATCCCGCCTGGCGCTTCGCGGCAACCTTCCTGCGCGACGTGCCGCCGGGCGTGATCGCCGGCGCCAAAGACGGCATCGCGCTGATCTCGCAATCGGGCGCGCTGGCCGAGGAAATCATCGCCAAGGCCAATGAACGAGCGCTAAAGCTGACCACGGTGGTGTCGGTCGGCAATGGCATGCATCTGGGGGTCGAGGATTATCTCGATCATCTAGCCCAGGAAGACACGATCGGCACCATCCTGCTTTACGTCGAATCGATTGCCGATGTCGCCCGCTTCCGCGATGTGGCGCGCAAGGTGGCGGCGCGCAAACCGGTGGTGGCGCTGTTCGGCGGCCGCACCTTGATCGGCGGGCAAGCGGCTCGCGCCCATACTGGTGCGGCCATCAACGACGATGCCGCGATCGAGGAGTTTTGCCAGGCCTGCGGCATGCTGCGCGTCACCTCGCTGCGCCGCCTGCTGATCGCCGCCAAGGCCTTCGGCCGTTTTCCACACGGGCTCGGCAAGCGGACGCTGGTGCTGTCCAATTCCGGTGGGCCTGGCGTGCTATGCGCCGATCGCGCAGTGCTGGAGGGGCTCGTTCTCGCCGCCCTTCCTGCCTCGCTGCAACAGACCTTGCGGGCGGCGCTGCCGCCGGAAGCCTCGGCGGCAAATCCCCTCGACCTGCTGGCCGATGCGCGCGAAGAGCGCTTTGCCATGACGTTCGACGCCGTGGTCGAGCAGGCGCGCCAGCACTACGACCAGATCCTGATGATCCATGTCGTGCCCTTCATGGTCGATGCCTCGCCGGTGGTGGCGGCGCTGCGCCAGGCGGCGCGCGCAGCGCCGTTCGCCGTCATGCACGCGATGATGGGAACC
>JAQSWP010000306.1 GCA_029266575.1 Alphaproteobacteria bacterium | reverse complement strand
ACCACGGCCGCCGGCGACAGTTTCGCCGCCGCCTACGTGGCGGCACGCCTCGTGGGTGCGGACCCGCTCGAAGCCGCGCGGGCGGGCCATCGCCTGGCGGGCGTTGTGGTATGTCACCCCGGGGCCATCATCCCGCGCGCGGAGATGCCACCCGGCCTGGTCCCGAACCACGTCAATTCTCGCAAGGCATCGCCATGACCGCAGCCGCAAGGCAGGAACAACTCGCCGCCACCTTCAGGTCCGCCACGGTGATCCCGGTGCTGACCATCGAGCGGCTGGAAGATGCAGTGCCGCTGGCGCGCGCGCTGGTTGCAGGCGGGGTGCGCGTGCTGGAAGTCACCCTGCGGACGCCGGTGGCTGTCGAGGCCGCCAGGGCCATGATCGCAGGCGTGCCGGAAGCCGTGGTCGGCATCGGCACGATCCTGAACGCCGACGACCTGGCGCGGGCAAGCGCGCTCGGGGCCAAATTCGGCATCAGCCCCGGCGCGACGCCGGAGCTGTTGAAGGCGGCTGCCGCCAGCGATTTGCCCTTTGCGCCCGGAATTGCGACGGCTTCCGAGCTGATGCAGGCGCTCGCGGCGGGCTTCGACCTCGTGAAATTCTTTCCAGCCGAGCAGGCCGGCGGTATCAAGGCGCTCCGGGCGCTGGCCGGGCCGTTTCCGAATATCAGGGTTTGTCCGACCGGCGGTATCGGCGAGGCCAATGCGGCGAGCTGGCTGGCGGAGCCGAATGTGGTGGCGGTGGGCGGTTCCTGGCTCTGCCCGGCCGCCGATATCAGGTCCGGCAACTGGGCCGGCATAACCGCCATGTGCGAGCGGACGATGAAATCGCTGAAAGCGGCGCCCAGATAGGTTACAAACCGACCCGAACCGAAACAGGGAGAACGGCCATGACAGCCAGCATCGTCGGATGGGCGCACACGCCATTCGGCAAGTTCGACACCGAAACCGTCGAAAGCCTCGTGGTGAAGGTGGCGACCGATGCGATGGCGGATGCCGGCATATCCGCCGAAGACGTCGACGAGATCGTGCTCGGGCATTTCAATGCCGGCTTCTCGCCGCAGGATTTTACCGCCTCGCTGGTGCTGCAGGCCGATCCCAAATTACGCTTCAAGCCGGCCACGCGGGTCGAAAACGCCTGCGCCACCGGTTCGGCGGCGGTCCATCAGGGCATCCGGGCGATCGCTTCGGGTGCGGCCAAAATCGTGCTGGTGGTCGGCGTCGAGCAGATGACGCGGACGCCGGGCCCGGAGATCGGAAAGTACCTGCTCAAGGCGTCCTATCTGCCCGAGGACGGCGAAACCGTGGGCGGCTTTGCCGGCGTGTTCGGCAAGATCGCGCAGGGCTATTTCCAGAAATACGGCGACCAGTCGGATGCGCTGGCGATGATCGCGGCCAAGAACCACAGGAACGGCGTCGCCAACCCCTATGCGCAGATGCGCAAGGATTTTGGCTACGAGTTCTGCCGCTCGGAAAGCGAAAAGAACCCGTTCGTCGCCGGCCCGCTGAAGCGCACCGACTGTTCGCTGGTGTCGGACGGCGCGGCGGCGCTGGTGCTGACGGATTCGGAAACCGCGAAGACCATGGGCAAGGCGGTGAATTTCCGCGCCACCGCCCATGCGCAGGATTTCCTGCCGATGTCCAAGCGCGACATCCTGCAATTCGAAGGGTGCACGGTGGCCTGGCAGCGCGCGCTGGCGCAGGCGGGCGTGCAACTCTCCGATCTGTCGTTCGTCGAGACCCACGACTGCTTCACGGTTGCCGAACTGATCGAATATGAAGCGATGGGCCTGACGCCGCGCGGGCAGGGCGCCCGCGCCATCAAGGAAGGCTGGACCCAGAAGGACGGCAAGCTGCCGGTCAATCCGTCCGGCGGCCTGAAGGCCAAGGGCCATCCGATCGGCGCCACCGGCGTTTCCATGCATGTGATGACCGCGATGCAGCTCTTGGGCCAGGCGCCCGAGGGCATGCAGCTCAAGAACGCCAGGCTTGCGGGCATCTTCAACATGGGCGGCGCCGCGGTTGCGAACTACGTCTCCGTGCTGGAGCCTGCGAAGTAGCCACGAATGTGCTAGCCGTAGGGTGGGCAAAGCGAAGCGTGCCCACCATGCAGGATGTCGCTGCTGATAGATGGTGGGCACGCTTCGCTTTGCCCACCCTACAAAATCTGCCATCCATCGGAGCGCGCATCATGAGCAACGAGAGTTCGTTGTCACAGGCTGAACTCAACGACCGGATCAGGATTCTGGAAGACAACATCCGGCAGTTGATCGAACAGGCTGCGGCCGCTTCCGGCGAACAGAACGAATCCCGCATCGCCGACCGCCTCAGCCAGCAGAACGAAGAGCTGGAGCGCCTGACCCGGGAGCGCGACGCCAGGTCGAAGAAATAGCCGCCATCGCGCGCATACGGCCATACGCTGGGCGCGCCTTGATCTTCGCAAGTCTGTGCCGTTACGTGGTCCTCACAACAATGCGAGGCCGGTTGGCCGATATGGGGAGCAGGCTGATCCATGGGACCATTGGAAGGCATCAAGGTCATCGACATGACGACCGTGCTGATGGGGCCCTATGCCACCCAGATGCTCGGCGA
>JAQSWP010000139.1 GCA_029266575.1 Alphaproteobacteria bacterium | reverse complement strand
GCGAATAGGATAGAAAGAGCAAGACATCATGGCCAAGCTTCCCGTCGTGGCGCTGAAGAAGGGCGAGGACAAGCGCCTGCGCTTTGGCCATCCCTGGGCTTTCTCCAACGAGATCCAGATGGAGGCGCAAACCAAGGCGCTGCCGGCGGGCTCGCTGGTGAGCCTGACCGATGCCGGGGGCGTACGGCTGGGTATCGCCACCTTCAATCCGCATTCGCTGATCGCCGCCCGGCTGCTGGACCGCGATGCCGCCACCGTCATCGACCGCGACTTCATCGCGGCGAAGATTGCCCGGGCCACAGCCTTGCGCGACCGGCTGATCGGCGCGCCCTACTACCGGCTGATCCATGCCGAGTACCGGCTGATCCATGCCGAGGCCGACGGCTTGCCGGGCCTGATCGTCGATCGCTTCGGCGATGTGCTGGCGCTGCAGGCCAACACCGCCGGCGTGGAGCTACTGACGCCGCTGATCGTCGAAGCGCTGGAAGCGACGCTCAAGCCCACAGCCATTGTGGCGCGCAATGATTCTTCGGTGCGCACGCTCGAAGGATTGCAGCAGGAGACCAGCGTGCTGCGCGGCGAGGTTTCGGGGCCGGTGGCGCTGCAGGAATATGGCAGCACCTTCTTTGCCGATCTGGCATCGGGACAAAAGACCGGCTGGTTCTACGACCAGCGCGACAATCGCCGCTTCGCCGCCGAACTGGCAAAAGGCGCGCGCGTGCTCGACGCCTATTGCTATGCCGGCGGCTTTGCGGTGCAGGCGGCGAAAGCGGGTGCGATTTCGGTGCTGGCGCTCGATCGCTCGGAACCGGCGCTGGCCATGGCGGCAAAAGCTGCGGAGGCCAATGGCGTCGCTGGCAAGGTGAAGTTCCAGCGCGGCGAAGTGTTCGCCGAATTGGAGAAAATAGAAACGGCCAAGGAAAAATTCGGCCTGGTGATCGCCGATCCGCCAGCCTTCGTGAAAAGCCGCAAGGATCTGAAATCGGGCGCGCAGGGCTATCGCAAACTGGCGCGGCTGGCCTCGGCCTTGGTCGAATCCGGCGGCTTTATGGTCATCGCGTCGTGCTCGCATCTGGTCGATCCGCCGCTGTTTGCCGAGCAGGTGCGCCGCGGGCTGGCCGACAACCGCCGTACGGGCCGCATCCTGCGCAGCCTGGGCGCCGCACCCGATCATCCCGTGCATCCGGCGCTGCCGGAGACGGCGTACCTGAAGGCGCTGTTCCTGCAGCTGGATTGACGGTCAAGGAGCATCCCGCAGGCTCAGCCGGAACACCGTGCCATTGCCGCCGGTATCGACCAACACCAGATCGCCGCCTTGCGCGCGCATAAGGTCGCGGGCGATAGCGAGGCCCAGGCCGGTGCCGCCGGGCCGCGCGCTGCCGGCGAAGGGGCGGAACAGGTTTTCGCGCGCGCGTGGCGGCAGGCCGGGACCGTTATCGGCGATTTCGATGGCGGTGGCGGCCGGCGGGGCGCGTTTGGCGGTGATGGCGATGCGGGTGGCGCCGGCCTGCACCGCGTTGCGGGCGATATTGAGCACGGCGCGGAACAGCAATTCGCGGTCGGCGCTGACGGCGAGACCGGGATCGAGCCCGATGCGCCAGTCGACCGGCGGCGGCCCCTCGCCATTGCCGGCCGGCGCCAATGCATTTTCCACTTCGGCGAACAGCGGCTGCAGCGGAACTTGCTGCGGGCGTGGCTGTGGCGCCTCGGCGGTGAAATTCAGCGTATCGCTGCACAAAGCCACGGCGCGGTCGATGGCGCGCATCATGGTCGGGGCCACCTTGCGCACCTTGGGATCGTCGGAGCTTTCCAGATAGTCCGACAGCAGCTGCGCCGTCGCCAGGATATTGCGCAGATCGTGGTTGATTTTGGTCACCGCCGTGCCCAGCGTAGCGAGATTGTCCTTCTGCTTCAGCGCCGCCTGCAAGGCGGCCTGCATGTCGGCCAGCTCGCGCTCGACCACGCCGATCTCGTCGCTGCGCTCATTGTCGGACTTCAGACGCGGCGTTTCCGGATCGCGGCGGAATTGCATGATGTCTTCGGTCAGCCGCTGCAGCGGCCGCACCATCAGCCAGCGCAGCGCCAGATAAAGCAATGCCGCCGTCACCAGCGAGATGAAAATCGACAGCAGCAGGATGCGCCCGCCATAGGCCAGCATCTCGGCTCGCAGCGGCGCCTCGTTGACCAGTACCTCGATCTCGACGGCTGGATCCTTGGGCGACTTGCCCATGATGCGCAACACGCGATCGTCCTCGCGGAACAGGGTGGCGAAGGCATCCATGATCAGCCCGGCCGCGTTCTCCTCGTCGAGATAGAACATGGCGTCCGCCGTGGGCGGCATCGAGGAGGTCAGCACCTTGCGCGGCCCGTCGCCTTTCTTCAGCGCAATGCCGCGCACGTCGGAATGGTCCAGCAGCATCCTGGCCAGCTCTTCGCTGACCATGGCGTCGGGCGTGGCATCGAGCGTCAGGGTCGCCAGATGGGCGCTGGCCAGGCGCTGCTGCAGATAGGTGAGACGGTAGCGGCCGATCGAGGGCGCGAAGATCAGCACTTCGGCCAGCATCACGAACACCACCGACAGCAGCAGCAGCTTCAGCGACAGGCCGAAGCGCGGCCGTTCGGCATTAGAGGGATCGCGGGCGCTCATTGGCGCCGACTATACACCAGCCGAAATTGCCCCAAGACGCCGTCTCAGCGATAAACCCGCCTGGCGATCAGCGCATCCAGCGACAGCGCGCCCGGCCCGCGCGTCAGGATATAGAGCAGCGCCGCGGCCCACAGCAGATGCTCGACCCAGTTCTCGGGATAGACGAAGACCTGGATGACGAACGTCATGCCGAGCAGCGCCGCCGCTCCCAGCCGCGCCAGCAGACCCAGCACGAGCATCACCGGACACACCAGCTCCGCCGCCGTGGCCATCCAGGCCGCCAGTTCGTTTGGCAGCAACGGCACCTTGTACTCCTCGGCGAACAGCGACAGCGTCGAGTCCCAGCTCTGGATCTTGTTCAGCCCGGATTTGAAGAATGTGCCGCCGATGCCGATGCGCAGGAACAGCAGCACCAGCGCCAGCGGAAAACGGCCGAACAGGTTGAGCAGGGCGGCAATGCGGCCGGCCAGCGTCTGGCTGTCGCCGGCGAGGTAGGGCGTATCGGTCATGGCTGCGGTTCCCATCCGGTTCTGCCGCCATCAATGATCGCACTGGCGGCCTGGCGCCAATCAAACTCGCCTCAACAAACCGTGACGATCACCACTCCGAGTGCGCGAACTTGCCGGTCATGTCGGCCTGGCCCGGCGCGGCAACTGACAGCGCGCGTTCAGTGACCGGCGTGATGCCGGGCCGCGGCGGCAAATTGGCGGGAACCTTGATATTCCAGGCCAGGCCAAGCTTTTCGAGTAAGCGAATGAAGCTCCAGCCGAGATCGATCTGCTCGGGATAAAGCCCGTGCCGCGCGGAGCCCGGAAAAGCGTGATGGTTGCAATGCCAGCTTTCGCCCATGGTCGGTATCGCCAGCCACGGCAGATTGTGGCCCTGGATCACCGCGTCATCGACGATCCAGTCCCGCCCGCCGCCGGTATGCGCCATGTGCGAGACGTACCAGTGCATCGTCGTGCAGACGGCAACCCTGACGAACACGCCCCACACGACCCAGGGCAGGCCGCCCAATGCATAAAGCGCGATCGCGATTGGGACTTGATGCAGCATCCAAGTGCGATCGAGGAAGCGATAGAAGGGATCCGACAGGATTTCCGAACCATAGTCGTTGCCCGGCGGATGCTTCAAAACCAGACGGCCATGCAGGTACAGAAGTCCGTCGCGCCATACCGGTTTTTGATGCCGCAGAATGGGATGGCAATCGGTCTGGCGCTGCGCCCAATCGCGCGTGTCGTGCAGCCTGATGGTCCAGAGCGGCCCACCCATGCCGACGGCGATGCCGAACCACACCATGATCCGTTCGAGCCATTGGGGGCATTCGAAGCTGCGATGGATGAGGCGGCGGTGAAATCCCACCGAGTGGCCGACGCAGAGCGTGATTGCCGACAAAGCAAGGAAGACCGCGACGGCGCCCCAGGTAAAATAGAGAGGCGCAAGAAACACCGCGCCCGCCAGCATGGCGCCATTCCATAGTGAGCGCGGCGCGTCCCAGACGACCACCCCATCCACCGGATCGGCGGTGTCGAGATTAGTGAGCGAGTTGACTTTATAGGCCGTCAAACCGGCTTGGGCGTTATGTCCGGATGCAATGCTATCCATAGCTACTCCCCCCTTGAACGGTTCACCGCCCCACCAGTCGTGCCGCCCGTCCCGACAGCGCAAGAAAACCGCGCAGCAGGCGCGGCGACAGCCGTTGCGTTCCGCGATCGAAGGCGGCGACGTCTTCGGCCAATTGGTTCATGCGGGCGATCTGGCGCTGCGCGCTACGCGGCGTCTGGCCGTCGGCCTGCGCGCGTTCGCGGCACTGGCGCAAAGCTTCGAGCGCTGCCGGCATTTCGCGCCGGCGGCGCGCTTCCAGCCCGCCCATCATCGCTTCCCACGGATCGTCGCTGGTGCGCCAGGTCTGGCCGCCGGCGTTTTCGATCAGCTGGTAATCGGCAAGAAAAGCGACGGCGTCCCGAAGCTCGCCCTCGCTCAGCGACAGGGCGGCAGCGATCTGCGTTTCGGTGCAGGCGCGCGCGGAAAGATAAAGAAAGGCATGCACGCGGCAGGCGTCTTTGGGCAAACCCCAGCGCGGTCCGGCCTCGCCGAAGAACTCGACGAAATCGCGCATGGCCGCGGTCAGGTTATCGGCGGTCATGGCGTTTCCTTCTCCGGCGCATCCCTGCCCTCCTCCCGCCGCTCGGCCGCGATGCGCCTGGCATCGGGGCAGAACGGGGCGAGGAAACCGTAGAGGGAATTCACCAGATTGTCGGCGGCGATGCTGTAGAGCACGAACTGGCCGCGCTTCTGCTCGCGGATCAGGCCAGCCTCCTTCAGCACCGACAAATGCTTGGAAATCGACGGCAGCGCCATATCGAACTTGGCGGCAATCTCGCCCACCGTCATAGGTCCGCCGGCCAGGTAGTTCAGGATCCGCCGACGCGGTTCGGAGGCCAGGGCTTTGAACGGTTCGTTCATAGATATTATGCTAAATAGGAAAGTATTTAATTACAACTAAATTCGTAATAGAAACTGATATCGGGCCAAGGTCTGGTGGCCAAGAAAGCAGCTTCGAGCGCGGCTGGGACGTCGCACCCCTGTTGCGTTGACTTTCCCCGGCATGGCCCTTATACCGGCCCCGATTTTCCGACCGTACCGGACTGTCCGTTGCGCCCTTGGCGCTGGGGCGATTGCCGGATTTGCGACGGTCCAGCGACCAGGAGACAGACCCGTGAAACGCACGTTCCAGCCCAGCAAATTGGTGCGCAAGCGCCGCCACGGCTTCCGCGCGCGCATGGAGACGGTGGGCGGCCGCAAGGTTCTGGCCAATCGCCGGGCCAAGGGCCGCAAGCGTCTCTCCGCCTAAGCGTCCGAAATCCCCCGACCATGGACGCAAGCGTCAGCCGGCGTCCTGCGACGACGACCTTACCGCGCCGGGCCGATTTCCTGCGCGTGGCCGCAACACGCCGCCGCTGCGTCACGCCGGGCCTGATCCTGCAGGTCGCCCCCTTGCCCGATGCCCAACGCGCCCAAATGGGTTTGCGCGTGGGCTATACCGCCAGCAAGCGGGTCGGCAATGCGGTGGCGCGCAATCTCAGCAAGCGGCGGCTGCGCGAGGCGGTGCGCAAGATCATGCCGCTGCATGCGCGCGAGGGCATGGACTACGTGTTGATCGCGCGCGAGGAGACGGCGGCCCGCCCCTTCGACCAGTTGCTGGCGGATCTGCGTCAGGCCTTGCAACGGTTGGGCGTCGAGCGCATCTCGGTGCAACGATGATCGCCAGCGCAGCGCCACGACGCCCGGTACTCACCCTGTTCGGCTGGCTGCTGGCGGCGCCGCTGCTGGGCGGCATCCGCCTCTATCAATGGTTTGTCGCGCCGTTCTTCATGGGCGCCTGCCGCTTCGCGCCGAGCTGCTCGCATTACGGTTTCGAAGCCGTCGCCGTGCATGGCCCGCTGCTGGGCGCCTGGCTGACGGCACGGCGGCTGCTGCGCTGCCAGCCCTGGGGCGGCTCGGGCTTCGATCCGGTGCCGCCCGCTGCCGGCCGCACGCCGAACTTCTAACGCTGGGAAGCTTCATGGATACGCGCAATCTCGTTCTGGCCATCGTGGCTTCCCTGGTGATCGTGCTGGGCTGGCAGTTCCTGTTCCCCGCCCCCAAGCCCGTGCCGCAACAGCAGGCCGCCCAGCAGCAAGGCCAGCCCGGGACGCCGGGCGCACCTAGTGCGGCGCCGGGCAGCGCGCCCACTGCCGCCGCGCCCGCTCAACCGCGCGATCGCGCTGCGGCGCTGGCCGAAAGTGCGCGCGTCAAAATCGAAGCGCCTGAAGTCACCGGCTCGATCGCACTTAAAGGCGCCCGCCTCGACGACGTGCGCCTGGTCAAACACCGCCAGACCGTCGATCCCACAAGCCCCAGCGTCATTTTGCTGTCGCCCGAAGGCACGCCGGACGCCTATTTCACCGAGCACGGCTGGTCGGCGACCGGCGTCAAGGTGCCGGGAGCCGATACGTTGTGGACCGCCGACACCGAACTGTTGAAGCCGGGCCAGCCGGCCACCCTGTCGTGGAACAACGGCGAGGGTCTGGTGTTCAAGATCCGCTACGAGATCGACGAGCATTTCCTTTTCACCGTGACGCAGAGCGTGGAAAATTCAGGTGGCGCCGCGGTGACCTTGACACCCTATGCGCTGACCACCCGCAACGGCACGCCCAAGACCGACGGACTCTACATCTTGCATGAAGGTCCGATCGGCATGCTGAACGGCACGCTGAACGACGACTTCACCTACTCCAAGCTCAAGGACGCGGTGAAGGACAACGATCCGCAGCGCAAGAACGGGCTGAAATTCGGCACCACCGGCGGCTGGGGCGGGTTCACCGACAAATACTGGCTGGTGGCGCTTGTTCCCGACCAGCAGAAGCCGGTCACGCTGACCTACAAATACACCGGCAACGTCACCAGCTTCGATCGTTACCAGGTCGATTATCTGGCCGAGGCCCAGACAGTGGCGCCGGGCGGCAAGGCGGAAACGCTCAATCGCGTTTATGCCGGGGCCAAGGTCGTCGATATCCTGGAGTCTTACGAGGAAACCAAGGGCATCACACGGCTGGACATGGCCGTCGACTGGGGCTGGTTCTTCTTCCTGACCAAGCCGATGTTCAAGGTGCTGGACTGGCTCTATCGCCATATCGGGAATTTCGGCCTCGCCATCATGTGCCTGACGGTGCTGGTCAAGCTGCTGTTCTTCCCGCTGGCCAACAAATCCTATCACGCCATGAGCAAGATGAAGGCGCTGACGCCTGAAATGACGCGCCTGCGCGAGCGCTACGGCAACGACCGGCAGAAGCTCAATCAGGAAATGATGCAGCTCTACAAGCGGGAGAAGGTCAATCCTGCCGCCGGCTGCCTGCCGATCCTGGTGCAGATCCCCGTCTTTTTCGCCCTCTACAAGACGCTCTACGTCACCATCGAGATGCGCCACGCGCCGTTCTTCGGCTGGATCCACGATCTGTCGGCGCCCGACCCGGCCACCATCCTGACCCTGTTCGGCTTCGTGCACTGGGACATCCCGCATCTGCTCAACTTCATCAATATCGGCATCTGGCCGCTGATCATGGGCATCACCATGTTCTTGCAGCAGAAGCTCAACCCGGCGCCGGCCGACCCGGTGCAGGCCAAGATCTTCATGCTGATGCCGATCATGTTCACCTTCATCCTGGCGCCGTTCGCCGCCGGGCTGGTGATCTACTGGGCGTGGAACAACACGCTGTCGATCGCCCAGCAATACATCATCATGCGGCGCATGCACGTGAAGGTGTCGGGCGGCGTCGATGCCGGCGCACCGTCGCCTCTGGTCGGCGACGTGAAGCCGAACAGCGGCGCCAAGGCCAAGGCGCGCAACAAGGCCAAGACCAAGACCTGAACGGGGTCGGACGGGATCAGGCGATGAGCGAGGAAAAGCGCAGCGCCATTCCCGGCCTGCCCGACATCGACGATGCGGCGCGCGAGATCGGCCGCAAGTTCTTCGCCGGTCCTTGCGAATTCATCGCCGGCGCGGCGAGCGAAGCATCGCTCATTCCCGTCTCGCTGCCCGAGATCGCCATCGCCGGCCGCTCCAATGTCGGCAAATCCTCGCTGGTAAATGCGCTGACCGGGCGCAAGACGCTGGCCCGCACCTCGTCGAGTCCCGGCCACACCCAGCAGCTCAATTTCTTCGCGCTGAACGAGCGGCTGATGCTGGTCGACATGCCGGGCTACGGCTTCGCCAAGGCCTCCAAGAGTAAGATCGGCGCCTGGAGCGAGCTGATCGAACGCTATTTGCGCGGCCGCCCCACATTGCTGCGGGTCATGGTGCTGATCGAAGCCAGGCACGGGGTGAAGGAGAACGACGATGAGACCATGTCGTCCCTCGACAAGGTCGCGGTGCCCTACCAGCTGGTGCTGACCAAGGCCGATCTGGTGAAGCCGGCGGCGCTGGCGCAGATCGTGGCCGACACGCAAGCCGCCATTGGCAAACATGTCGGCGCTTTCCCGCGCCTGCACGTCACCTCGGCCGAGAAGGGCACGGGCATCGCCGATCTGCGCGCCGAGTTGGCCGGGCTTGCTTTGCAGTGACGCAGGCTTTCCGCTAGATTTCGCGCCGGCCGGCCTTCGGCCCGGCTTTCTCGAGGACGGCACAATGGTCGAGCGCGACATCGGCGAAACCAAAACCTGGCTGCGCATCGCAGAGACCATTTCCAAGGCGCTACCCTATATGCGCCGCTATACCGGCGAGAATTTCGTCGTGAAATACGGCGGCCATGCCATGACCGACCCGAAACTGGGCGACCTGTTCGCCCAGGACGTGGTGCTGATGAAGCAGGTCGGCATGCACCCCGTGGTGGTCCATGGCGGCGGGCCGCAGATCAACAAGATGCTGGAGCGGGTCGGCATCAAGAGCGAGTTCGTCAACGGCTTGCGCGTCACCGATGCGGCTACCATGGAGATCGTCGAAATGGTGCTGGCCGGCGCCATCAACAAGGCGATCGTGGCCGACATCAACGAGGTTGTCGGCAAGGCCGTGGGCATTTGCGGAAAGGACGGCAATCTGATCCTGGCCACCAAGATGACAGAGACGCGCGATCCCAGGACCGGCGAGCTGATCAAGGTCGATCTGGGCCAGGTCG
>JAQSWP010000138.1 GCA_029266575.1 Alphaproteobacteria bacterium | reverse complement strand
GCATAGAGCTCGACGAAGCGCGGCACCGCGTAGCGCGGCACCAGCGGCGCGCAGAACTCGTAGATATCCTGGGCGCTTACCGCCTGGCCCTGTTCCAGCACGACGCAGAGTTTGACCTCCTGTTCCTTCTCCTCGAACGGCGAAGGCACGCCGATCACGGCCACGTCGGCAACGGCGGGATGGCTCATCACCACCTGTTCGATCTCGAACGAGGAAATGTTCTCGCCGCGCCGACGCAGGCAGTCGTTGATGCGATCGATGAAATAGTACCAGCCGTCCTCGTCCCGGCGCATGGCGTCGCCGGTGTGGAACCACAGATTGCGCCAGGCCTTCACCGTCGCATCCGGCATGGCGTTGTAGCCGGCCATGAAGCCGTATGGCAGCTTCGGCCGGATCAGCAATTCGCCGACCTGGCCATCGGGCAATTCGGCGCCGGTTTCGGGGTCGGCGACGATGCAGTCAAACCATTCCGTCGCCAGCTTGCCGCAGCCGTTGTCGCGCCGCTTCTCGTTACGCGGCATGTAGATCGGGCAATTGGCTTCGCTCGAACCGTAGAGTTCGACCAGTTGCGCGCCGAAGCGCTTCTCGAATTTCTCGCCAAAGGCCGGCGAGATCGGCACGGCGCAGACGACGTCCAGGGCGTTGTCGGCGTCATGCGGCGTTTCGGGCTGGCGCACGATGAACTCGGTCATCACGCCCAGAAGATTCGTGATGGTGGCGCCGCTTTCGCGCACGTCGTCCAGCCAGGAGCTGGCGCTGAAACCTTCGGCCACGCTTATGGGCGCCCCCAGGCTGACGGCGCTGACCAACTGGATGACGAGCGCGTTGACGTGGAACAGCGGCAGGCAGGAATAGAACCGGTCGTGCCGCCCCAACCCCGTTTTCTCGATGGTGACGGCGGCGTTGAGATACATCTGCGCATGCGGGATCAGCACGCCCTTGGACGGGCCGGTGGTGCCGGAGGTGTAGATGATGGTGCCGATATCGGCGCCGCCGACGATGGTGTCGATGCCGGTCTGCGGGCCGTTATGCAGATCGGCGTAGCTGAGCAGTTCCAGCTTCGTCTCGCCAGTGGCCGGGACGGCGCCGGTGCAGATGATCGCCTTCAGATGCTTGTATTGCGGTTCACTGTCGATCACCGTCGGCACGAAATCAGGTGCGGTGACGATGAAGCGGGCTGCCGAATTGTTGGCGACATGCTCCAGGAACATGCCGCGATAGGCGGTGTTGACGGTCACCGCCACGGCGCCCAGCCGGTGCAACGCCAGCCAGGTCTCGACGAATTCGATGCTGTTGCGCAGCAGGATCATCACCCGGTCGCCGGGGCCGATGCCCAGGCCGCGGAAGGAATTGGCGAGCTTGCGCGTGCGCAATTCCATCTCGCCGTAGCTGAGGAATTTCTGGCCGCGAAAGTCGGGGCCGATCATGCGGATGAAGGGCTGGTCGCCCCGCTTCTCCGCCTGATGGGCCAATATATAAGGTGTCGTCTGCTGCGCCAGTTCGGTGAATTCAATCATGGGGTTTTCCGCTTGCCTGAGATCGCAAGTTTCATGCGCGGCGGCTCATGTGGCAAGCGTCGCCGTTGCGAAACTGGATTTCAGCTTGCGCCGACGGCGTCCTGCGGCAGGTCCCGGCCTGACGCGCCGCGGCGTCCCAAACTTGGCCAGGAAAAGAGGTTGCAGGCCGCCATCAGCTTCAGCAGCCGGGGCAAGGCCAGGGATTTGTCCGAGGCGTAATATGTCCGCTCGCTGATGCCGCGGAATTCGCGCTTGTGATCGGCGTGACCCCGAAGATTGTAGACGAAACGGTTGAACAGCCCGTTGCCATAGCTGAAGCGGAACCACATGCTGACGAGCCGGTTGCAGCGGAATTCAGCATCTTCGATGCCGGCCATCGGCGACAGGCCGAGAAAAACGTGCTTGCGGCCCTCGCGCTGGAATTGCTCGATGGCCATGCGGATGATTGCTTGGCCCGACTTCAAATCCGATTCCGGCAGGCGTCGCTTGAACGATGTGGAATAGCCGATCACCGCTCCATTCTCGTAAACCGGATCGAAGAATCCCAACGCCATCAACCGACCGTCGGCGGCGAAGGTGAAGAAGCGGCGCACGTCGGGCTCGTCGTCGAGCACCATGGGCCGATTGAGGAAGCCGACTTCGCGATGCTTGATGGTGCGGGTCTGGCGCCAGGAGCTGGACAGCGCCTCGACTTCCGCCCGGTCGAGCTCCGCCATCGAGCATTCGCGCGTGACGAAGCCGCGCTTCTGCATGCGATTGGTCGCCATACACAGATGTCGTCATTGAGAGCGCGAAACTCGTCGATCAGTCCGGCATGCCGCCCAGGCGGCGCGATCGGATCGCTCAGAACAAAGACGGTGCGTCCGACTCGCTTGTAGGCCAGGAAGCCGCGCTCGTCGCCGAAATACTGAAGGCCAGGCTGATGCGTCGCTGAATAGGCAAGCGTGAAGGCGCCGAATTGGCGCAGCAGGGCGCGACGGGTTTCAAGGCTGGGGGAGGTCATAGGCGTTAGTGCGATAAAGGTTTTTCCGCGTAATCGGCAGGATCGACAGCCGTGAAATACCGGCGCAACAGGCTCTTGCCGGAATCGGCCGGCGGCTTGCCCATGTCGGCCAGCAGCTGGTCGAGATAGGCGAAGCTGAAAGGCGAGGCGTAGAAACCGAGGCCGCGCTCGGTGCCGACCGCTGCGCGCCATTGCGCCAGGTCGCGGTCGATCTGCGCCCTCATCTGCGGCACATCCGGCAATTTGAGAGTCCCCGCCAACATTTCGGCAATCCAGCGTGCGCCGATCTCAGCCATCAATTGGCTGACCCCGCCGCCATTATAGCCGTTGAACGCCAGCGCCGGAATATCCGGACAGACCAGAAAACGATAAAGTTGCGGCACGCCGTGGCCGTCGAACAGGGCCGTGCGTTGCGTCGGCTCGAGAAATCCGCAATCGAGCTTGAAGCCCGTGGCGAAGACTATGGTTTGCGCCGGCACGCAACGGCCATCGTCCAGAACAAGGCCATGGCCGTCGAATTCGGCCAGCCGGCCCTTGACCAAGCCAATCCTGCCCTCGCGCAAGGCGCGAAAATTGTCCGAAGGGGCCAGGCCGAAACAATTCCCCGCCGAGCGCCGCAAGGGCACCTCGGGACGCAAATCCGGGCGCGATAGGCCAAGCACCCGGCCCATCGTCCTTTCGGACAGCCGCCAATAGATATCGACCAGCTTCGACAAACGCTGGTGCAGGAAACGGCGGAAGCCCTGCATGCCGTAATGCGGCAGCCACAATTCAGCGAAGCGCGACAGGATGATGTGCTTGGCATTCAGTTTGCCCGGCAAATAGCGCGGCACTTTCCACAAAGTTCTGCGGCAGACGATTGTGGTGCTGCGTGCCACCGGCAGCGCTGCCTCGGCGATATCGAGCGCCGATTTGCCGAATCCCACCACAACCACCTGGCGCCCGCGCAAGGCGTCGATGTCGCGCGCCTGGGAAGAATGCAGGACCTGGCCGCCTCGGGCTTCGAACTCGGCCCGCCCGAGAAGCGTGGGCATGGTGGGTTCCGAAAAGACACCGTTGCAACACACGACAAAGTCGAAAGACTCGGCGTTCTCGGCGCCGTTGGAGGCGCGAAAATGGACCTGCCATTGCTGCCCCTGACGTGTGATCGCAGTCACAGCGGTGTTCAGGCGGATATGCGACTCTAAGTCGTGATGCTGGGCATAGGCCGACAGATAGCGATGGACCTGCTCGCCGCTGGGAAACTCGGGGTAGTCCCGCGGCATGGGAAAATCCGAAAACGCGTAGCAGTCACGGGGGCTTTGCGTACGCAGCCCGACATAGCGGCTGACAGGATTCCAGACGCCGCCAATCGCCGCCGTCTTTTCGAAGACGGCCACGTCATGAGTGCGTTGCCGCAAAACACGCGCGGTAATGAGGCCGCTCAGCCCGGCGCCGATGATGCAAATACGCAAAGACTTTCCGCCTCCCACCGACTTGACCGGACGCCTAAAACCACAGCGCCAATAGCGAAATATCCCCGCTGCCGCATCGCGTAACCGTACTGAAAGATGAAATCGCGATGCCGTCAGTGGCAGACAAAAGTTTAATTAGCAGGTGCAGCTATTTCTCTACCAAAAGATTGCGCGTCTATACTATTGTGCAATCGCGCCGGGATGAAGCTTTAGACTTCGCCTTGCGCCGGGGATTAGTGGGGAACCTCAGATTTGTGCGGCAAAACGCGGTCGAACTGCGTGCTGTCGCATGCAATGCCACATGCAGTTCGGTCTGCATGCCTGAGTTGTGAGGGGGCATAGATGTCGCAGCGTTTTGGCGATAAGGAACCATTGGCGATTGTTGGGATTGGCTGCCGCCTGCCGGGCGGCGCCACGACGGCGGCGGAATTCTGGGACGTCTTGAAGCAAGGACGCTGCGGTATTCGCGAAGTCCCGCCCGATCGCTGGAACGTCGACCTGCTGTACGACAAGAACCCCGGCGCCATCGGCCGCGCCCGCACCAAATGGGGCGGCTTCATCGACGGCATCCGCGATTTCGACGCGGAGTTCTTCGGCATCTCGCCGCGCGAAGCCGAGGCCATGGATCCGCAGCAGCGTCTGCTGCTGATGGTGGTGTGGGAGGCGTTCGAGAACGCCGGCATCGCCGCCGATCACATCAAGGGTTCCAATGGCGCGGTGTTCGTCGGCGTCTCCGGCACCGACTACACGCAGATCCAGCGCTTCCGGCGCACCGGCGAGAACATTCATGCCGGCACCGGCGGCGCGATGAGCATCATCGCCAACCGCATCTCGCATAAATTCGATCTCAAGGGTCCGTCTGCCGCCGTCGATACGGCGTGCTCGTCCTCGCTGGTGGCCACCGACATGGCTTGCAACGCCATCTGGAGCGGCGTCAGCGACATCGCCGTCGCCGGCGGCACGTCCGCCCTGCTCGATCCTGGCGTGTTCATCAATTTCAGCAAAGCCAACATGATGTCGCCCACCGGGCGCATCCGCACCTTCGATGAGAACGCCGACGGCTACGTGCGCGGCGAAGGCGCCGGCGCGGTGATCATCAAGCGGCTGTCGCAGGCGGTGGAAGACGGCGATCACGTCTATGCCGTGCTGCGCGGCACCTGCGTCAATCAGGACGGACAGACCAGCACCATCACCATTCCCAGCGCCGAGGCGCAATCGGACATGCTGGCCGAGGCCTGCCGCCGCGCCGGCCTGACGCCATCGGACATCGACTATGTCGAAGCGCACGGCACCGGCACGCCGGTCGGCGATCCGATCGAAGCCAATGCCATCGGCAAGGTGTTCGGCGTCGAACGCAATCGCCGCCGCCCGATCATCGTCGGCGCCGGCAAGACCAATACCGGCCATCTGGAATCGGCCGCCGGCATTACCGGCCTGATCAAGACGGCGCTCAGCCTCGATCGGCGCGAGATCGCGCGCAACATCAACTTCAGCAAGCCCAACCCCAATATTCCGTTCGACGATCTCGGCTTGACGCTGCCGCTGGAACATCGGCAATGGCAGGCCGATTCCGATCGCCCGCGCCGGGCCGCGGTCAATTCCTTCGGCTTCGGCGGCACCAACGCCTGCGCCGTGCTGGAAGAAGCGCCGGCCGCCAACGGCGCCTATGCCGGCAAGCGCCATCCCTACCGCAAATACTGGTTCGTGCCGTTCGGCGCCCAGACCGACAAGGGCCTGGCGCAGGTCGCCGGCAATCTCGCCGGTCATCTCAAGGCCAAGAACGATCTGGCCAGGACCGTGCCGGAAATGGCCGCCAACCTTGCCGTGCGCCGTTCGCACCTGACTTTCCGCGCCGCCGTGCTGGCTCAATCGGTCGAAGATGTGGCCGACGCACTGCGCCAGGCGCCGCGCCACATCGTCGCCGAGAGCAAGGCCAAGCCCGATCCGCGGCTGGTGCTGGGGCGCCGCCATGACGGCCAAAAATTGGCCTTCGCCTTTGCCGGCCAGGGCGGGCAGTGGTGGGGCATGGCGCAAGGTCTGTTGCGCGAGGATCCGGCGTTCGCAGCCGTCGTCGACGAGTTCGATGCGCTGTACAAGGCGCACTCGGGCTGGTCGATCAAGGAGGAGCTGCTCAAGGACAAGAGCCAGAGCCAGATCAACCGCACGCTCTACACCCAGCCCGGCCTGTTCGCGCTGCAGATCGGCCTGGTGGCGCGCTGGCGCGCCTGGGGCATCGACCCGGACCTGGTGATCGGCCATTCGGTGGGCGAGATGGCGGCCGCGCACACCGCCGGGATTCTCTCGACCGTCGATGCCGCGCGCATCATCTGGTATCGCTCGACCCTGCAAAGCCGGCTCGAAGGCAAGGGCGGCATCGCCGCCGTGGCGCTGTCGCGCGAGGAGATGGAAGCCAATCTCGCCGAATGGGGCATCACCCTGGTCGAGATCGCCGCCGTCAACGGCCCGTCGATGGTCAATATCGCCGGCGACAGCGCCGTCATCGCCGAAACCGTGCAGCGGCTGCAGCAGAAATACGGCGAGGATTTCTTCGCCCGTATCCTGAAAGTCGACTACGCGCCGCATTGCTTCCACATGGATCCGCTGCGCGAGGAATTCCTCGCCGCGGTCAGCGACGTGCGGCCGTCGCCCGGAAAGATCCCGATGATCTCCACCGTTTCCGGCCGCATGGTGCCGGGCCTGACCGTGGACGGGCTGTACTGGTGGCGCAACGCGCGCGATGCGGTGTTGTTCGAACCCGCTTTGCGCGAGACGTTCCACGCCGGCGTCAATGCCCTGGTCGAGATCGGCCCGCACACCAATCTCGCCGCCATGATTTCGGCGGCCGCCTCGGAGGCCGGGGCATCGACGCTGGTGGTGCCGTCGCTGAAACGCGAGGAGCCGCACGATCGCAGCCTGATGTCGGCGCTCGCCACTCTGTACGTCAACGGCATCGAGCCCGACTGGAAGGCGTTCTACGGCGATCATGTGCCGCGCAAGGAATTGCCGCTCTATCCGTTCGATTGCAAGCCGCACTGGATCGAGTCGGAAGAATCGCGCAACGCGCTCTATTCGCCCCGCCCGCATCCGCTGCTTGGCCATCGCAGCCTGACGGCGTCGCCAGCCTGGGTGGCGGAATATTCGCTCGACGACCATAAATTCCTCGCCGGGCATTTGATCGACGGTTCGGTCGTGTTCCCCGGCGCCGGCTACATGGAGATCATGTTCGCCGCCGGGCTCGAATTGTTCGGTGAAGGCGCCATCGAGCTCGAGAACGTGGAAATTCTCGAGGCGATGATGCTGTCCAACGAGCGCAACGAGATGGTGCAGACCGTCTACGAGGCCGCCCGTTCGCGCGTTTCCATCTTCAGCCGTCCGCGCGGCAGCAATCTCGACTGGACCCTGCGCGCCCGCGGCATCGTGCGTTCGGTGCCGCATCTGGAGGAGAAGGGCGTCAAGCCGCCGAAAGCCCCGCGCGGCACGCCGGAGACCGCAGCGCAACTCTACAAGCGCGTCGCCAAGCGCGGTTACGTCTACGGAACCGATTTCCAGGGCGCACGCAAACTGTGGCGCGGCACGCACAGCGCGGTGGCGCTGGTCGAGCGCAAGCAGCTTGCCGGCAAGGAGATGATCTTCCATCCCGCTCTGTTCGACTCGGCCCTGCATGTCGGTTTCGGCATCAATGCCGGCGTCGGCAGCGCCGCGACCGTGAACCAGCTCTATCTGCCGGTGCGGGTCGAGCGGGTGTTCCTCAACCGCCATCCGGTGGAGGGCACGCTGTGGTCGCTTAGCAACGCGGTCAAGATGGACGAGTTCGGTTCGGTCAGCGACGTGACCGTGCTCGATGCCGCCGGCCACACTCTAGTGCGGATCGAAGGTTTCACCACCCGCGCCATTCCCTTCCGCGCCCGTGGCGACAAGAGCAAGGTTCTGGAAAAGACCTATGTGGTTGAGGACTGGACCGAGGCCGAACCGCGTCTGGCGACCAGCGCCAAGGCGGCGCGGGGCCAGAGCTGGCTGGTCTTCACCGATGGCGGCCCTGTGGCGACCGACGTCGCCAGGTCGCTGGCGCAGGCCGGCGCGCGGGTGCTGAGCATTGCGCCGGGCAAGAGCTTCCGCCAGGCGGGGCAGGACCGGTTTGAGATCGATCCGGCGGCGCCGGAGCAGTTCGACAAGCTGTTGCACGCTATTGGACGGCGCAAGCTTGCGGGCGTCGCCTTTGGCTGGGGGCTGAACCGCGCTGCCGCCAACAAAGGCTTCGACAACGAGGGACTGTTCGAGAACGAGAAACACTCGACCATTGCCGCCTTGCATCTGATGCAGGCGCTGACCCGCGCCGGTGGCGCGACGCCCAGGCTGTGGCTGCTGACGCAGGGCGCGCTGCCGGCGGGCGACAGCAAGCCGAGCAATGGCAAGCTGACGAAAGTCATGGCCGGCGCGCCGCTGGTGGGTTTTGCCCGCACCGCGCTTACCGAACATGCCGATTATCGCTGCACGCTGCTTGATCTCGATCCCGCGCCCGCCACGGCCGGCGAGCAGGCCAAGGCGGCGGCTGCGGTGCTGCTGGGCGGCACCGACGAGAGCGAAATCGCGCTGCGCGATCACACCTGGTTCGTGCCACGGCTGCGTGAGCTTGACGAGGCCAGCCTGCCAGCGCGTGGCGCGCCGGCAAAATCTTCGCAAGGCATGCGCCACTACCGCCTGGCGATGACCGCGCCCGGCGATCTCGACAATCTGCATCTTGTCGAAACCACGGCGCTCAAGCCCGGCAAGGGCGAGCTGCTGGTGTCGGTGAAAGCCGGGGGCTTGAATTTTCGCGACGTGATGGCCGCCACCGGCCTGCTGCCGCCGGACGCTGAAGAAGGCGCCGCTTTCGAAACGCTGGGTTTGGAGTGCTCGGGCGTGGTGACGGCGGTGGGCGCGGGCGTGCGCGGCTTCAAGCCGGGTGATCGCATCATGGGCTCGGCCAAGGGCTGCTTCCGTAGTCAGATCGTGGTGCCGGCTGAAACCGTGCATCGCATACCCAAGGGGCTGAACTTCACCGAAGCGGCCACCATTCCGTCGGCCTTTGCGACGGCCTATTACGGGCTGGTGCGGCTGGCGCGGATTCGCAAAGGCGACACGGTGCTGGTGCATCTGGGCACCGGCGGCGTCGGCCTGGCGGCGATCCAGATCGCCCGGTATTTCGGCGCCGAGGTGATTTCGACCGCCGGCAGCGCCACCAAGCGCGCCTATCTGCGCCAGATCGGCGTCAAGCACGTCTTCGATTCACGCTCGCTGAGCTTTGCCGAAGACGTGCGGCGCGTCACCAAAGGCCGCGGCGTCGATATCGTGCTCAATGCGCTGGCGGGCGAGGCCATTCCGCTGGCGGCGTCGCTCCTGGCGCCGAACGGCCGCTTCATCGAAATCGGCAAACGCGACATCTTTGGCGACAGTGCGCTGGGCTTGCGCGCGCTGCGTCGCAACGGCTCGTTCTTCGTGCTCGACATGGCGCGCATGGACAAGGACGATCCGCAGGCGCTGAAGGAAGTGTTCGCCGAGATGCTGGCGCTGTTCGAGCGCGGCAAGTTCAAGCCGCTGCCGACCTTCAGCTTCCCCGCCGGCAAGATGCGCGAAGCGTTCAAGACGATGGCGCAGGCCAGGCATATCGGCAAAGTCGTGGTCGATTTCGACACCGACGAGCTGAAGATCGATCTGTCGACCGCCATGCCGCTGGCGCTGTCGAGCGATGGCGGCTATCTGGTTACCGGCGGACTGGGCGGCTTCGGCGCCGAAGTGGCGCGTTACCTGGCCGATCACGGCGCCGGCCATCTCTATCTGCTGGGGCGCTCCGGAGCCGACCGGCCGGAAGCCAAGGCGCTGCTGGCCGACCTGGCGAAGAAGGGCATCAAGGCGCATGCCATCGCGGCCGACGTCACCAAACGCGGCGACGTCGATGCCGTGCTCAAGCGCATCGCCAGGGACAAGGTCGAGCTGAAGGGCGTCATCCACAGCGCCATGGTGCTGGACGACGGCTTTATCAATCAGCTCGATGCCAATCGCATGATGCGGGTGATGTCGCCCAAAATCGTGGGCGCCTGGAACCTGCACGAGGCGACGGCCAAACTGCCGCTCGACCATTTCGTCATGTTCTCCTCGATGGCGGCAGTGCTGGGCTCGTCGGGCCAGGCCAATTACGTCGCCGGCAACCGCTTCCTCGATCTGCTGGCGGCGCAGCGGCGCAAGCTCGGCCTGCCGGCGGTGACGGTGAACTGGGGCGCGCTGGGCGGCGCCGGCGCTGTGCAGCGCGACAAGGCGATTTTGAAATACCTGAAGACCATGGGCATGCCGCCGCTCACTCTGGAAGAGGCGCTGAGCGGCCTGGGTGTTGCGCTGCGCAAGGACGTGGCGGCCGTTGGCTGCTGCAAGGTCGACTGGCAGGCCCTGGGGCGGGCCAATCCGGCCATCAAGCAGCTGCGCCGCTTCTCCGACGTCGCTGCCGAAACCGGCGGCGCCAGCGGCGGCGGCAAGGTGCGCAACGAGCTGCTGGCGGCCAAGGGCGCCGACCGCCTGCGCCTGCTCAACGCCTACCTGACGCAGCAGATCGCCCGCGTCCTCAAGGTCGATGCCGGCAAGATCGAGGCGGCCCGTCCGCTCAACGAGCTGGGGCTGGATTCGCTGACCTCGTTCCAGCTCAAGAACAAGATCGAAAGCGAGATCGGCATCGCCCTGCCGGTCGGCAAGTTCCTGCAGAAGCCGACGGTCGACAGCCTGGCGCTGACCATCAGCGAGGTGCTGGAAACGGCAGGTTCGGAGAAGAGCGAACAGGCTGGTGGTGCCGAGCGCAGGGACGGCAAGCGGTTGCTGTCGCTGCGTCAGGAATGGGCCTGGCACACGCTGCGCAAAGAAGGCGCGCAGGAGCGCTACGGCATGCTGGAACTGGCCGGTGCGCTGTCGATCCGTCCCAGCTTCGACCTGTCGCGGCTGGACCAGGCGTTCCGCGCCACGATTGCCGCGCACGATACGTTGCGCTCGCATTTCCCGGCTGTGGACGGCAAGCCCAGCGTCGAGCTGTGGCCGGCGTCGTCGTTCTCGGTCGAGGCGATCGACGCCACCGCCCGCAGCGAGAGCGAGTTCCAGGCCGACCTGCAGCAGGCCGTCAAGACGGCGCACAATCTCGAGCGCGACCGGCTGGTCAGCCTGCGGGCCTATCGCCGGCCCAACAACACCACCGTGCTGCTGGTCCGCGCCCATCACATCTTGCTCGACGGCCATGCCTTCGGCTCGATGATCCGCG
>JAQSWP010000305.1 GCA_029266575.1 Alphaproteobacteria bacterium | reverse complement strand
TGCCGGCAGCGCGCTGCAGCGGCAGCACGTAGCCGACCTCCGATTCCAGGCCCTGCTCGAAGACCTTAGCCAGGCGCTCGCGCTCCAGCGGGTCTTTGACCTTGGATTGCAGCGGATCGACGTTCACCGGCAGGCGCCGCTCGCGCCACAAATAGTACCAGGAGTCTTCATAAGCGGGGATGGCGAAGTCGGGATTGATCTCGAGCCGCTTGCAGAGTGCGGTGGCGAAGTGGCGCGCGGTCAGCTCGTCGGCATTGGTCGGACGTTCGTCCTTGGCCCAGAGCTCTGGATTGGTCCAGATCTTCTCGCCGTCCTGACGCCACAGGCAGCTCAGCGACCAGCGCGGCAATTGCTCGCCCGGGTACCATTTGCCCTGGCCGTAATGCAGCAGTGGCGCTTTGGCGAAGCGATCGGCCAGGCGGCGGAACAGCCGGCCGGCCAGCACGCGCTTGTTGTCGCCCAGGGCGGCGGTGTTCCATTCCGCCCCATCCATATCGTCGATCGACACGAAAGTCGGCTCGCCGCCCATGGTCAGACGCACGTCACCCTGCTTGAGCTTGGTGTCGACGCTGTGGCCCAGCGCCTGGATCTTCTGCCACTGCGCTTCGCTGTAGGGCTTGGTGACGCGCGGCGATTCGAAAATCCGCTCGACCTTCATCTCGAAGCCGAACTCGACATCGGCCTTCTCGACCAGGCCGGAAATCGGCGCCGCACTCTGCGGCTCGGGCGTGCAGGCGAGCGGGATATGGCCTTCGCCGGCCATCAGGCCCGAGGTGGGGTCGAAGCCGATCCAGCCGGCCCCAGGCAGATAGACTTCGCACCAGGCATGCAGGTCGGTGAAATCCTTTTCCGGCCCGGACGGACCATCAAGCGATTTCTCGTCGGCCTTGAGCTGGATCAGATAGCCCGAAACGAAGCGCGCGGCGAAACCGAGATTGCGCAGGATCTGCACCAGCAGCCAGCCGGTGTCGCGGCAGGAGCCGAGCTTTTTCTCAAGCGTGACTTCCGGCGTCTGCACGCCGGGCTCCATGCGGATGACGTAGCTCACGTCCTTCTGCAGACGCTGATTCAGCTCGACCAAAAAGTCGGTGGTGTTGCGCGGCGTCAGATCGATGCTCTGCAGATAGGCGTCGAGCAGGCGGCCGCGCGGCGCGGTCTTGCGATAGGGCGCCAGTTCTTCCTTGAGCACCGGATCGTAGTCGAAGGGAAATTGCTCCGCCGCCGGGTCGAGGAAGAAATCGAACGGATTGATCACCGCCATGTCTGCGACCAGATCGACCGAGACCTTGAAGCGGGTGGTCTTCTCGGGGAACACCAGGCGGCCGAGATAATTGCCCGACGGGTCCTGCTGCCAGTTCAGGAAGTGCAGCGCCGGCTCGACCTTCAGCGAGTAGGACAGGATCGGCGTGCGCGAATGCGGCGCGGGACGCAGGCGGACGGTTTGCGGTCCGAGACTGATCGGCTTGTCGTAGCGATACTCAGTCTCGTGATGCAGGGCGACGTGGATGCTCATGATCTGTCCGTTCGGGCGCGCAGGCGGCTAGATACCACAAAGCCCGATGCAAGGCCTGAGCCAACCGTCCCGAGCCCGCAGGTGGAGCGGGTGGACAGGCCTAAGCTGTTCCAATCGCTTGGATTTAACGGAACCGAGTATGACGCGGAAAGTGCGACGGGCAGCAAGTTGCCTAGAATCTGGGCACGCTAGCCGCATTCGATTCGTCCGCATTCGATTCGTCGGCGATCCGCTTTAGGGTGTGCACGGGGGAACGTATGGACGGAACGGCGCTCATTCTGGGAGGCAGCGGCAGCTTTGGCGGCGCCGTGGCGCGCGAGATGCTGGACCGGGGCTGGCAGGTCCGGCTGCTGGTGCGTGCGCCGGGCCGGGTTGCGCTGCCGGGCGCGGAAATAGTTCAAGGCGACGCGTTGGAAAGCGAAGCGCTGGCGCGCGCGGTCCAAGGCCAGCGCGTGATCGTGCACGGCGTCAACTATCCCTATCACCAGTGGGTGCCGAACATGGAGCGCGTCACGTCCAACGTGCTGCGCGCGGCGCGCGCTCACGGCGCGACGGTGTTGTTTCCCGGCAATATCTATGGTTTCGGCGCGCAGACCGCGGCAGCGCTGCCCGAAACCGCCGGCATGCAGCCCAATAGCAAGAAGGGCAGGCTGCGCGTGAAGCTCGAGACCATGCTGCGCACCGCGACGCTGGACGGCAAAGCGCGGGTGCTGGTGGTGCGGGCTGGCGATTATTTCGGCCCCACCGTGCGCAACGGGCTGGTCGATCGCGTCTTCGGCCATGCGGTCCGGGGCAAACCGATGCAGGTGTTCGGCCGCGCGAGCATCGCGCATCAATGGTGCTACGTGCCCGATCTGGCACGGCTGGCAATGGATTTGCTGCAGCAGGGCGATCGGCGGGCGCCCTACGAGGTGGTGCACGATCGCGGCCATGTGGCGCGCCCGCAGCTTGCCTTTCTGCGCCAGGTGGCGGCGCAGGCCGGAAAACCGGACCTGAAGATCCAGCGCGTGCCCTGGCTGCTGCTGCGGCTGGCGGCATTGTTCGATCCGGTGGTGCGTGAATTGCTGGAGATGCGCTATCTG
>JAQSWP010000304.1 GCA_029266575.1 Alphaproteobacteria bacterium | reverse complement strand
ATTGAGCGTCACGCCCTTACGTGCCACTTCGCGCGCCACCGTCTTGGTGAAGGCGATGATGCCGCCCTTGCAGGCGGAATAGACCGCTTCGCCCGAGGAACCGACTCTACCGGCGTCGGAGGCGATATTGACGATGCGCCCATAACCGCGCTCGATCATGCCCGGAAGCACGGCATGGTGCAGGTTGAGCGGCCCGTGCAGGTTGATGGCTATGATCTTGTTCCAGAATTCTGGATCGGTCTGCACGAAGTTCACCAGCTTGTCCCAGCCGGCGTTGTTGACGAGAATATCGGTCGGGCCCGCTGCTTTCTCGAAACCGGCGACGGCCTTCTTCACGCCGGCATGATCGGTGATGTCGGCTTCGACCGGATAGCCCTTGCCGCCGGCCTTCTCCACCGCCTTGACGGTTACCAGCGCCCGTTCGGCGTTGATGTCGAAGACGCCGACGCGGCAGCCATATTCGCCAAAGCGTTCGCATATCGCCCGTCCGATCGAACCGCCGCCGCCGGTGACGATGACGGATTTTCCTTCAAGTCCACGCATGATGCGTTGCTCCAATTGGTGAAATCAGGGGAAAAATCAAAGTGGGGAGGTTTCCGGGAATTTCGGCGCCCGCTTTTCCTTATGCGAGGCCAGGCCTTCCTGCACTTCCGGCCCGCTGAAGCCCATGAATTCCAGCGCCAGCGAGGCATCGAAGGAGGGGCCGGCCATGCGGAACCAGTTGTTGAGCGCGTATTTGGTCCAGCGGATGGCGCTTTGCGCGCCTTCGGCCAGGCGCGACGCCAGCTCGACCGCTTTGGCATCGAGCTCCTCGTCTTCCACCGCCAGCGATACCAGCCCAATGCGCTCGGCTTCCTCGCCGCTCACGGCATCGCACAGCAACAAATAATACTTTGCCTTGGCCATGCCGCAGAGTAGGGGCCAGACGATGACCGAGTGATCGCCCGCCGCCACGCCCAGCCGCGTATGGCCGTCGATGATGCGGGCTTTCTTGGAGACGATGGAAATATCGGCCAGGATGCCGGCCACGAGGCCGGCGCCGACGGCGGGGCCGCGCATGGCGCTGACGATCGGTTTGGAGCAGTTGATGACGTTGTAGACGATATCGCGCGCTTCCTTCCAGATACGGGCGCGGGTCTCGAAATCCTGGCTGATTTTCTCGACCATGTCGAAATCGCCACCGGCCGAGAACGCCTTGCCAGCGCCCGTGAGGATCACGGCGTTGACGGTCGAATCGCCATCGATGTCGCGCCAGATTTCCGCCAGTTCGCGATGCAAAATGGCATCGGTGGCATTCAGCCGCTCGGGCCGGTTCATGGTGACGCGCAGCACGCGCGGGTGCGGGCGATCGAACAGGACGCGCTGATATTTCTTCTGCCACTCGCTCATGGCGTTTCTCCCGACTAAGATGCGGCGCCGAGCCTAGCCAACGGACCGGCGGTAAACAACCGTTCATTAGACTGAACAATTCAGCTGGAATTGCCCGCGTGAACACCGACGACATTGAAATTGAAATTTTACCGGATGAAGGCTGGGACAAGGTCGCCCATCTCAATCCCCTGGTCTATCCGCCGGAGAATCCGATCACCGCCGTGTGGGCCAGCGTGAAATGGGCCGATGCGGACCAGCGCTTCGTAGCGTGCAAGAACGGCGAAGCCGTCAGCCATGTCGCGCTGTTCCTGCGCGATGGGCTGCGCAGTGGCCGGCCGGCGCGGATCGCGGGGATCGGCGGCGTGATGACCCATCCAGCGCATCAGCGCCTCGGCCATGCCCGGCGTCTGCTGCAGCTTGCCCATGAGGCCGCGCAGCGGAAGCACATGGATTTCGCGCTGCTGGTATGCGAGGCCAAGAATATTGCGTTCTATGAGCAGCAGGGCTGGGAGGTGTTCAACGGCCACATGATCCACCAGCAGGACAACAGGAGCCTGAACTGGACACTTTCACCGGTGATGGTGCGGGACGTAACAGCGAGAGCGCCGCGCGGCGGCATGCTGGATTTGCGGGGGATGCCATGGTGAGCGCATTGGTCATCATCGACGTGCAGCAAGGCATGTTCGCTCTGCCGTATAGACTCCATGACGGCGAGAAGATCGTCGAGCGGCTGAGCGCGGTGCTGCACCGAGCCCGCACCAAGGGCAGGCCTATCTTCCATGTCCGGCACGAAGGCGCCGGTGGTTTCGAGCGCGACGCACCGGGCTGGTTCCATCACCAGGCGGTGGCGCCGCGCGACGGCGAGGTTATTATCGACAAGCGCCGTTCCAGTGCTTTCCATGAAACCGATTTCCATGCGCGCCTGCAATCGGCTGGCATCGATCACCTGGTGATCGGCGGCATGCAGACGCAGATGTGCGTCGAATCGACGGTGCGGGGTGCGGTGACGCACGGCTACAAAGTGGCGGTGATCGAGGATGGCCACACCACCTACGACACGACGGTCCTGACTGCGCCGCAGATCATCGCGCATCACAATTCGATCTGGGGCGGGCGCTTTGCCGAACTGGTGCCGGCGGAGAAGGTCAGCTTTTCGAGGCCGTAAAATAATGCGGCACAAAGCGGCTGAGATTGCCGGTGACCGCGCTGGTGTCCTCGCGAATGCCGATGC
>JAQSWP010000137.1 GCA_029266575.1 Alphaproteobacteria bacterium | reverse complement strand
CCGCATGGTCTCGATCATCGCCGCGCGCACGTAGCGGGTGTAGTGGCCGATATTGGCGACGGTCAGCGTCAGCACCGGCAGGATCAAGTGGCGCAGCCGGTCGCCAAACCCGCCATCGCCCGCGCCGCTGGCGGGGAACCAGCCCAGGATGACGGCGAACAGGATGATCAACAGCAACGCCAGCCAGAAGGTCGGCACCGAGATGCCGGCGAAGCAGAACAGGTTGACCGAGTTGTCGAAGGCGCCGTAGGGCTTGCGCGCCGCCTCGATGCCGAGAGGCAGGGCGATGGTCACCGACAGGGTGAAGGCCAGCCCCATCAGCACCACGGTGTTAGCACCGGCCGCGCGAACATGCGCGAGAAGCCGAAATCGCCCTGCAGCGCCTGGGTCAGCCAGGCGAAATAGCGCTCGTGCAGCGGCTGGTCGAGGCCGTAGATGGCGCGCAGGCGGGCGATGTCTTCCGGCCTGACATTGGGATTGCCGGTGAACAGCAGGTCGATCGGATCGCCCGGCATCAGCCCGATCATCCAGTAGACGATGGCCGACATGACCAGCAGCACGACCAGCATCTCGGCCAGCCGGCCAAGCAGGTAGCGGCTCATGCGGCGCGATCGGTCGGAAAGAGGCGGCCAGACATTGCAGCCAGACTACAACATCGCGCGGCGATGACCTAGACTCCGCGCCAGAGCTTCAGGCTCCAACAAGGCAAGGGGATCGCCGTGGCCGAAGAGTCCAATCCATTGCGGCAGAAGGATGCCCAGCCGGCAACGCGGGCGGCCAACGAGGCGCTGCTGGCCGAGCTGCCGTTCGACGACCGCCAGGACTACGAAGAGTCGCGGCGCGGCTTCATCGCCGGCCTGCCCGACGGCAAGATCGTCAGCCGCGGCGGCCTGATCTGGAACCTGGGCGCCTACCAGTTCCTCGACGGGCCCGACGCGCCGCCCACAGTCAATCCCAGCCTGTGGCGCATGGCGCAGCTCAACATGGCGAGCGGCTTGTTCAAGGTGACGGACAGCGTCTACCAGCTGCGCGGGCTGGACATCGCCAACATGACGGTGATCGAGGGCGAGGGCGGGCTGATCCTGATCGATCCGCTCACCACGGTCGAAGCCGCTGCAGCCGCGCTGGAGCTTTATTACGCGCACCGGCCCAAGCTGCCGGTGCGGGCGGTAATCTACAGCCATTCGCACGTCGATCACTATGGCGGCGTCAAGGGCGTAGCCTCGGACGAGGACGTGCGGGCGGGCCGCATCGCCGTCATCGCGCCGGACGGTTTCATGGAAGCCGTTGGTGGCGAGAACGTGCTGGCCGGCAACGCCATGACGCGGCGCGCCATGTTCCAGTTCGGCCCGCTGCTGCCGGCAGGCGCGCGCGGCCAGGTCGATGCCGGTCTGGGCAAGGGCATCGCGCGCGGGCGCGTGTCGCTGATCGCGCCGACGCAGGTGATCGTCAAGCCGGTGGAGACGCATACGATTGCCAGTGTCGAGATCGTGTTCCACCTGGCGCCGGGTACGGAGGCGCCGGCCGAGATGCACATGTTCCTGCCCAAGGGTGGCGTGCTGAACATGGCGGAGAATGCCACGCGCCATCTGCACAATTTCTGTCCGTTGCGGGGCTCGGTGGTGCGCGATCCGCGAATGTGGGCGTTCTACCTCGCCGACGCCATCGAACGCTTCGGCGATCGCACCGAGGTGCTGATCGGCCAGCATCATTGGCCCACCTGGGGCAGGGCCACGATCCTGGATTTCCTGGCCCGCCAGCGCGATCTCTACAAGCATATCCACGATCAGACCGTGCGGCTGATGAACCACGGCAAGCGGCCGGCGGAAATCGCCGAAGTGCTGCGCTTGCCGCAAGGTCTGGCGCGCGACTGGACGGTGCGCGGCTATTACGGAACCATCAGCCACAATTCCAAGGCGGTGTATCAGCGCTATCTTAGCTGGTACGACGGCAATCCCGCCAATCTCAACCCGCTGCCGCCGCAGCAGAGCGGGGCGAAGTACGTCGAATACATGGGCGGTGCGGCAAAAATCATCGAGCGCGCCCGCGCCGATTTCGCAACAGGCGAATATCGCTTTGTGGCGCAGGTTCTCTATCACGTCGTCTTCGCCGATGCCGCCAATACCGAGGCGCGCGAATTGATGGCAGATGCGCTGGAGCAGATGGGCTATCAGGCCGAGTCGGCCACCTGGCGCAACGCCTATCTGTTCGGCGCGCTGGAGCTGCGTTTCGGCGTCGCAAAGCTGCCGCCGCGGCCGATCCTCAGCCCCGACCTGCTGAGCGCCGTCGCCACCGACGTGCTGCTGGATTTCCTCGCCGTTCGCATCGATCCGGCCAAGATCGGCACGCGCAATTTTCGGCTCAACCTGGTGCTGACCGATTCGAACGAGACGCTGCTGCTGACCATCTCCAACTCGACCCTGACCCAGCTTGTGGCCAAGCAGGCGCACGATGCCGATGCGACCGTCACCATGAGCCGTCAGACCCTGGTGGCGCTGATCGTCAAGGAAACGTCCGTCGCCAAGGCGATCGAGCACAAGGCCATTAGCGTCGAAGGCGAGGGCGGGCTGCTGGAAAAGCTGTTCGATTCGCTCGACGATTTCGAGCTGATGTTCAATATCCTGACGCCGTGACCGGCCTTCAGCGATCGTCGCGCCAGTGCTCGATCCACAACGTGGTGGAATAGAGCGAGCCGGTGGGCTGGATGCCCTTCAGCCATTTGGGCAGGATGAAAGAGTCGGTGCGGAAGAACAGCGGCAGGACCGGCAGGTCGGTGGCGTAGAGGCGCTGGAACTCGCCCCAGAGAAGCTTGCGCCTGTTGGCGTCGAGTTCGGTTTCCAGCGCATCGACGATGCGGTCCATCTCGGCATTGCGATAGGCCGGATAGTTCTGTCCCGCCCAGCCATTGCTGGCGGCCGGTATCTGGCTTGAATGCAGCATCGAATGCGGCACGCTTTGCGGCGAGGAGATCCAGGCATACATCGCCATCGCCTGCAGTTCGCGCTTGGAAAGCGTGCCGGCGGAGAAGACGCGCGGCGGCTCGGCCTTCAGGCGGATCTCGACGCCGATCTGCTTCCACTGGCTTTGCAGCACCTGCTGCACCAGTTCGCGCACCCGGTTGCCGCCGGTGGTCGCCAGCTCCAGCGCCAGGCGCTTGCCCTCGGCATTGTGGCGATAGCCGTCCTTGATGGTCTTGAAGCCGGCCTCGTCCAGCAACTGCGCCGCTTTCTTAGGGTCGTAGCCGTAGCGCGGCGCCGTGGCGTCGAACTCCGGCCGCGTCTCGGAGATATAGCCATGCGCCACCGGCTGCTTGCCTTCGAACAGCTTGGTGACGATGGCGTTGCGGTCGATGCCGTAAAGCAGCGCCTGCCGCACGCGCCGGTCGGCCAGCAGGGGATTTTCCAGGTTGAGATCGATGTGCTCGTAGATCAGCCCGGGCTTGTAGACGACGTCGAACCGGTCGCGGTTGCGCTTCTCGAAGGCCAGCGCCTGGTCGAGCGTCAGCCCCAGCTCGCCCAAAATGTAATCGACGCTGCCCGACAGCAGATTGGCTTCCAGTGCAGCGGTGTTCTCGATGGCGCGGAAGGTGACGCGCTTGAAATGCGGTTTGGTCCCGGTCCAGTGCGGATTGGTTTCAAGCGTGATGCTGGCCCCGGGCGTGGCGGCAACAATGCGGTAGGGGCCGTAATAGAGGCCGGGGTTGCCCAGCTCGGTGTCGTATTTGGTGCGGCTGCGATATTGCGCCGGATCGGCGTCGAAGATCGGCTTCTCGATATGGGCCGGCAGCGGCTCGGGAAAGTAGGTGGTGAAATTCCATATCACCCGGTCGATATGCATGGTGAAGTTGCGCTCGTCCTTCACGTCGATGGCGGTGATGCGCCGGTAATATTCGGCAGCGGTGACTTGCGATTGCGGATGCTTGCCGACTTCCCAGGCAAATACCACGTCGGCTGAGGTGACCGGTTTGCCGTCGCCCCATTTCACGCCCTCGGCGATGGTGACGCTGATGGCCATGCCCTTCTTGCCGTCGCGCTCCTCGACTTTCGCCAGCCCGTTCTCCAAAGTCGGGACCTGCGTGCAGAGCATGCAGATTTCTTTCCACTCCGCATCGAAGGCGGTGAAGGGCCGCCGCGCCGCCGCCAGGATGATCGACTTGGCCAGCATCGAGTCGAACATCGGATGCAGAGTGGAGGGATATTGCGTGGTGCCGATCACCAGCTCGTCCTTTGCCTGCGCTGACGGCGCGACGGCAAACAGGACGAACAACGCCGCTAGCAGGCGAGCGATCATTGTTTGGCGCGATAGGGCTGAAACCACGCGAGACTATCCTCGGTTCTGGCGGTGCTGGGCCGATACTCGGCCGCAATATAGCCGCCATAGCCCGCGCTTTCGATGGCGGAAAACACGGTGGCGAAATTGATCTCGCCGGTGCCGGGCTCGTGCCGGCCCGGCGTGTCGGCGAACTGGACGTGGCCGATGCGATGGAACAGGCGCTGGAAGGTCGGGATCAGATCGCCTTCCATGATTTGCGTGTGATAGAGGTCGTATTGCAGCAGCAGATTGGGACGGTCGGCGCGGTCCAGCACCTCGATCGCCTCCCACGTGTGGTTGACGACGAAACCGGGATTGTCGCGGCTGTTGAGCGGCTCCAGCATGATGGCGATGCCGTGCGCGGCGGCGCGATCGGCGGCGTATTGCAGATTGTCCACCAGCGTATCGAGATAGCGCGTCTTGTCGCTGCCCCTGGGCACGATGCCGGCCACGGCATGCAGGCGCGGGCAACGCAGCGCGCGCGCCAAGGTCAGGCCGCGATCGACGGCGGTGCGGAACTCGGCAACGCGATCGGGCAGGCAGGCGAGACCGCGGTCGCCGGCGGCGGCATTGCCCGCCGGCAGGTTCATCAGCGCGATGTCGAGACCGGTGTCCTTCTGGGCCTGCGCCAGCTCGGAAAGCTCATAACCTTCAGGGAAGAAGAATTCGACGGCGCCAAAGCCCGCCGCGCGTGCGGCGGCGAAGCGCTCGAGAAACTTGAGCTCGGGGAAGAGGAAGGAGAGATTGGCGGCGAACCGCATCGCCGCCAGGATCAGCCCCGCGCGACGGCCGGCGCCGGCCGCATCTTGGCGCCGCCATTGGCGGCCGACCATTCTTCCGGCTTCTCGAGGAAGGCGCGGGTGGTGTCGAGACCCTTCTGGTCGAAATATTTGTACTTCTCGGCCGCTTCCAGCACGTCCCACCAGGTGGCCAGCCCATGCAGCTTGACGCCCAGCACGGCCAATGCCTCGATGCTTTGCGGGAAGATGCCGTAATGGAAAACCACGAAGGCGTCGGTGCATCTGGCTTCCGCCTTGCGTAGCGCCTCGATGAAATTGATCTTGCTGCCGCCGTCGGTGGCGAGATCCTCGACCAGCAGCGCGCGCTGGTTCTTCTTCAGATCGCCTTCGATCTGCGCCATGCGGCCGAAGCCCTTGGGCTGCTTGCGCACATAGACCATCGGCTTCTTCGCCTTGTCCGCCATCCAGGCGGCAAACGGAATGCCGGCGGTCTCGCCGCCCGCCACGACGTCGATCTTCGACCACTTGATCTTCTCGTCGATCAGCTTGTGGGCATGCGCCATGATCTTGGTGCGTGCCTCGGGGAAACCGATGATCTTGCGGCAGTCGATATAGACCGGGCTGGCGCGGCCGGAGGTGAAGATATAGGGCTGGTCGGGCCGGCAATGCACAGCCTCGATTTCCAGCAACAGCCTGGCCGTTTCACGGGCTGCTGCGGCTTCGACCTTGCTACGTGTAACTTTCTTGCTCGCCATTCATTGCCCCCACCCAGAGCGCGCTCGTTCTTAACGGCAAACCCGCACCCCGGCAAGAGGGCCTAACTGCTTATCATTGCTGAAAAAACAGTCGCGAAAAGATTGTGCGCCGCAATATTTTCCGGTCGAGGCAGGCGATGCTTTTCCACAGGGATATTCAGAGGCGAATTTCACCCCGGTCGAGAAAAATCGAGCGTTCGCAGAGGCTTTGCGAACGTTCTAAATCCTGGTCCGCAAGCAGCAGCGAAACGCCGCCCAGCGCGATCGTCCGCAGGGCTTCGAGCAGCCTTGCGCCAGCATCAGGCGACAGTCCCAGGAACGGTTCGTCCAGCAGCAGCAGACGGGGGCGGCCCATCAGGGCGCGCCCCACGGCCAGCATCTGCTGCTCGCCGCCGGAGAGCTGCCAGGCCATTGTGTGCCGCCGCCGTTCCAGTTCCGGAAACAGGCGATAGACGGAGGCCGGGTCCGGCTGCCGCTCGCGGCTGGCCACCGCCAGATTGTCGGACACGCTCATGCCGGCGAAAACGCGCCGGCCCTCGGGACAGAAGCCGATGCCGAGGCGGGCGCGCCGGTGCGCCGGCGCCGCCGCGATATCCTGGCCGGCAAAGCGGGCGCTGCCTTGCGTCGGCAGATGGCCGGCGATGGCCAGCAGCAACGAGGACTTGCCGGCGCCGTTATCGCCGATCAGCGCCACGCGTTCGCCGGGCTGCACGGCAAGAGCGATGTTGCGCAACACCGGCGTCGCGCCGCGCCGGGCGGAGAGGTTTTCGAGCTGCAGCAGCGGCGCGCTCATGACACAGCCCAGCGGCCGAAGAAACGGCGCAGACCGGTTCGCGCTGCCAGGTCCTGCGGTGGCCCTTGCGCGATGACGCGGCCCTGATCGAGGCACAGCAGGCGATCGGCCAGCGCAAGCAGAAAGCCGACATCGTGCTCGATCAGCAGCAGGCTCAAGCCGTCCTCGCGCAATTGCCGCAAAACCCGCAGCAGCGTGTCGCGCTCGGCGGCGGAAAGGCCGGAGGTCGGCTCGTCCAACAGCAGCAGCGACGGCGCAGCCGCCAGCGCGCGGGCCAGATCGACCAGGCGGCGCGTGGCCGGCGACAGGTCTTGTAAAGCTGTTGCTGCGAATTCCGTCAGGCCCAACCGTTGCACGGCGCCCATCGCCTGCCGGCGCGCGGCATCGAGGCGGAATCGCTCCGGAGAGGCGGCGGCGATGGCATCCATTACCGTGACGTCGCCGGGCAACTGGTCGGTCTGGAAGCTGCGGCCGATGCCCAGCGGGGCGCGGCGATGCGCCGGCTGCCCGGCGAGATCGACGCCACGCCACATCATTGTGCCGCTGTCGGCTTGCTGGAATCCGCTGAGCAGATTGAGCAGCGTGGTCTTGCCGGCGCCGTTGGGACCGATGATGCCGACGATCTCGCGCTCGCCGATCGCCAGCGACACGTCGGCAAGTGCAATGACGCCGCCGAAACGTTTGCTGAGGCCTTCGATTTGCAAGGTGCCGCCGTTGTCGCGCGGCTCGCTCGATTGGACTGTCGGCACAGGCGTTTCGCGCCGGGCCAACAGGCTTTCCAGCAGACCGGCGATGCCGCCGGGAGCAAGCAGCAGCATCAGCAGCATCGCAGCACCCCAGGCAAAGAGCTGCCAGCCGCCCAGAAAACGCAACGCCTCGGGCAGGAAGGCGAGCAGCACGGCTCCGATCAGCGCGCCCGATACGCGGCCGCGGCCGCCGATCACGCTCATCGCCAGCACGTTGATCATCACGGCCAGTTCGGCGATGTCGGGTGCGACGACGCCGGTTGCCTGCACATAGAGCCCGCCCGCCAGCCCGGCGCAGGCGGCCGAGAAAGCAAAGGCTGAAATGCGCCAGCGTACTGTGCCGAGCCCGATCGCCTCGCCGACCAGCGGCGCCTCGCGCAGCACATGCCGGCGCAGCAGCGCCAATGGCCCCGGCAACCAGAACGCAACGGCGCAACAAGCGGCCAGCAGCCAGATGGCAAGCGTCAGCGGCTTGCCCTGATCGATGGCAAAGCCTGCGATCTGCACAGGCGCGAGACTGCTCAAGCCGTTGGCGCCGCCGGTCAGCTCTTCCAGATTGACTGCCGCCAGCAGCACCAGCTGCGCCACGGCCAGCGATGCCAGCGCGAAATAATGCGACGCCAGCTTCAGCATTGGCGGCGCAACCAGCACCGACACCAACGCGGCCGCCGCAATGGCGGCCGACAACAGCATCAGCCCGTCCAGTTGCCAGCGCAGGCCGAGAATGGCGGTGACGTAGCCGCCGATGGCGAAGAAGGCGCCCTGCGCCAGCGACAGCACGCCGAGCTCGCCGAAGATGCGTTGATAGCCGATGGCGAGGATGGCGTAGCAGCCGGCAATCGCCAGCAGCCGCAGCAAATAGGAATCGGCCAGAATGAGCACCGCCAGCAGCGCCACTGCCAGCAGGGCGCTGCCCAGCAGACGATCGAAGCTCAGAACCCGGTCCGGCAGCATCACGCCCGCCGTCCCGCGGCTTCGCCGAACAGCCCGTCCGGCTTCAGCCACAGCATGGCCAGCAGCACGATATAGAGCAGCGCTTCGGCCGCCGGTTGCGACAGCAAGGTGGCGCCAATCACTTCGGAGCCGGCGACGATCAGCGCCCCCAGCAAGGCGCCATGCAGGCGGCCCCAGCCGCCGATGACGGTGGCGACATAGGCTTTCAGGATCAGCGCCGCGCCATCGTGTGGCGATACGAAATGCAGCGGCGTCAACAGCAGTCCTGCCGCGCCGGCAAGGGCAGCCGCGACGATGAAGGAGAGCGCGATGGTCAGCCGCGTATCGATGCCGACCGATTCGGCCATCAGCGGATCCTGCGCCGTGGCGCGCAGCCGCCGGCCGAACTGGGTCCGCTGCAGCAGCAGGTGCAGGCCGAGCACTAGAACGCCCGCCGCGACGATGGTGGCGATGGCCTGGGTGGACAAAGCGATCTCGCCCAGCCGCAGCGGTGCGGCCTCGACCAGCGACGGGCCGCGCCGCGGGGCGGCGCCAAATATATTCAGCAGGGCGTTCTGCAGCATCACGCCAACGGCGATGGTGGAAACGTAAATGCCGACCGGCGGCCCGCGCCGCAGCGGGAAATAGGCGAGCAGCGACAGGATCAAACCCAGCGTGCCCGCAAGCAGCAGCACTGCCGGAGCCAGCACTACACCCGGCAGGTCGAACCATTGGCCGAGCAGCACGGCAATGAAGCCGCCTGCCACCACCAGATCGCCATGCGCGAAGTTGACGGCGCCGACCGCGTTGATCACCAGCACGAAGCCCAGCGCCACCAGCGCATAGGCGGCAGCCAGCGCCAGCGTGTTCAGCGCCAGCTGGGCGATCAGCTCGGCCATGGGATGGGACTACTGCGTGCCGGCGTAGCGCTCGACGATGGCGGGCACGCGGCTCCTGCCGTCGAAGCAGACGATGATGGCGTCATGCGCCATGTTGCCCCTGCCGTCGGAGCGATAGCGCATGGCCAGGCCATGATAGGGATTGCCGGCCAGATAATCGCGCAACTGCATCGCGTCCTTGGCGCCCGCCTGCAGGCCAGCC
>JAQSWP010000303.1 GCA_029266575.1 Alphaproteobacteria bacterium | reverse complement strand
GATTGCGAAGGCGATCTGCTGGAAAAGGTGCGGGCGCTGGTCGGGCCGGACGTGGTGATCGGCGCCGAGCTCGATCCGCATTGCCATCTTACCGACGCGATGATGAAGAATTCCGACGTGATGATCGCCTTCAAGGAATACCCGCATGTCGATCCTATCGAGCGGGCCTTCGAGGTGGTCGATATCTGCGCCGATGCGGCACAGAAGAACGTCAAGCCGACGCAGGAATATTTCGATTGCCGCATGCTGGGCATCTATCACACCCCGCGCCAGCCGATGCGCGGCTTCGTCGACAAGATCAGTGCCATGGAAGGCAAGGACGGCGTGCTGTCGATCTCCATCGCGCACGGCTTCCCCTGGGGCGACGTGCCGGATATGGGAACGCGCGTGCTGGTGGTCACCGACAACGATCCGGCCAAGGCCAAACGGCTGGCGAAGGAGCTGGGCGAAGAGCTGATCGCCATGCGCGGGACCACGGCGCCTGAGTATCTCACCATCGCCCAGGCTTTGGATCAGGCGATTGCGGCCAAGGAAGGACCTGTCGTGGTGGCCGACACCGCCGACAATGCCGGCGGCGGCTCGCCGTCGGATTCGACTTTCGTGCTGCGCGAGATTCTGGAGCGCGGCATCAGCGACGTGGCGCTGGGGCCGATGTGGGATCCGGTGGCGCTGCAGTTCTGCCAGGAGGCGGGCGAGGGGGCGACGCTCGATCTGCGGCTGGGCGGCAAGACCGGGCCGGTGTCGGGCGATCCGCTGGACGTGAAGATCAAGGTTCTGAAACTGACCAGCGACGCCAAGCAGACCTTTGGGCAAACGGTCGCGGTGATGGGCGACGCCGCCGCCATCCGCATCGAGCACCCCACCGCCAAGAATGTCGATATCGTCGTCAACGCCTTCCGCACCCAGGCCTTCGGCACCGACCTGTTCACCTCGGTCGGCATCGACCCCACCAAAAAGAAGATCGTGGTGGTGAAATCGAGCCAGCATTTCCACGCCGCCTACGCGCCGATCGCCAAGCAGGTGCTTTATATCGGCGGGCCAGGCTGCATCGCCACCGATTTCACCAGCTTCGACTTCAAGCGCGTGCAGCGGCCTATCTGGCCGCTGGATTGAGGCCGGATTTGACCACAGAGACACAGAGGCGCAGAGAAGCTCCCCCTCTGTGTCTTTGTGCCTTTGTGGTTCGTCTTTAGCTCGTGCGGGGAAGCACCTGTCCTTAGGTTTCTTGACCGGATGTGCCTATCCCCAGCCTCACCTCTTGCGCTGACGGGCTCTAAGTGTTTATTACCGGGCTTTAATGAGTACGTCCGCCTCTTCGATCAAGCTGCGCCACCTGCTTGGCATCGAGGGTCTTTCGCCCGAAACCATTTCGGCGCTGCTGGACGTTTCCGAGACCTATATCGAGCAGAACCGGCAGATCGACAAGAAACAGTCGCTGCTGCGCGGCCGCACCATCATCAACCTGTTCTTCGAGAACTCGACCCGCACCCGCACCAGTTTCGAGCTGGCCGGCAAGCGCTTGGGCGGCGACGTCATCAATATGCAGACTTCCGCCTCGTCGGTGAAGAAGGGCGAGACGCTGCTCGACACGGCGATGACCTTGAATGCCATGCACCCGGACCTGCTGGTGGTGCGCCACCCCGACTCCGGCGCCGTGCAGCTTCTGTCGCAGAAGGTCAATTGCGCGGTGATCAATGGCGGCGATGGCAGCCATGAGCATCCGACCCAGGCGCTACTCGATGCGCTGACCATCCGCCGCCGGCGCGGCAAGCTGCAAGGCCTGCTGGTGGCGATCTGCGGCGACATCCTGCACAGCCGCGTGGCGCGCTCGAACATCCACCTGCTGAACACCATGGGCGCCAGAGTGCGCGTGATCGGTCCGCCGACCCTGATGCCGGCCGAGATCGACCGGCTGGGCGTCGAGGTCTTCACCGACATGCGCAAAGGGCTGACCGGCGTCGACATCGTGATGATGCTGCGCCTGCAGACCGAGCGCATGCACGGCTCCTACGTGCCGTCGATCCCGGAATATTTCCGCTTTTTCGGTCTGGACAATGAGAAGCTCTCCTTCGCCAAGCCGGATGCGCTGATCATGCATCCCGGTCCGATGAACCGCGGCGTCGAGATCGATTCGGAGGTGGCCGACGATATCGGGCGTAGCGTCATCCACGAGCAGGTCGAAATGGGCGTCGCCGTGCGCATGGCCTGCCTCGAAGTGCTGATGAGCCAGCGCCGCAACGAGCCTTCGGGTTCCGTGGCGGAAGGCGGTGGCGAATGAGCCGCGACGATCGCGCCCCGTTGGAGCCTATGGCGCTGACCAATGTGCGGCTGATCGATCCCGTTGCCGGCACCGACGCCAAAGGCGCGCTGCTGATCAAGGATGGCAAGATCGCCGATCTGGGACCGGGCCTGTTCGCCTCCGGCGTGCCCGGCGACCTCCGTACGGTCGACGGCGGCGGCGCCTGCCTGGCGCCGGGCCTGGTCGATATTCGGGTGCATGCCTGCGAGCCGGGCGAAGAGCACAAAGAGACGATCGATACGGCCGCACTTGGCGCATTGGCCGGCGGCGTCACCACCATAGTGGTGCTGCCCGACACCGATCCCGTGATCGACGATGC
>JAQSWP010000136.1 GCA_029266575.1 Alphaproteobacteria bacterium | reverse complement strand
GGCATCCGGCGCGCTCACCACCATGTTGCGCGACAATACCTGCGGATCGTTCAGCGCCTGCTCGACATTGTTCAGCGGCCCGCACGGCACGCCGGCGCCGTCGAGGCAGGCCAGCCAATGCGCTGCCGTGTTGGCAGCGAAGGCGCGCTCGAGCTCGATCTTCAGCCCATCATGGTTTTGCGTGCGCAGATCGTTGCTGGCAAAGCGCGGATCGGACAGCAGCGCTGCGGCCCCGATGCAATTGCACAGCTTGGCGAACAGACCGTCATTGCCGGCGGCGACGATCAGATACCCGTCCTTGGCCTTGTAGGCCTCGAACGGCGTGATCGAGGGATGGCGCGCGCCGATCGGGCCAGGCACCTGCCCGGTGGCGAAATAGCGGGCGATGGCGTTTTCCAGAATGGCGATCTGGCAGTCGAGCATGGCGACGTCGATCTTCTGCCCCTGCCCGGTCTGGCTGCGATGGTAGAGCGCGGCATTGACGCCGATGGTGGTGAACAGGCCGGCGGTGATGTCGCCGACCGAGGTGCCGACACGGGTCGGCGGGCCGCCGGGATGGCCGGTGATGCTCATGATGCCGCCCATACCCTGCACCACCATGTCGTAAGCGGCGCGGGTGCGGTAGGGACCGCTGTCGCCGAAGCCAGAGGCGGCGGCATAGATCAGCTTGGGATGCTTCTGCTTCAGCGTCTCGTAGCCGTAGCCCAGCTTCTCCATGGTGCCGGGCCGGAAATTCTCCACCAGCACGTCGGCCCTCTCGAGCAGCCGCTCGAAGACGGCGCGATCGGCCGGCGCCTTGAGATCGAGCGCGATGCTCTCCTTGCCGCGATTGAGCGACATGAAATAAGCCGACTTGCCCTTGATGAAAGGACCGATATGGCGGGAGTCGTCGCCAACCTTGGGCGACTCGACCTTGATTACCCGCGCGCCGAGGTCGTAGAGCATCATGGTGCAATAGGGACCGGCCAGCACCCGCGTCAGGTCGATTACCGTGATGCCGTTCAGCGGCCCCTGCGGCGGGGCATTGTCGGAGGTCATCGCCGCTCCATTTCCAAAACGAAATTCAGCTTTTCCAGCGCAAAACGCCCAGATTTCTAGCCGACGCTGGCGGGCCCGGCAATGGCAGCCGGCCGGCTATTTCACCAGGAGCAGCAGCGCCAGCATCAGGCTGCCGAGGCCGATGCGATACCAAGCAAAGATGCCGAAGCCGTTACGGCTGACGAAGGATACCAATTTCGATACCACAAGCGCGGCGGTGATGAAGGCCATCGCGAAACCCAGCCCGATCAGCAACCAGTTGTCGCCGGAGAGCGCACCGGCGTTCTTATAGGCGTCGTACGCCGTCGCCGCCAACATGGTCGGGATCGCGAGGAAGAAGGAGAATTCCGTTGCCGCCGCCCGGTTCAGGCCCAGCACGCGCGCACCCATGATGGTAGCGCCCGAGCGCGAGACACCCGGGATCATAGCCAGGATCTGGCACAGGCCGATCTGCAGCGCCAGTTTCCAGTCGATGCTGTCGATGTCGGACACGCGGTCGCTGGTAAAGTTGCGCTCGATGAACAGGATCGCGAAGCCGCCGACGATCAGCGAAACGCAGACGACATAGGGGCTGAACAGCACCGACTTGATAAAGCCGTGCAGCAGCACGCCGGCAACCACCGCCGGCAGGAATGCGATGAAGACGTTGACCGCGAAGCGGCGGGCGCTGACGTCGCGGCCCAAACCCAGCAGCGTGTCGATCAGCCGTTTGCGATAGACCAGGCAGACGGCGAGGATTGCGCCCAGCTGGATTACGATCTCGAAGACGCGGCCGGGCGGGCCATCGAAGCCGAACAGATGGCCGAACAGGATCAGATGCCCGGTCGAGGACACGGGAATGAATTCCGTCAGGCCTTCAACGGCCCCCAGCGCCAGGGCTTCGATCAAGGTATGCAGATCCATCGAAAGCCCCGTCAGAACTTGTTGCGGCTGGAGAAGCCCTTGGGCGGCAGGCGGCCGGCCTGGGCGCGCTGGCCGATCCAGTCGCGCAGATCGGTTTCGGTGCGCACCCGATTGTCGCCGGCCGACCAGCTCAGGCCTTCCTTGCGATTGAAGGCCTTGGCATCGGACAGGCCGCCATCCTTGTATTTCTGCAAGATCACGCCACGGCCGCGGCCCATCTCCGGCATTTCGGCCAGCGGAAAGATCAACAGCTTGCGGTTCTCGCCGACGACGGCGACAGAATCGGCATCGTCCGGCATCTCGCGGCAGACGGTAGCTTTCTCCTTGTCGGCGAGATTGAGCACCTGCCGCCCGTTGCGCGTCTGCGCCACGACCTCGTCTTCGGGCACGATGAAGCCACGCCCGGCATCGGAGGCGACCAGGAATTTGCGCCCGCCCTTGTTGACGTGCAGCGCCACGATGTCGTGATCGTTGCCCAGATCGATCATCAGGCGCAGCGGCTCGCCCTGCCCGCGGCCGCCCGGCAGCTTGTCGATCGCCAGCGTGTAAAACCGGCCATTGGTGCCGAATACCAGCAGCTTGTCGGTGCTCATGGCCTGCAGCAGGAAGCGGCCAGCATCGCCTTCCTTGAATTTCAAGTCGGCATCCGGGGCCAGATGGCCCTTGGCGGCGCGGATCCAGCCTTTCTCCGAGCAGATCACCGTCACCGGCTCGCGCTCGATGAAGGCGTCGATCGGCACCACGACGGCAACCGGCGCTTCGGCCAGTTCGGTACGGCGCTTGCCCAGTGCCGTCTTTTGCCCGAACTTTTCCTTCAGCGCCTTCACTTCGGCAGCGATCGACTGCCAGCGCTTGTCTTCGTCGCGCAGCAGCGAGCGCAAGGTCTTGCCTTCATCGGAGAGCTTCCTGTGTTCGCCCTTGATCTCGAACTCTTCCAGCTTGCGCAGGGCGCGCAGACGCATGTTCAGGATCGCTTCGGCCTGCACGTCGGTGAGCTTGAAGCGCTTGACGATGATCGGTTTGGGCTCGTCCTCGCGGCGGATGATCTTGATCAGCTCGTCGATGTTGAGATAGGCGATCAGATAGCCGTCTCAGCACCTCGGCCGGCACGTTGCGGCTCTTGGGCACCAGCACCAGCCGCACGTCATCGGTCGATTCGTCGCGCACATCGTCCAGGATCGGCAGCTTCTTGGCGTTGATCAGTTCGGCGATCTTCTCGATCAGCCGCGCCTTCTGCACCTGATAGGGAATTTCAGTGATGACGATCTCGTACTGACCCTGCGACAGCTTCTCGGTCTTCCAACGCGCCCGCAGGCGGAAGGAGCCACGGCCCGTTTTGTAAGCCTCGGTGATTGCCTCGCGCGATTCCGCCAGCACGCCACCTGTTGGAAAATCCGGGCCCGGCACCAGATCGACCAGCTTATCCGCCGTCGCCTTGGGAAATTTGATCAGGTGCGAGAGCGCATCGCACAGCTCGCCGAGATTATGCGGTGGAATGGACGTCGCCATGCCGACGGCGATGCCGGACGAGCCATTGGCCAGCAGATTGGGAAACGCCGCCGGCAGGACGACCGGCTCGCTCTCCTCGCCGTCGTAGGTCGCGCGCAGATCGACCGCGTCCTCGTCGATGCCCTGCAACAATGCCTGCGCCACGGCGGTGAGCCGCGATTCGGTGTATCGCATGGCGGCAGCATTATCGCCGTCGATATTGCCGAAGTTGCCCTGGCCCTCGATCAGCGGATAGCGCACGGCGAAATCCTGCGCCAGGCGCACCAGCGCCTCGTACACCGACTGATCGCCATGCGGATGGTATTTGCCGATCACGTCGCCCACGACCCTGGCGCATTTCTTGAAGCCGCTGCCGGGATCGAGGCGGAGCTGCATCATGGCGTAGAGCAGCCGGCGATGGACCGGCTTCAGCCCGTCGCGCACGTCGGGCAGCGAGCGCGCCATGATGGTGGAGAGCGCATAGGAGAGGTAGCGCTCGGACAGCGCCTCAGCCAGGGGAACGCCGCTGATGTTTCCGCCGGCGGCTTGCGCGGATTTAGCCATGTGTACCGAAAAGAACTATGCGGTTGGATTACCAGATATAGTAGCCGAACCGGCAAGCCGGTCAACGAATCGCGTGCGCGAGGCAGGCAGCGTCTTGTTGTGCGGCCAGAACACATGCCGCTCCAGGAAGTGGGCGCTGAGCGCCAGCCCGTCGAGCCAGTCGGCGACCGGAACGTCTTCCAGCGATGCGCCGCGCAACAAAAACGGGGGCAGACGAAGCAACTTCTCCTTGTAGGGCGCCGCAGCGGCGGTCGTGACGGCGCGGCCAGTGCGCGGCGAGACGAAGGCCAGGCCCTCGGTCTCGCCGGTCACCACGCAGCTCTCCAGATCCAATCCGAACCCCAACTCCCGCAACAGACCTAGCTCCAGTTTTATGTAGATCGCCGGCCACCCGGGCGAGTCCATCGCCAACAGCAAGGCCTGGAAGCCGATGAACACCGCCGCGTGCGGCTCCCGCTCCGGCAACGCGCCCTCGGCGACGGCGCAGGCCGCCAGCAGACCTTCGAGCTTCAGCGCATCATCCAGCAAAAGCGCGGCATGCGGCGTGACCATTTCGGCTGTGAAGCTGCCCAGATGCTCGGCCAGCCGGCCGCGCCAGGTGGCGCGAATCTGGTTGCCCGGCTGATAGAGACCGCGCGACTTGGAGCCCGTGCCGCCATAGACCAGGCCGGCATGACGTCCGTGCGTGGGCGTCAGCAAGGTTACGATGGTGCCGGTTTCGCCATGCTTGCGGCTATCCAGCACGATGGCCTCGTCGGTCCATTCCATGGGATGCGGCTTCTACACTTCCGTCATCCTGAGCGTAGCGAAGGATCTTGTCGCAATCGCAGGCGGTGTGCCAATTGAAGCAAGATGCTTCGCTGCGCTCAGCATGACGGGCGTGTGGGACTACGCATTGTAATCCAGGCCCCATTCGCTGAAGCGCTCGGGGTCTTCGATCCAGTTCTCGCGCACCTTGACGAACAGGAACAGATGCACGCGACGGCCGAGGATTTCCTCGAGCTCGCGGCGCGACGACTGCCCCAGCGCCTTGATGCGCATGCCGCCCTTGCCCAGCACGATCGCCTTCTGCCCCTCGCGCTGCACGTAGATCGCCTGGTCGATGCGCACCGAGCCGTCGTCGCGCTCGACCCAGTTCTCGGTTTCGACCGCCGTCGAATACGGCACTTCCTCGTGCAGCTGCAAATAGATCTGCTCGCGCGTGATCTCCGCCGCCAGCAGGCGCTGCGGCAGATCGGTAAGCTGGTCGGGCGGAAAGAGATGCGGTCCCTGCGGCAGCCGCTCGGCCAGCGTCTTGCGCAAATCGGCGACGCCGCTGCCGGTCAGCGCCGAAACCATGAACGTATCGGTGAAGCTGCCGTGCTCGTTGAAGCGCTGGGCGATCGGCAACAGGTTCTCGCGCGAAATCGCGTCGACCTTATTCAGCACCAGGATCGCCTTGCGGTTCTCGGCCTTCAGCTTCTCGACGATGGCCCAGGTCTCGCCGTCGGTGGCCCGCTCGACATCGACCACCAGCAGAATCATGTCCGCATCCCTGGCGCCTTGCCAGGCCGACGCCACCATCGCCCGGTCCAGACGCCGACGCGGCTGAAAGACGCCGGGCACGTCGACGAGCACCAGCTGCGCCTGGCCTTCCATGACGATGCCGACGATGCGGCTGCGCGTGGTCTGCGGCTTGGGCGAAACGATGGCAACCTTGGTGCCGACCAGCGCATTGAGCAAAGTCGACTTGCCGACATTGGGCGCGCCCAGCAAAGCCACGAAACCGCAGCGCGTTAAGCTTTCACCCGCGCCGCTCATTTCTCCAGCTCCGCCAGAAGTTTGGTCGCCGCATCGCGCTCGGCTTCGCGCTTGGTGCGGCCGATGCCGCGCGCCGGCGTGCGCTCCTGCACCATGACCTCGACGGCGAATTTCGGCGCATGCGCCGGGCCCTCGCGGCCGATCTCGCGATATTCAGGCAGGTTCAGCCCCCGTCCCTGCGCCCATTCCTGCAGCACCGTCTTGGCATCCGCCGGTGGCTTGATCGCCGCTTCCAGCCGCGACTGCCAGTGCTTGCGGACGAACTTGGTCGCGGCCGTCAGGCCGCCGTCACGATAGAGCGCGCCCAACACCGCCTCGCAAGCGTCGGCGAGAATGGTCGGCTTGGCGGCGCCGCCGCTGGCGCGCTCGTTGTCGGCCAGCAGCAGATGCTCGCCCAGACCAAGCTCGCGCGCCACGTCGGCCAGCACGCTGGCCTTGACCAGAGCGGCGTGGCGCTTGGCGAGTTCGCCCTCGCTGTCGCTGGGGAACTGCTCCTGCAACATTTCAGCCACGACCAGCGCCAGCACGCGATCGCCCAGGAATTCCAGACGCTCGTTGCCATGGGCGAACTTGGCGCGGCGCTTGCGGTCGACGGCGCTGCGATGGGTCAGTGCCTCGTCGAGCAGCGCGGCATCAGCAAAGCGATGGCCGAGGGCTTTCAGCAGGGGATCGCGGGAGGTAATCGAGCGCGCCACGGAATTTCAGTCGATCGATCTGAAGATGCGGCCCCACCTGATGGCGCCGGGCCATTTCCACACCTGCCACCAGCCGGCCGATCCGTCATGCGAGAAGAACACGAATTCGGCGCGGCCGATCAGATTGGCGGCCGGCACGGGACCGACATCCGAGAAGCGACTGTCCTGCGAGTTGTCGCGGTTGTCGCCCATGGCGAAGAAGTGGTCTGGCGGCACGACATAGACGCGCGTGTTGTCGCTGGGTTCGTTGTCTGAGCGCTCGAGAATGGAGTGGCGGCGGCCGCCCGGCAGGGTTTCGACGTATTGGTCGTGCCGCTGCATGCCTTCGATCCAGGCGGTGCCCTGGGCGCGGCGCACCGCCTCGCCATTGACGTTGAGTATACCGTTGATCACCTGCACGCGATCACCGGGCAGGCCGATGATGCGCTTGATGTAATCGGTCTTGTTGTCCGACGGCAGGCGGAACACCACCACGTCGCCGCGGGTCGGCGCGTTGTAGAAGATGCGCCCGTCCCACAACGGCGGCGAGAACGGCATCGAGAAGCGGCTGTAGCCGTAGGAGTACTTGGTGACGAAGAGATAGTCACCTTCCAGCAGGGTCGGCTTCATCGAGCCGGAGGGAATGCTGAAGGGCTCGATCAGCACGGTGCGGAACACCATGGCGATGAGAACGGCGTAGATGAGGGTCTTGATCGTGTCCCAGGTCGATGCCCAGAACCCCTCTTCCTTCTGCCTGCCGCCGATCGCCATTGAGGTACTCGCTCTTTCTTTCCGTTGCCCCGCCGCCAACTCTCCCGGGGGCTGGGACCCGGCCGGATATAGCAGGAAAAAAGCCGAGGGGGAAACGGCTGTTTTTTCGGCGTTTTTCGCCGAATTCACTTACCACGAGGTCGCTCTCCCCCCGTCATGCTGAGCGCAGCGAAGCATCTTGCCTGCTCTAGTAAAATTGCCGCACGCTGGCATTTCGATGCCACTAGGTTCCTGTTTCACCTACATCCTGTGCAATGCCAGCCATCGAGTGCTGTACGTCGGCATCACGCGCGATCTAACGCGGCGGCTGGAACAGCATCAAACCGGCACTGGCGGCGTCTTCACCCGTAGATACCGGGTCAACAAGCTCGTCTATTTCGAAGAGCATCCGACGGCGCCAGATGCGATCGCGCGCGAGAAGCAGATCAAAGGCTGGACGCGAGAGCGCAAACTCGCGTTGATCGAAACGACGAATCCTGAATGGGAAGATTTGTCGGTACAGCTTTTGCTGTTGCGCTAACAGTTTTTCCGAAGCGGGCAAGATGCTTCGCTGCGCTCAGCATGACGGAATAAAAAAGCTCTTCCTTACACCTATGCTTCAGACCGCCTCGATCACCACGAACGCCTGCGCCAGCGGAAAATCGTCGGTGATGGTGAGGTGGATGCGCGGGGTGAGGCCTTGCGGTGTGATGGCTTCGAGCCGCAGGAGCGCGCCGCCGGTGAGTTGGATGGTGGGCTGGCCGCCGGGGAGGTTGACCACGCCCATGTCGCGCCAGAACACGCCCTTGCGCAAGCCCGTGCCCAGCGCCTTGGCGCAGGCTTCCTTGGCGGCGAAGCGCTTGGCGTAGGAGGCCGCACGCGCCGCCCGACGGTCGGATTTTTTCCGTTCGATGTCGGTGAAGACGCGGTTCAGGAAACGCTCGCCATAACGCTCCAGCGTCTTTTCGACACGGCGGATGTCGATCAGATCGGAACCAAGTCCGATGATCACCGCGCGCCCGCCTTGCTGGCGACAACGCCGCGCGCCTCGTCCATCGCCTGGCGCATGCGGCTTATGGCGGCTTCCAGCCCGATGAATATCGCCTCGCCGACCAGGAAATGGCCGATGTTGAGCTCCATCACCGACGGGATCGCCGCAATAGGCGTCACAGAGTCGTAGGCCAAACCATGACCGGCATGGCATTCCAGCCCGATGGCTTCGGCATGCGCCGCCGCTTCGACGATGCGCTTCAGGTGCTGGGCGCGTTCCGCGCCCTGCGCCTCGCAATAGGCGCCGGTATGGATTTCGATCACCGGCGCACCAAGCGTCCTGGCCGCATCGAGCTGGCGTTTGTCGGCTTCGATGAACAGAGAGACGCGAATACCGGCGTCCGTCAGCCGGGCGATCATCGGCTTGAGGTGGTTGTGGCCGCCAACGGCGTCGAGCCCGCCCTCGGTGGTACGCTCCTCCCGCTTCTCCGGCACGATGCAGGCGGCATGCGGCTTGGCGCGCAGCGCGATGGCCAACATCTCCTCGGTCGCCGCCATTTCGAAATTCAGCGGCAGGTCGATCTCGCGGCTCAAGCGCTCGATGTCGAAATCGGAGATGTGGCGCCGATCCTCGCGCAGGTGCGCGGTGATGCCGTCGGCGCCGGCGGTGGCGGCCAGTTTGGCGGCGCGCACCGGATCGGGATGCAGGCCGCCGCGCGCGTTCCTGATCGTGGCGACGTGATCGATATTGACACCCAAACGCAACTTGCCGCGCATGGTCCTCTCCGTCAGCTTCGCGTGCGCTCGACCGCGTTGATCGACTTGTCGGCCTTCAGCGCCGCGATGATATGGCTCAGATGCTTGACGTCCGAGACCTCGATGTCGATCAGCATGTCGAAATAGTCTTCGCCGCGATTGACGATTTTCAGATTGCTGATATTCCCGCGATCCTTGGCGATGACGTTGGCCATGCTTGACAGGCTGCCCGGCTCGTTGACCAGGGTCACCCGCAGCCGGCCGATATGGCGCGCATCGCCCATCGTGTCCCAGCTCACGTCGAGCCAGCGCTCCGGCGCGTTGGCGAAGCTTTCCAGCGTGTCGCAATCGATGGTGTGGATGGTCACGCCCTTGCCCGTGGTGACAATGCCGACAATGCGATCACCCGGCAGCGGATGGCAGCAGCGGGCGTAGTGCACCGCCATGCCCGGAATGAGGCCACGAATTTCGACCGGGCCATGCGCCTCGCCGTTGACGGTCTTGGGCTTGCTCTTGAACAGCCCAGCCACCAGACCGCGCTTCTTCTCTTCCTTTTGGCCGGGATAGACCGCACCCAGCACGGCGCGATCGGAAACCAGACCCGCGCCGACAGCGGCGATAAGGTCGTCGGCCGAGTGCTGCTTGAATACCGCTGCGACGCCTTCCAGCCCCTTGTCGGTCAGCTCGTAACCGGCATCCTTGAAGCTCCGCTGCAGCATCGAGCGGCCGAGCTGCATGTATTGCTCGCGCTGGCGGGTGCGCACGAAACGGCGGATCGCCGCGCGCGCCTTGCCGGTGACGACGAAGCGCTCCCAGGTCGGCGACGGCGCATGCGCCTTCGAGGTGATGATCTCGACCTGGTCCCCGTTCTGCAATTCGGTGCGCAGCGGCACCATGCGGCCATTGACCCTGGCGCCGATACAGGTGTCACCCACCTGGCTGTGCACGGCATAGGCGAAATCGACCGGCGTGGCGCCCCGTGGCAGGTTGATGAGATCGCCCTTGGGCGAGAAGCAGAATACCTGATCCTGGAACATCTCGAGCTTGGTGTGCTCGAGGAATTCCTCCGGCGAGGAAGCGTTCTCCAGAATGCCCAGCAATTCGCGCAGCCAGCGATATTGCTTGCCGTCGGTCGGCACGCCCTGCTTGTACGACCAGTGCGCCGCCACGCCGCGTTCGGCGAAATCGTGCATCTCGCGGGTGCGGATCTGGATTTCCAGCCGCTGCTGGCCCTGGCCGAACACGGTGGTGTGCAGCGACTTGTAGCCGTTGGGCTTGGGATTGGAGATGTAATCCTTGAAGCGTCCCGGCACCACGCGATAGCCGCCATGAATGACGCCCAACGCCTGGTAGCACTCGGGCACGGTGTCGACGATGACGCGGAAGGCTATGACGTCGGAGAGCTGCTCCAGCGCCACGTGCTTGGTTTCCATCTTGCGCCAGATCGAATGCGGCGCTTTCTCGCGGCCGACGACTTCGGCTTTGACCCATTGATCGGCCAGCGTCTTGCGCAGCCGCTCGACGATGGCGGGAATGCCGGCACCACCTTCCTGGCGCAGGAATTCCAGCCGCTTCTTCAGCGAATCATGCGCTTCGGGATGCAGCTCGGCGAAAGCCAGATCCTCCATCTCGTCCTTGAGCTGCTGCATGCCGATGCGGGCGGCCAGGGGGGCGTAGATCTCCATGGTCTCGCGCGCGATGCGCCGGCGCTTCTCGGCATCCTTGACGAAGCGCAAGGTGCGCATGTTGTGCAGCCGGTCGGCCAGCTTGACCAGCAGCACGCGGATATCCTCCGACATCGCCAGCAGCAGCTTGCGGAAATTCTCCGCCTGCTTGGTGCGGTCGGACTGCAGTTCGAGGCGGGAGAGCTTGGTGACGCCGTCGACCAGGCGGGCGATCTCGCCGCCGAACATGCGACTGATGTCGTCGAGCGTGGCGACCGTATCCTCGACCGTGTCATGCAGCAGCGCCGTGACGATCGAGGCGCTGTCGAGCTTCATCTCGGTGAGGATGCCCGCGACTTCGATCGGGTGCGAGAAATAGGGATCGCCCGAATCGCGGACCTGTCCGCCATGCGCCTTCATCGTGTAGACGTAGGCGCGGTTGAGCGTGTCCTCGTCCGCCCCCGGATCGTAGGACTTGATGCGTTCGACCAGTTCAAACTGGCGGATCATGTTCCCGCGCTACGCTCCTTGCTCGCTGCCGAATAAATCGCGGCGTCGGGCGGCGTAGCCGGGAAAGTGGGAGGCACCTTGCCGGCAGCCGCGCCGTGCGGCCGCCGAACCGTCTCTTGCTTAGACCTGATCGCCGGCGGCGGCGCTCTCGTCGTCGATCTCGAGCGTTTCCTTTTCCGGCTCCGGCGGCTGAGCCGCCAGGGTCGCGGCAAGCTGCTGCTCGAGCTCCAGCAATTCCTGGCCCTCGTCCGGCTCGTCCACCTCGGCATGCTTCTGCATGCTCTTGATCAGCGATTCGTTGAGCACTTCGGTCGACACGGTGGTTTCGGCGATCTCGCGCAGCGCCACGACCGGATTCTTGTCGCGGTCGCGATCGATGGTCAGCTGGGCGCCGGCCGAGATGTCGCGCGCACGCTGCGCGGCGGTCATCACCAGATCGAACCGGTTGGGGATCTGCTGGACGCAGTCTTCGACGGTTACACGAGCCATTTCTTCACCTTGGTCAGATACTTAAGCAATTAAGCTGAACGGCCAGAATATAGGGGCAGCGCAGCAAAAGGCAACATTATTGCCCGGTCACGGCGTCGCACTTAAGCCCTGCAGCAGGCGCACGACCGGCCGCGCGGGGAGTTTTGCGGCCATTTCCTGCATCGACAGGCCGGTTTCGGGATGCTGCCACCCCGGCGCGATGGCCAGTAACGGGCGCAACACGAAGGCGCGCTGATGCAGGCGAGGATGGGGCAGAACCAACGCCTTGCCACTGAGATCGATGGCGCCTGATCCGTAGTCAGGTGCTTTTGCCGGCAGTGCCCCGATCTGCGCCAGAAGGTCCAGATCGAGTGGCCGCGGTGCATTCGGCACGGTCCGTACCCTGCCAAACTCTATTTCTATATCGTGTAGAATTTTCAACAGGTTATTAGATTCCTCTAATGTGGATACGCAGACGGCGCCATTGATGAACCATGGCTGGTCGCTGC
>JAQSWP010000302.1 GCA_029266575.1 Alphaproteobacteria bacterium | reverse complement strand
GGCATCGACGCCACGGTGCTGGAGGCGGGCGGCGATCTGGGCGGCACCTGGTACTGGAACCGCTATCCCGGCGCACGCTTCGATTCGGAGAGCTACACCTACGGCTATTCCTTTTCCAGGGAGCTGCTCAACGAGTGGCACTGGAAGGAGCGTTTCTCCGGTCAGCCGGAGAATCTGAAATACCTCAACTACGTCGCCGACAAGTTCGACCTGCGCCAGCACATGCAGTTCAACTGCCGCGTCGATGCCGCGCATTTCGACGAGGCCAAGACGCTGTGGCGGGTGAAAACCAGCGATGGGCGCAATCTGACTTGCCGCTTCCTGGTGCTGGCGCTGGGCCTTTTGTCGGCGCCGACCCTGCCGCGGCTGGAAGGCATGGACAGTTTCAAGGGCCGCTCGTTCCACACTTTCCACTGGCCGCACGAGCCGGTCGATCTCGCCGGCAAGAAAGTCGCGGTGATCGGCACCGGCGCCACCGCCATCCAGGTGATCGGCGAGATCGCCGACAAGGTGGGCGAGCTCACCGTGTTCCAGCGCCGGGCCAACTGGGCGGCGCCGCTCAACAACAGCAAGATCTCGGAACAGGAAATGGCGGAGCTCCGCTCCCGCTACGACGAGATTTTGGCCGCCTGCGCCCGCACGCCAGGCGGTTTCGTGCACGAGCCCGACCGGCGCGGCTTCTGGGAGGTCTCGCGCGAGGAGCGCCTGGCGCTGTGGGACAAGCTCTACGAGGAGCCGGGCTTCGGCATCTGGCTGGCCAATTTCCGCGAGATCTTCACCGACGAGCAGGCCAACGCCGAAATCTCCGAATACATCGCCGATCGCATTCGCCGGCGGGTCAAGGATCCCAAGGTGGCGGAGAAGCTGATCCCCAAGGATCACGGCTTTGGCGTGCAGCGCGTGCCGCTGGAGACCAACTATTACGAAGCCTACAACCGGCCCAACGTGCATCTGGTCGACATCAGCGAAACGCCGCTGCAGCGGGTCACCGAAAAGGGCCTGCGCACGTCCGAGCGCGAATACGAATTCGACATCATCGTCTATGCCACCGGCTTCGACGCCATCACCGGCTCGTTCGACCGCATGGACATTCGCGGCACCGGCGGCCAGAAGCTGCGCGAGAAATGGCGCGAGGCCTGCTCGACCTATCTCGGCATGATGATCCACGGTTTCCCCAATCTCTTCATGCCGTCCGGCCCGCAAAGCGGTTCGGCCTCGACCAATTTTCCGCGCGGCATCGAAACCGGGGTCAACTGGTGCACCGCTCTGCTGCAACATATCCGCCGGCACCACTACGTGCGCGCCGAAGCGACGGCGCAGGCCGAGCAGCGCTGGACCGCTCACGTGGTCAAAATGTACTCGATGATGCTGATGCGCAAAGCCCGCTCGTGGTTCACCGGCTACAACTCCAACGTCGAAGGCCACGAGGCGGGCAAGGTGCGCTATTTCGTCTATAACGGCGGCGCGCCCAAGTTCCGCACCGCCATCGACGAGGTTGCCGCCAACGGCTACGAGGGTATCGATTTCACTCCCGCGCCGCAGCCGGCGCGCGACCGCTCAGGCGCCGGCGTCGGCCGCGCGGCGCGCTAGGGCAAGTTCGGCCGCTTCGCCAAAGGCAGCTCACCTGCTTTCCCCGCCCGCAGGACGAGTGCGTCTTTGTTGAGGTGGCCGATGATCTGCACGCCAATCGGCAGACCGGCTTTGGTCCAGCCGGCTGGCAGAGACAGCGCTGGCTGGCCGGTGAGATTCCAGATTTCGGTCAACCGGAACGAATTGTTCTTGGCGCGAGCTGCTTCGCCAATCAGCGCATCACGATCGGCGGGAAACGCGGCCGACGCGGTCGTGGGCGTGACGATGAGATCCAGATGTCGGGTCGCCCGATAGACCTGGCGAATTACTTGATGCCGTTGAACTTCGGCCTTCATGCCCGCTTCGCTCGTGATATGGGCAGCTTTGCCAATGAAGTCGATGAAATCTGGAGACAGCGCAGCTCTTGCCTCGGGCGATAGCAGTTCGTAGAGCTTGAACGTGGCGCCAAGATACAGCGTATCCCAGACCTCCTCGTATCCATCTGCCTGGAGATCCGTGCGTTCGACGATCGCTCCGGCATCGTGCAATGTCGTCAGCCATTGTTCGAGGACCGCGCTGACTTCGCCGTCAACAGGCATGCCGTTGATGCTCGGCGAATAGCCGACTCGACAACCGGCCAGGTCGCCTGCGCACGCAGTGGCGAAGTTGTGGTAGAGCCCGCCTTCGGTGCGTGGATCAGTCCCGGCGATGGCATCGAGAAGCATGGCGACATCCTCGACGCTGCGTGCCATCGGCCCGATATGGCCGAGCGGCCCGAACCGGCTGGGCGGGTACATCGGCACGAGGCCTGCAGTGGGCTTCAAGCCTACGACGCCGTTGAAAGCTGCCGGCTGCCTGATCGAGCCGCCGCCGTCGGTGGCAATGGCCAAGGGCCCCATGCCTGCTGCCAAAGCCGCACCCGCCCCGCCGGAAGAGCCACCGGCCGAGCGGGAAATTTCTGGTGATGCCGCTCACCGGACTCTCGGTGGCGCTGTCCCATCCCAGTTCGGGCAGCGAAGTTTTGCCGAGGCAGATGGCGCCGGCGGCGCGCGCCAGTTGGGCCACCGGAGCGTCGGCGGCGGCAACATTATCGACAAGCGCTGCAAGCCCGTTGGCCGTTGCCAGGCCGCTTATGTCGATGTTGTCTTTTAGCGAATACGGCACGCCGTGCAGCGGACCGAGCGGATCGCCGCTCATCACCTTCGTTTCGGCCGCTTTGGCCTGCGCCATCGCCCGCTCGCGATCGATGGCTACAAACGCACCCAAGGCGGGATTGGCCGTTTCGACATGCGCCAGCACCCTGGCCATGAGTTCGACCGGCGACAGTTCCCTTTTGCGGATCAGCGCGGCGCAGTTTCCCGCGGATTCGAACAGCAGATCCGCCATCGCTTATCCAGCCAGCCGAGGTGGAGGGCCAGGAGGATTGGACGGCGGGAACTTGCCCGTCAGTTCGAACGGCTCCCAATATTCGCGCCACAGGACCGCCAGGCGCGCCAGCTCCTGAACCGGCGTCGCGTGATCGTCGACGCGAAGATTGACGGTTGGCCACGGCTTGTCGGCAACGACCAGTATGGCCGCCGACTGCCGGCCGCGGCGATCCCCTCCCGTCAAATCGGCGGCCGCCAAAGCGACCAACAGCCGGTCCACCAGACGACCGGTCGACTTCGAGAAAGCC
>JAQSWP010000135.1 GCA_029266575.1 Alphaproteobacteria bacterium | reverse complement strand
TGGCGCAGCAGCTCAATTACCGGACCGGCCCGCAATCGCTCGGTGGCGTGGCAGACGTGCAGGGCCAGACGCTGGCCGTGCTCGACGTCGCCGATGGTCGCAAGTTGCTGGTCGATGTGTGGGAAAATCCCCCACAATCGGCCAACGGTATATTGGGCATCCTGGTGCCCCGCAGATTTGACGCGCTCAGCCCCGATAGCTGGGCCATCGTCGTGCGCTATGAAAAGACAGGTTATGTCAGCGACAGCGACGCCGACAGCATCGACTATGACGAGCTGCTGCAGGACATGCAGGAATCGGCGCGCCTCGCCAGTGCAGAGCGCATCAAGCAGGGCTATCCCGGCATCGAACTGGTAGGCTGGGCCAGCAAGCCTTATTACGACAAGGCCACGCACAAGCTGCATTGGGCTAAGGAATTGCGGTTCCTGGATTCCACGGACAACACGCTGAACTACAATTTGCGCGTGCTCGGCCGGCAGGGCGTGCTGGAGCTGAATTTCATCGGCAACATGGCGCAACTGTCGGAAATCCGCACCGCCATCCCGCGCGTCATGTCCGAAGTCAATTTCAAGCCGGGCTTTCGTTACGAGGAGTTCGATTCCAGCGTCGACGAGGTCGCCGGCTATGGCCTGGCCGCGCTGATCGCGGGCGGCGTACTGAAGAAGGCCGGCATTTTAGGCGCTATCGTCGCCGTTCTGGTCGGGCTGAAGAAATTCATCTTCGTGGGCGTAATCGCGGTCATTGGCGGCATTGTCGCAATTGTGCGCCGCCGCCGCGCGCGCCGGCCGGTGTCTTAGAATCCTGGCGCCAGGATCGCGCGCCGGCAGAAAAATTCCTCATCCTGCATCGGCGCGTCCCCAGGGTTGGATCTGGCCGGTTCAAGGCGTTAGCACTACCCTGCCCTGGGCGCTGCGGCCCAGCACGGCGTCATAGGCCTTCAGCCAATCCTGCAGCGCGAAGCTTTGCGTCGCCACTGGTCTGATGGCGCCCGTTTCCGCCCAGCCCCGCAATCGCTCCATCAGCGCGTTGATGCGCGGGAATTCGCGGTGGCGCGCATCGTCTGGGCTCCAGCCGATGTAGAAGCCGTAGTTGAAGCCGACAGCGGTGATGTTCTTCACTAGCAATATGTTCGCGGGGATCTGCGGGATGCGGCCCGAGGCGAAGCCGATCGGCGCAATACGGCCTTCCGGCGCCATGCAGCGCAGCGAGGTATCGAACACGTCGCCGCCCACCGGATCGAATACCGCATCGACGCCGCGGCCCTGTGTCAGATCGAGCACGGCTTGGCGAAAATCGTCCTTGCGATAGTCGATGCCGTGATGCGCGCCATGCTGTTTGGCGAAGGCGACTTTCTCGGGCCCGCCGGCGGTGGCGATCACGGTGGCGCCCAGCGCCTTGCCGATTTCGCAGGCCGCCACGCCGACGCCGCCCGCCGCGCCATGCACCAGCAAAGTCTGGCCGGCCTGAACGTTGAGTAGATGTGGCCAGATCAGCGCGGCGCCGGAGGTGGGATAGGAGATCACCAGCGCGACGCCGGCGCTCCAGTCGATATTGGCGGGCAGCTTGAAAGTGTTGACTTCACGGGCCAGGGCTTCCTCGGCCATGGCGCCCCAATCGATCGCCGCCATGACTCTATCGCCAATCTTGAAGCGCGTCACGCCGCTGCCGATTTCCAGCACGATGCCGGCGATCTCGGTGCCGGGCGTGACTGGGAAGGGCGGCTTGCGCTGGGCTTTGCCGGCGATCACCAAGCTGGAGGCTAAGGCAACGCCGGCAGCCTTGACCTGCTCGCGCCGCGGAGCGGGCTCGAGCTTGGGCAGCGTGACGTCTTCGAGAGCCAAATCTTCCGGCTTGCCCCAGCGCCGGCACACGATTGCACGCATTCATAGTCCTCTTTACTGGTACTGGGCCGGCAGCATAGCGGCCTTAAAGGTTGAGATCGACCGGCAACGCCTTCGTCCCGCGCAGGATCAGCGAATCGTGCCATTCCGGTTGGTTCACTTTCAGGGCGATATTCGGCAGGCGTTCCGTCAGCAGCCTGGCCGCCACCTGCGCCTCCAGTCGCGCCAGCGGCGCGCCGAGGCAGAAATGGATGCCGTGGCCGAAAGTGACATGCGGGTTGGCGCGGCGGGCAAGGTCGAAGGTTTCGGCGTCGGCGAATTGGTCGGGATCGCGGTTGGCCGAATTCATGAAGGCGAAAACCCGCTGGCCGGCGCGCAATTCCTTGCCGCCGAACTCGTGCGTCTGCGCCACCACCCGCGCCAGCGCACCGCTGGGTCCGTCATAGCGCAGCCATTCCTCGACGGCGCTGTCGGCCAGCGCATGGTTCTCCTTCAGCCGCTCCCACTGGTCGCGGAACTTCATCGAATAGTAGTAGCCGTTGCCGATCAGATTGGCGGTGGTTTCGTGGCCGGCGAAGAGGAGGAGGATGCAGGTGCCGATAATCTCGTCTTCGCTCAAGGCTTCCTTCTCTTCGCGGGCGGCGATGAGCTGGGTGATAATGTCGTTGCCCGGTACGGCGCGGCGTTTCTGCACCAGGTCGCGGAAATAGCCCGACATGGCCCGCGCGCCGTGCTCGGCGCGGGCGTATTTGTTTTCCGCCACCTGCGCGGTGCCGATGAACAGCGCGATGTCGTCGGACCACACCTTGACGCGGAACAGATCCTCGCGCGGCACGCCCAGCAGATCCATGATCACCATGGCCGGCAGTGGATAGGCGAAATCCATCACGAAATCGACGGTCTCGCCCTGCCGCTGCTTGGCGATCATCTGGTCAATCAGCAGACCGACGATCTGGGTGATATTGGGCAGCAGGCTGGCGACGGTGCCGGGGGTGAAGGCGCGGGTGAAGAGGCGGCGCAGGCGGGTGTGGTCCGGCGGATCGCGGAACACCATCCACATGGTGAGATAGCGGATCAGGTCGGTGACGTTGCCGCGCTGGAATTGCGGATTGGCCTTGAAGAATGGCGTCAGCCTGTCGGCCGAAATCTCGGCGTTGTTCAGTGCGATGCGTTTGACGTCGTCGTAGCGGGTGACGATCCATGCCTTCATCGCCGGCGACCAGTGCACCGGGTCTTCCACACGCAGCCGGGCGAAAGCGGGGAAGGGGTTGGCGTTCGTCGCCGGATCGCCGAGATCGAAAACGGGAACACTCATGAATGCCTCACTCAACGCGCCAGGATGCCGCCATCGATCACCATCTCCGTGCCGGTCATGTAACTCGAAGCATCGGAGCACAGGAACAGCACAGCATTGGCTATGTCTTCCGGTTTGCCGGCCCGCTTCAGCGGCGCGCCGATTTGTGCGAGCTGGTTGGGATCGAGCGCATTGGCGCCGGCAGGCTGATTGAACTGCTGGCCGCCCATCGGGATCTTGGTCCAGATCGGCGTGTCGATGATGCCGGGATGGACGGAGTTGACGCGGATATTCCAGTCGAACTGGGCGCACTCCATCGCGGCCGCCTTGGTGAAGAGCCGCACCGCGCCTTTGGCGGCGCAGTAGCCGGCCAGCCGCGGTGAGCCGACAAAGCCTGCGACCGACGACATCATCACGATCGAGCCGCCGCCCGTGTCCTTCATCGTCTTGACGGCGTATTTGGTGCCGAGGAACACGCCTTCGACGTTGATCGCCATCTGCCGCCGCCAGTCCTCGAGCGAGAAATCGAGAATGGAGCCGGCCAGCCCGACGCCGGCATTGTTGACCAGCCCGTCGAGCTTCTTCCAGCGCGACACCGCTTCGTCCACCACTTCCGGCCAGCGCTTCTCGTCGGCCACGTCCTGCTTCAGGAAGGCGGCGCTGCCGCCCTTGCGGATGATGTCGGCGACGACTTCCTCACCCTGCGCGGCATCGATATCGGTGACCAGGACCTTGGCGCCTTCGCGCGCAAGAACGCGCGCGCAAGCGGCGCCGATGCCGGACGCGCCGCCGGTGACAATGATGGATTTTCCTTCGACTTGACCCATTTTGCTCCCCGAGATTCTCTTTAAATGCCGATCGTATAACCGCCATTGACCGACAGATGCTGTCCCGTGACGTAGGACGCGGCATCCGACAGCAGGAAGCAGACCGGCTGCGCCACTTCCTGCGGCGTCGAGAATCTTCCCATCGGGATTTGCGCCATGTAGCGGTCGCGGAATTTCTCGCCTCGGATGATTTCCGTCATCGGCGTTTCGACGACGCCGAAGCAAATCGTGTTAACGGTGATGTCGTGCGCGGCCCATTCGCGGGCGGCGCTCATGGTCAGGCCCATGACGCCGGACTTGGCCGCGCCATAATTGATCTGGCCAACCGTGCCGCGTCGGCCGGCGTCGGACGAGATGTTTACGATACGCGCCGGCGTCTTGTCGCCAGCGGTGCGACGCTCGATCATGTGGCGGCCGACGGCTTGCAGGCAAAGAAAGACGCCGGAGAGATTGACGTCGATTACCTGCTGCCAGGTGGTGACCGACATTTTGTCGATCATGGCGGCGCGCACGATGCCGGCATTGTTGACGAGGCCATGGATGGCGCCAAAGCGTTGCACCGAATCGGCAACGACCTGCTGCACGAAACCGGCATCGGCGACCGAGCCGACGAAGGCTGCGGCGCGATCCTTGCCTAGCGACGAGACCAAATCATTGACGCCATCGGGCTTCACGTCGATGGCAACGACCTTGCCGCCCAACTCGACAACCAGTTCGGCAATGGCGCGGCCGATGCCCTGGCCGGCGCCAGTCACTATAACGACGCGGCCCTCGAGGCCCATTGGATTGATCATGTCAGAGCCCCAACACCAGCTTGGCCATGATGTTGCGCTGGACCTCGTTGGAGCCGGCATAGATCGAAGCGGCGCGGTGGTTGAGATATTGCGGCATGGCGGTGATCCCATGCTCGGGCGCAATGGGCACGATGTTGGTGCCTAGCGCCCTGGCCTCGGGCTCGAACGGCGCTGCGTAATAGCCGATGGCTTCGATGGCCGCTTCCGTCAGCTTCTGCAGCGTCTCCGAGCCGCGCACCTTCATCATGGACGACATGGCGCCGGGGTTCTGGCCGTTGCTGAGCGCCGACATGATGCGCTTTTCGGTGAACTCGAGTGCGGTGACGTCGATCTCGATCTCTGCCATGCGCTGGCGGAAGGCGGGATCGTCGGCCAGCATGCCGCCGGGACTGGCTGCCTCTGCTTTGGCGATGGCGTGCAGGGAAGCGATTGCCGTATGCAAGCCGGCGGAGTAGGGATCGCCGCCGCGCTCGAATTCCAGCAGATACTTGGCCACGGTCCAGCCTTCGTTCTCCTCGCCGACCCGGTTGGCGATGGGCGCGCGCACGTTGTCGAAGAACACCTGGTTGACTTCGTGATCGCCCGCCAGGGTGATGATCGGTTTGACGCTGAGGCCCGGCGTCTTCATGTCGTCGAGCAGCACGAAGGAGATGCCGTCCTGCGGCTTGCCCGCGGTCGAGGTGCGCACCAGGCAGAACATGCGGTTGGCATGCTGGGCAAAGGTGGTCCAGATCTTGGTGCCGTTGATGACGTAGTCGCTGCCGTCGCGTTCGGCTCTGGTCTTCAGCGAGGCGAGGTCGGAGCCGGAGCCCGGCTCGGAATAGCCCTGGCACCACACGTCGTCGCCGGAAAGAATGCGCGGCAGGTACTTTTTCTTCTGCTCTTCCCTGCCAAAGCGCATCAGCACCGGCCCGACCATTCGCACGCCCATGAAGAAGATGCGGGGCGCATTGGCGCGCACGCTCTCCTCGGCGAATATGTAGCGCTGAATGGCACTCCAGCCCGTGCCGCCATATTCCTTCGGCCAGTTTGGCGCGATCCAGCCTTTCTCCGCCAGGATGCGATGCCAGCGATGGCCGGCTTCGAACTCGGCGAACACGCCGCCAGCCCGCTTGCCTGCCTCGCGCAGATCGGGTGTCAGCTTTTCCGCCAGGAAGGCGCGCACCTCGTCGACAAACGTCTGGTCGTCTTTGCTCAATGCGAGCTGCATGGCGTCCTCCCGGACTTTATTTTTCGAACTCGACGCAGATCTTGCCGAAATGACCGGCGGCCTGCATCGCATGCAGCGCCTCGCGCACCTGTTTCACGTGAAACACTTTGTCGACAACGGGCTTCATCTTGTGCTTGGCGATCGCCTTGTTCATGGCTTCGAACTGTTCGCGCGAACCGACCGAGATGCCGATGATGCGCAAATTCTTGCCGAAGATCACGGGCACCAGAATTTCCTGCTTCACGCCGGTCAGCAGCCCGATGACCACCACGGCGCCGCCGACCTTGGCGCAGCTCAGCGACTGGTTCAGCGTGCCGGCGCCGCCGACCTCGACCACGATGTCGATGCCCGCCCCGCCGCTCGCTTCCAGCGCCGCCCTGGCCCATTCGGGAGTGGTCTTGTAGTTGATCAGCGCATCCGCTCCCAGCGCCTTGGCGCGCTGCAGCTTCTCCTCGCTGCTCGAAGTCACGACAACCTTGGCGCCCAGCATTTTGGCGAATTGCAGGGCGAAGATCGACACGCCGCCGGTGCCCTGCACCAGCACCCAGTCGCCCGGCTTGATGCGACCCTCGTCCACCAGCGCCCGCCAGGCGGTGACTGCGGCGCAGGGCAGGGTGGAAGCTTCGAGATAGGACAGATGCGCCGGAAATGGCGTCACGGCCTCCGCATCCAGCGCCATGAATTCCTGCAAGGTGCCCGGCGCGCTGCCGCCCAGCGCCTTCATGCGGCCATAGGCAGACGGCCCGCCCTCGATCCAGCCGGGAAAGAAGATCGGACACACCCGATCGCCTTGCTTGACGCGCGTCACGCCCTGGCCGACTTCGACGATGTCACCGGCGCCGTCGGAGAACGGAATCAGCGGCAGCTTGGCGCCGCCCTTGCCCTCGATCGTCAGCAGGTCGCGGTAGTTCAGCGATGCCGCCTTGATGGCCACCACGACGTGGCCCGGACCAGCCTTGGGCTTTTCGCGCTCGATTTCGACGATGCTGTCGATCTTCCACGCGTTCTGGACTTCGTAGGCTTTCATCGCCGGCCTTTCGCATGCGCTGCTGTTGTCGGGCGCTTGGGCTTCAGCCTAATGTATGAACGGACGTTCAGGAAGAACGGGGGAATGGCTCGTGCGGCTGGGTTTTCGCACGGCAGAATGGGAGTAAGCGATCATGTGGCAGCCCAATGCGCTGTCCGGCGTCAAGGTGCTGGATTTCACCCAGTTCATCGCCGGCCCGGTGGTGACGCGGATGATGGCCGAGCTGGGCGCCGAAGTGATCAAGGTCGAGCTGGCGCCCGATGGCGATAACGCCCGCAAGCTGCCCAATTTCAAGGACGGCCGCAGCGCCTATTTCATCCAGCACAATCTCGGCAAGAAGAGCCTGTGCCTCGACATCGCCAGGCCAGAGGCAAAGGAGCTGCTGCTGAAGCTGGTCGAGAAGACCGACGTCGTGGTGGAGAATTTCTCGCCCGGCATCATCGAGCGCTTCGGCCTGGGCTGGGACGTGGTGCGGGAGCGCAATCCCTGGGCGATCATGTGCTCGATTTCCGCCTTCGGCCAGAAGGGCGAGCTCTCGCATCTGCGGGGCTTCGACTTCATCGCCCAGTCCTATTCCGGCGTCACCTCCGTCATCGGCGAGCCGGGCAAGGCGCCGGCGGTACCGGGCGTCGCGATGGGCGATGTCGGCACCGGCATGCTGGCCTACGGCGCCATTGCGACCGCGCTCTATACCCGCGCCAAGCCCGGCGGCACCGGCCAGTTCCTCGATATTGCCTTGATCGATTTCTACATGCAGTGCCACGAGATCAACGTGCAGCTGGTCAGCACCTCGGGCGGCTCAATCGTCCCCAGCCGCACCGGCTCGCAGCACAACGTCGTCTGCCCCTTCGGCCTGTTCCGCTGCACCGACGGCTATGTGATGATCACCTGCCTCGGCGACCATTGGCGCCTGCTCTGCGCCGTCATCGGACGGCAGGAGATGGCGAGCGATCCGCGCTACATCGATAACGCCGCGCGCATGGCGCATCAGGCCGATGTGGTCGGCGCAATCGAAGCCTGGACCTCTTCGCGCACCATGGCGCAGGCGCTTGATGCGTTGGACAAGGGCAAAGTGCCGGCTGCCCCGATGCTCACCGTCGACAAGGCAATGCAGGAGCCGCATCTGCTCGAACGCCAGACCGTGCGCACGATTCAAGACCCGGTGTTCGGCTCGTTCCAGGTCCCCGGCATGCCCTTGCGGTTCTCGGCCTTTCCGCTGCGCGACCCCGGGCAGGCGCCGTTTTTGGGGCAGCACAATGGAGAAGTGCTCGGTGGTGTGGGTGTATCGGCCGAGCAGGTTAGGTCGTTGACGGAGACCGGGGTGCTGGTGGAGAGCCGGATATAATTACGCTCGCTCTGTGCGGGATCGGCCTTTCTTGAGCGCCGACAAATGCAGCAGCGTCGTCTTCGCCCGCTCGCGGATCTGCTTCTCGTTGAGAAAGAGCTTCGGCTTTTCGCCCAGCACTTCCTTGTCGGCCGTATAGGTTTCCAAATCGGACGCAAAGCCGTCGAGGATTAGCGACAGCACCTCGTCGAGCGGGCGCGTCTCGTGCTTGAACTTGGCGCGAAAAAAATCTCGCAGCTCCTCGACCGGCATCGCACCGCTGAGGAAACTCTCGACCAGTTTTTCGTATTCGGCGCTGATGTCGCTCATGCGCGTTGATGGCGCGCCCTAGGCCGCCATCGGCTTCAGCCTGCCCTCGATGATCTTCTTGCCCTCGCTGATGAAGCGGTCGATCAGCTCCTTGCAGCTGGGGATGTCGTGGATCAGGCCCTGCACCATGCCGGCCGACCACACGCCGTGATCGAGGTCGCCCGTTTCGTAGACGACCTTGCCGCGCACGCCGGCCACCAGTGGGCCGATCTCCTGGATGGTCTTGCCGTCGCGCTCCATCTCCAGCACCTGCTTGGAACGTTCTGGTGGATCGGCGCGTCCTTTGTCGCCATGAAACGCGTGCCCATGTTGCCGCCATCGGCGCCCAGCGCCAGTGCGGCGACGAACTGGCGCGGATCGCCGATGCCGCCGGACGCGATCATCGGAATGGAGATCTTGTCGCGCGCGGCGGGCAGCAGAATGAGATTGGGCACGTCATCCTCGCCCGGGTGACCGGCGCATTCGAAACCGTCCATCGAGATGGCGTCGACGCCGATCTTCTGCGCTTTCACGCCATGGCGCACGGCGGTGCATTTATGCACGACCTTGATGCCGTTCTGCTTCAGCTTGGGCAGGAAGGGCTCGGGATTGTTGCCGGCGGTCTCCACGATCTTCACGCCCGACTCGATGATGGCGTCGATGTATTCGCCATAGGGGCGCGGCACCAGGGTCGGCAGGATGGTGAGATTGACGCCGAACGGCTTGCTGGTCAGCGTGCGCGCCTTGGCGATCTCCTTGCGCAGATCGTCGGGCGTCGGCTGCGTCAGCGCGGTGATGATGCCAAGCCCGCCGGCCTCGGAGACCGCCGCCGCCAGCACCGCATGGCCGACCCATTGCATGCCGCCCTGCACGATCGGATATTCGATCCCCACCAGCTCGGTGAATGCCGTCTTGAACATCTGCCGCCTCCCAAAATTCGTTGCCCTTTCATAGCCCAGCGCTGACCCCGGCCAAAGCGCCGGTTTGGAGTTTCCGGCAGGCGAAACCGGCGGTTCTGGCGCTGC
>JAQSWP010000134.1 GCA_029266575.1 Alphaproteobacteria bacterium | reverse complement strand
CGCCCGCCGCCAGCAGCCCGCCCGCCGCGTTTCGCTCGTACCCCGATTTCTGCATGACCGGATAGGCAACCGCCCCCAGGGTCACGGTCGTCGCCACGCCCGAGCCCGAGGGGCCGCCGAGTAGGAACGATGCCAGCACCACAGTGCGACCGGTACCGGTCGCCTTGCCGCCCATGGCGGCGCGCGAGAAATCGATGAAGAACTTGCCGGCGCCGGAATGTTGCAGCACGGCGCCGAAGATGGTGAACAGGATGATCAGGCTGGAGGCGACATCGACGGCGAAGCCGAATATGCCCTCGAGCGTCATGTACATGTGGCCGACGATGCGGGCGATGGAATAGCCGCGATGGCCCCAGGGCGATCCAAGATGATCGCCGTAGATCGCATAGGCGAGAAACAGCACGCAGATCACCGGCATGATCAGGCCCGAGGTGCGGCGCGTGGCTTCCAGCAGCAGCACGATGAAGGTCGCGCCCCAGATGATGTCCCAGCGCTCGGGCGTGGTGTTGCGATCGGTGAAATCGTCGCCGCCCATCAGCATGTAGGCGATGCTGGCCACCGCTGCCATCGCGAAGACGATATCCCACGGCATGATGCGATGGCGGAAGCGGCGCGCGACCGGAAACATCAGGAACGACAGCACCATCACCATCGCCACATGCACCGGACGCAAGGTCTGGGTCGGCACGATGTCGTAGGCGGCGTAGAGGTGGAACAGCGACATGCCGACGGCCAGCGCGATCAGCAGGTGGCCGATCCAGCCCGTCATCTTGTGGGCCGCACCCTCTTCCTGCTCGATGAACTCTTCGGTCTTGCGCCGGACGTCTTCGTCCAGCGGCGCGGTGGCTTGCGGGTCGCTCATGCGCTTGTCCCCTGCCGGTCCCGATCCCGGCGTGTCAAACGACAGACCCCGCCGGCTTGACGCGCGGCGGGGTCTTTTGCCGTTGTCCGATCGAACCGGGCTTACTTAAGCGTCACGCCCTTCTCGGCATAGTACTTGATGGCGCCGGGATGGAACGGGATCGGCGTATTGGCATTGCTCTGCGTCGCCAGCTTCAGGCTGGCGGCTTCCTTGTGCACGGCGATCAGGTCGGCCTGCTTGTCGAACATGGTCTTGACCACGGCATAGGCCAGCTTCTCGTCCATGTCGGCGCGCACCACCAGCACGTTCCACACGTCGGCGATCTGCGCCGGCTTGTCCATGCCGGGATAGGCGGTCTGGTCGATGGTCGCCTTGGAATAGAGCGGACCGTATTTCTTGTTCATGGCGTCGACCACGTCGGCATGGTCGATCATCTTGATCTTCACGCCGGGCGTCGCCGCCAGATCGGTGACGGCGGCGGTCGGAATGCCGCCGACCCAGAAGAAGGCGTCGATCTTCTTGTCCTTGATGGCATTGACCGATTCCGCCGCACCGAGCCGCTCGCGCGTCATGTCCTTGTCCTTGTCGAGCCCCGCCGCCTCAATGACGCGGAAAGCCATGACTTCGGTGGCACTGCCCGGCGAGCCGGTCGAAACCCGCTTGCCCTTGAGGTCGGACATCTTGGTGATGCCGGTGCCCTCGATGGTCACGACATGCATGCGGTTGGGATAGAGCACCGCCAAGGTGCGCAGGTCGATCTTGTCCTTGAACTTGTCCTGGCCGCGCAGCGCATCGAAGCCGGCATCCACCATGGTGAAGCCGATTTCTGACTGCTTGGCGCCCAACAATTTCAGATTGTCGACCGAGCCGCCGGTGACTTCCGCCGTCGCCTGGGTGTTGGGTAGGTTCTTGCTCAGGATATTGGCCAGGCCGCCGCCCAGCGGGTAGTACACGCCGCCGGTGCCGCCGGTGCCGATGGAAATTTTCTGCTGCGCCTGGGCTGCACCGGTAAAGGCCAGTGCCACCGCCGCGGCGGCAATCAAAAGTCTACGCATCTGTCGTCCCTCCGTCTGGATCGCTCTTACAGGCGAGCGTCTGAGGCCGAGTGGCCATTGAGGTTTTTATACACGCCTGCCGGCTGGCATGCCACAGCGCGACAAAGATGAGGCCATGCCGCTTTTTTCCGCTTTGCCGCAGCGCAAGATGGTTCCAGAGCGGATCGTTAGGCGCTAGCGCGCGCCATGATCATCGGGCGGATTGCCGAACGGGATGAAGCTTTCCAGATGCCGCACCTCGTACCAGTGGCGCAGCGACCACAGCACGGAGGGGAAGGCCAGCCGGTCCCATGGAATCTCCTCCCAGGCGAACAGCCCGACATCCAGGCTCTCCTCGCCGGCAGCGAAATCGGGCTCCGCCAGCTTGGCGCGATACATGATCTGCACCTGGCCGATGCGCGGGATGTTGTAGACCGCCAGCAGCGCATCGATCTCAATCCTGGCGCAGGCCTCTTCCAGCGCCTCGCGCGCGGCTCCTTCCGCGGTGGTCTCGTGCATCTCCATGAAGCCCGCCGGCAGGGTCCAGTATTCCTTGCGCGGATTGATGGCGCGGCGCGCCAGCAGGATGCGGTCGTCCCAGGTAATCACCGATCCGACCACGATCTTGGGGTTTTCGTAATTGACGAAGCCGCAATCGCCGCACACCAGCCGCTCGCGATTGTCGCCCGCAGGCACCTTGCGGGAAAACGCCGCCGGGGTGCCGAAAGGCAGGGGGCGTATGGGTTTTTCGGGGTTTTCACTCATGCCGCCATGATGGCGGGGGGCGGGCGCGGCTGGCAAGCATCGACCGTCCAATGAACCGAATACCCTGCCATGCGTTCTCTGTGGCGAACTTAAGGGACGATGCATTGCAGCAGGCGGAGCCTGAAACAGGTCGGTGGAGAGCACCCTTACTGGTGCTGGCGCTGGCCTTTGTGCTGGCCGCCTGCACCGATGCCGACAAGCCCAACACGGCGGTCTCCGAGCAGGAAGCGGCGGGCAAGCCCGGCACCTTGCAGCAGGAGACGCCGCTGGCCGCGATCATCCGCAGCCGCGGCGTGCAGCCGATCAATGCCGCCTCGCCCGAGGGCCTGCTGCCGCAGATCGCGCGCGAGCTGGCCAAGACCGATCCCGAACGGCGCTATCGCGGCATCACCTACAATTACACAAACGGCAATGCGCTGGCGCGCGACTGGATCGTGCAGACGCCCAACGCCTGGGGCCAGGAAGCGAAGGCGATCAAGCCCGACGACAGCCTGCCCCGGCGGCTGCGCGAGCTGATCGGCAGCGCACGCCTCAGCGTCGACATCGCCATGCTGAAGCCAGCACCCGATGGTCTCTTCCTCGATGCCATCAAGGCGGGCATCGCCAATCTGGCCTCGAGCGGCCGGCCCGTGAAAATCCGATTGCTGATCGGCACCTACCCGCTCGGCCCCGATATCGATCCCAAGGGCGTGCTGGAAATCCTGGCGCAGGAGGCGCGCGCGCAGCCGCGCTCGCGGCTGTCTTTCCATGTCGCAGCCATGCGCTCCTGCTTGGGCGGCGAGAAATGCGACAGCTACACCTGGAACCACGCCAAGTTCGTCGCCGTCGACGGCGAGCGGCTGTTCATGGGTGGCCATAATTTCTGGGCCCAGGACTATTTCGGCAAGCAGCCGGTGCACGATCTGTCGCTGTTCATGTTCGGGCCAGCGGCGACGGACGCCACCGGCTTCGCCAATGCGCTGTGGGGTTTCGTCTGCAGCCGCGACCGGCGGCCGGACGGCAACGGCAAGGCGCAAGTCGCGAGCCTGCTGCCGGGCGGCGAGATCGGCAAGGAGTGTCCGATGCGGCTGCAGCTGCCGCCATCGCGCCCGCGCGATCAGGTAAGGATCCTGTCGGTTGCGCGGCTGGGTGCGGGCATCACGGAAGACTTCGCCAATCAGAACGATCTGGCGCGCGATCTGCTGTTGGGCGCCGCCACCAGATCGATCTTCATTTCGCAGCAGGATCTGGGCTTTACCTTGGGCCGCACCGATCCGCTATGGCCGGAGAGCACTCTGGAACGCCTGGCCGATTTCCTGATTGCCGACAAAGGCGACGTTTTCATCGTGCTGTCCAATCCCAATGCACGCGCGCCGGTGGGCGAGAGCTACAGCAATGGCGTAGCGCTGGAAACCGTGGGGAAAAAAATCCGCGCCGTGGTGCTCGGCCGCGGCAAGGGGTTGAACGAAGAGACGGCCGGCGCGCTGCTATGCCGTCGGCTGCATCTGGCGCCCTTGCGCTTCGGTCCCGATGCCAGCTGGCCGGAGAACAAGGCGTTCGCCAACCACACCAAGTTTTTCATGGTCGACGAGCGCGCCTTCTATATCGGCTCGGACAATTTCTATCCGGTGAACCTGCAGGAATTCGGCATGATGATCGAGGACGAGCGCGCCTCCTTGCAGCTCAAGCGGGAATACTGGGAGCCCCTGTGGCGCTGGTCGGGCAAAGCGGCGATCAGCGGTGCGGGAGTTCCTTCCTGCGTTTTCCAGACCAAGACGGCGCGGCGCTAGCCATCTGACACACAAAGGCCACGGCGTTTGCCGAACCTTCGCGCTGCTGCGGTTCGCAAGCCGGAACTTCCTACAGTGCGACTGCGTCGATCCTATACGAAGGGGACTCTGGCAGCCTCCTCCTGCGACCGTTATGATTCCTGGATTAACGCTCTTGTCAGGGAGCACCATTGATATGTCAGAAACCAGTTCCTCCCCCGCCAGCGACGGCGGCTTCTCTGCTTCCGAAGCTTCCGATGGTGACAGCGCCCTGGTGCAGTTTGGCGGCGATACACCAGCTGTATCGCTGTTCAGCGAGGCGCCGCAGACGGAATGGGCCTTGGCCGCCAATGAAGCCGGCCTCGAAGGCGCGGCGCTCGATACGCTTTCTTCGCCGGATGTCGAGAGCCCGGCGCCTGCCGTTGCCGCGATAACCTTCCTGATCGCCGAGGCGCAGCCTTTTATCGAAAGCGACGATATGCTGGTAGGCATGCTGACGCCGGGAGAAAACGTTGACCCTGCGGCGTCGGACGACGCCATGGTCGGCTGGACAAGCGAAGAGCCCGACGCGATCGGCACCACCCATGCTTACGCGCCAGAAACCTCGTATGTGATCCCGCATGATGTCATCGCCCATGGCATCAGCCTGGACTGGACCGATACGCTGCTGAGCTATTCGTAGCGCAGCGCTGCGATCGGATCGAGCCGCGCCGCCTTGCGCGCAGGATAGAAGCCGAAGAACACGCCGATCGCGGCCGAGAATCCCACCGCCAGCAATATCGACGACAGGCCGATCAGCGCCGGCCACCTGGCCAGGTCGGCGACGATGAAGGCTGCGGCGATGCCTAGACCGACGCCGATGGCGCCGCCGATCAGCGACAAGGTCACGGCCTCGATCAGGAACTGCGCCAGGATTTCCCGGCCCCTTGCGCCGATCGCCATGCGCAGGCCGATCTCGCGCGTGCGCTCGGTCACCGACACCAGCATGATGTTCATGATGCCAATGCCGCCCACCACCAGCGACACCGAAGCCACGGCCGCCAGCAGCAGACCCAGGATCTGCGCGCTTTGCTCGCGCGCCTCCTGGATCTCGGTCAGGTTGCGGATGGAGAAATCGTCCTGATCGTTGCCCTGCAGGCGATGGCGCTGGCGCAGCAGCTCGCGGATGGCGTCCACCGCCTCGCCCATCTGTCCCGCCTCCTCGACCTTGACCATGATGGCCTGCACCGAGCGCGAGCGGATTGCGGTGGTGCCCAGCACGCGTTTCTTGGCAGTGGAAAGCGGCACCAGGATCGTATCGTCCTGATCTTGGCCTTGCGTGTTGCGGCCCTTGCGCGCCAGCACGCCGATCACGGTGAAGGGCACGTTGCGGATGCGGATGCTCTGGCCCATCGGGTCGCTGTCGCCAAAGAGCTGCTCGGCGACGGTGACGCCCAGCAGCGCGACCTTCGCCTTGCCGGCCTGATCTTCCGGCAGAAAGCCGCGGCCGTACTCGACCTCCCATTCGCGCACCGTCATATATTCCGGCGTAATGCCCAGAATGGCGGTCGACCAGTTGGCATTGCCATACACGACCTGCGCGCCGCCGCGATAGACCGGCGCCACGGCGACGATGCCCGGGATGTCGCGCATAATGGCCAGCGCGTCGTCTTCGGAAATCGTCAGGCGCGAGCCCAGGCCCAGACGCGCGCCGCCCGAGGTCACCGAGCCTGACAGGATGATCAGCAGATTGGCGCCCAGCGAGCGGATCTGCTCCTGCACCTGCTGGCGCGCGCCGGAACCCACCGCCACCATGGTAATGACGGCGGCAACGCCGATGACGATGCCCAACATGGTCAGTGCCGAGCGCAGCAGGTTGACGCGCAAAGCGCGCAAGGCAATGCGCAATGCGGCCAGGAGCTGGATCATGCCGCCGCCCTGGCGTCGTCCACCACGCGCCCGTCGCGGAAGGAGATGATGCGCCGCGCCCGGCGCGCCACTTCCGGATCGTGCGTCACCAGCACCACCGTCATGCCCTCGCCATTCAACCGCCCGAACAGGTCGAGAATTTCGCGGCCAGTCTTGGTATCGAGCGCGCCGGTCGGCTCGTCGGCCAGGATCAGCAGCGGATCGTTGGCCAAAGCGCGGGCGATGGCGACGCGCTGCTGCTGGCCGCCCGACAATTGCGTCGGATGATGGTCGGCGCGGTCGGCCAGTCCGACCGCTTCCAGTTTCGCCTTGGCGATCTCGTGCCGCTCGCGGGCGCGGATGCCGGCATAGACCAGCGGCAGCTCGACATTCTCCTGCGCGCTGGTGCGGGCCAGAAGATTGAACTGCTGGAACACGAAGCCGATCTTGCGGCTGCGGATGGCCGCCAGCCTGTCGCGGTCGAGCCGGCCGACGTCCTGGCCGTCCAGCCGGTAGGTGCCGGCGCTGGGTTTGTCGAGGCAGCCGATCACGTTCATGAAGGTCGACTTGCCCGAGCCGGACGGGCCCATCACCGCGACGTATTCACCTGCCTCGATGCCCAAAGTGACGTCGATCAGCGCCCGCACCGTACCGCCGCCCAGCGCGTAATCGCGCGAGAGATTCTCGGTGCCGATCAGCGCCATGGCGACAGGCCTCCTACAGGCCCAGGCGCAGGCCACTGCCGCCGCCGGCGGCCGGCTTGGCGGCGGCGGTGCCGACGATCAGCTTCTGCCCTTCCTTGATCTCGCCGCCCTGCAGCTCGCTATAGGTGCCGTCGCCGATGCCGATGCGCACGGCGACCGCCTGCGGCTTGCCGTCGGGCCCGACGACCCAGACGCGCTCGTTGCGCGTGCTGGCGGCATTGGCGCGCTGGTTGCGCATCGCCGCCTGCACCTTCTCGTACCCCGCCCGCTGCTCGGCGTTCAAGATGGCGCGGATCTGGTTGCTCGAGTTCTCGCGCATGGCGGCGACCGCCTGCTGCAATTCGGTGCCGGTCAGCCCCTGCTGGCGCAGGGCGCGGCCGCGCTGGCCGCCCTCGGCGAAGATCGCCTGCACCTGCTTCTTCTGCTCGTCATTGAGCTTCAGCACTTGCGTCAGACGTTCGGTGGCCTGCATCGGATCGAAAGTCGCCGCCGGGCCGCCGCCACTGCTTTCGCCGCCACCCGACGCGGCTGGCTGTGCCGGATCGGCGCCGGCCGGCTTGAAGCGGAAGGCGGTGTTAGGCAGGCGCAAAACGTTTTTGCGCTCGTCGATGATGATGCGGGCATTGGCGGTGAGGCCCGGCAATAGTTTCAGATCGTCGTTGCGCGTATCGACCACCACCACATAGGTGACGACGTTCTGAACCGTCTTGGGCGCCTTGCGGATCTGGCCGACAGTCCCGGTGAATTCGCGGTTAGGCAGCGCGTCGACCGTGAACAGGGTGCGCTGCCCGGGCTCGATGCGGCCGATATCGGCTTCATCGACACTGACCTCGACCTGCATCGATTTCAAATCTTCGGCGATGGCGAACAAGGTCGGCGATTGCAGGCTGGCGGCCACGGTCTGGCCGAGATCGACGACGCGATTGAGCACGATGCCGTCGATCGGCGCACGGATCTCCGTGCGGTCGAGATCGACCTGCGCCGACATCAGCGCCGCCTCGCGCTGCTTCACCGTCGCCTGCGCGGTGCGCAACTGCGCCTCGCTCATGCTGACCGCGGCACGCGCCGCCAACAATGCGGAACGAGATTGCGCCAGCTGCGCCTCGGCGCCCTGCACGCCGGCGGTGCCGGTCTGGAATTCGGTCTCCGCCTTCTCCGCATCGCGGCGCGAGCCCACGCCCTGATTGACCAGATCCCGCCGCCGTACCTGTTCGCGCGTGGCGTCGGTCAAAGTCGCCTGGGCGCGGCCGGTCTGCGCCGTCGCCACCTGCACGGCACTTTCCGCCGTCGACAAATCGGCGCGGGCGCGTTCGATCGCGGCGCTCTGCAGGATGACGTTGGCGCGCGCCGTTTCCAGCTCAGCATCGGCCTGGCGCAGGCGCGCTTCGAAGGTCGCCGGATCGAGTCGCGCCAGCACCTGGCCTTTGGTCACGGGCGTGTTGAAATCGGCCAGCAATTCCTTAATCTGGCCGGAGAGCTGCGAGCTGATCTCGACCGTGATCACCGCATTGAGCGTGCCCGAAGCGGCCACGGCGGAAATCACATCGCCCCGCTCGACGGCGGCCAGCCGCCATTGCGGCGTGGCGCTGCCGCCACCCGAACCGAACAGGAAAACCCCCGCCACCACGGCGCAAATCGCCAGCCCGCCAGCGATGGCGGCCAGCACGACTGGACGTCGCAAACCCATGATTCGCCCCCCGGCGCTGCAAGCTCCCCAGCCTGCTTTACGCCTTGGGAGGGCAGTTTATCCCTTTGGGAAACAGACGCTAGCGACCGATAAAACTGTCCCCGGCCAAGCCCGTAAGGGCGTCGCACCGGGACTTATAATGCCGGTCATTAAGGGTCCCGGGTCTCCGCTACGCTGCGCCCGGGATGACAGTCTTTTATGCCGCCCGCTCCAGCGCCGCGACGCCGGGCAACGTCTTGCCTTCCATCCATTCCAGGAAAGCGCCGCCCGCGGTTGAGATATAGGTGAAATCGTCCTCCACTCCGGCATGGGCCAGCGCGGCAACCGTGTCGCCGCCGCCGGCGACACTCAGCAGCTTGCCTTCCTTGGTCAGCGTGGCAACGCATTTGGCCACCGCGACAGTGCCGGCATCGAACGGCTCCAGCTCGAACGCGCCCAGCGGGCCGTTCCACACCACCGTCTTGCACA
>JAQSWP010000133.1 GCA_029266575.1 Alphaproteobacteria bacterium | reverse complement strand
GAGCTGAAGCCCAAGCCGCGCAAGTCGCTGACCGAACTGGTGCAGAATTTCGAGCGCTGGCGTTCGCTGCTCGACGGGCTGCCGCATACCGAACTGGCGGAAACGGTGCTGGAGGAAAGCGGCTACACCGCCATGCTGCAGGCCGACAAATCGGCCGAGGCGCCGGGCCGGCTGGAGAACCTGAAAGAACTGATCAACGCGCTGCAGGAATTCGAGAACCTGGCCGGCTTCCTCGAGCATGTCTCCCTGGTGATGGAAAACACCGAATCGCGCGATGCCGACATGGTCAACATCATGACCCTGCACGCCGCCAAGGGGCTGGAATTCGACACCGTGTTCCTGCCGGGCTGGGAGGAAGGGGTGTTCCCCAACCAGCGGGCGCTGGACGAGACCGGTGTCGCCGGCCTGGAGGAAGAGCGGCGGTTGGCTTATGTCGGGCTGACGCGCGCCAGGAAACGCGCCTTCGTCTCCTTCGCCGCCAACCGGCGCATCTACAACCAGTGGCAGGCCTCGATTCCCTCCCGCTTCGTGGCCGAACTGCCGCCGGAGCATCTGGAGCAGCGCTCCGACGCCGGGCTTTACGGCTCCTACTCCGCCGGCCATTACGGCAGCCTGCGCGAGACGGCGACGGCGGCGTCGGGCGATAGCGATTGGGGCTGGACCCCGGGCCAGCGGCTGCAGCGCAAGCGCTCGCCGCTGATCGAAGGCGAAATCACCGCCCGCGATGCCGAGGACGTGGACTACGAGATCGGCCAGCGCATTTTCCACCAGAAATTCGGCTATGGCGCCATTGCCGCCATCGACGGCAACAAGCTCGACATCGAGTTCGAGAAGGCCGGGCGCAAGAAGGTGCTGGCGAGCTTCGTGAGCGCTGCGTAAAACCTGCCGGGGGACTCCGGCTGGGAGCTGGCTGTGGCGGTGTGGAAGCTGGAACTTACGGTGCCGGAGACGGCGCGCGTCGCGTTCGAACTGGCGCTGCAGGAAGCGCTGGGCGAGGACGCGCCGGTGGCGTCGACCGAGATCCGCGAGGGCATCGACTGGCGGGTCGAGGCCTATATCGAGGGCTTTCCCAATCGCGATCTGCTCGCCAAAGTCATCGCCGCCGTGGCGCAGGCCTTCGCCATCGCGCCGCCCGCCGTCATCCTGACCGAGCTCGAGGACAAGGATTGGGTGGCGGAGAACCAGCGCTCCTTCCAGCCTTTCAGCGTCGGCCGCTTCTTCGTCTATCCCTCCTTTCACACCGGCGGCGTGCCGAAGGGCCAGACCGGCATCCAGATCGATCCCGGCATGGCGTTCGGCACCGGCACCCATGCCACCACGCGCGGCTGCCTGACGGCGATCGACGAGATCGGCCAGACCGACCGGCCCGACTCCACCATCGATGTCGGTTGCGGCTCGGGCATTCTGGCCATTGCGCTGGCCGCCATCGCCCGCCGCCGGGTGGTGGCCTGCGACAACGATCCGGTGGCAGTGCAGGTGGCGGAGGACAATGCCCGCATCAACGGCGTCGCGGCGCGGGTGATCGCCGTGCAGTCGGAGGGGCTCGACAACGACGTCATCCGCCGCCGCGCGCCGTTCGATCTCATCGTGGCCAACATCCTGGCGCAGCCGCTGGTCGATCTGGCGCCGTCGATGGCCAATGCGCTGGCCAATGGCGGCAGGATCGTGCTGTCGGGCCTGCTCAACACCCAGGCCGACTCGGTGATCCAGGCCTACCGCCCGCACGGCCTGTCGGTGCAGAAGCGGCTCGAGCTTGGCGACTGGACCACCCTGGTGCTGCGCGGCTGACGCCACACGAACTATCGATCGTTTTTGCAGCGACCAGCCCCTCACCCTCCCATGACTTCGTCATGGGCCCCTCCCTCTCCCCGCTAAAGCGGGGCGAGGTGTTTCTCACACGCTGAAATACTTCGCCTGCGGGTGATGAATGACGATGGCCGAGGTCGACTGCTCGGGGTGGAGTTGGAACTCGTCCGACATCTCGATGCCGATCCGTTCGGCGCCGAGCAGTTTTAGCAGCTGCGCCTGGTCGCCCATGTTGGGGCAGGCGGGGTAGCCGAAGGAGTAGCGGCTGCCGCGATAGCCCTGCTTGAGCAGACCATCCATGTCGGGCGCTTCGTCGGCGATGAAGCCGAGCTCGACCCGGATGCGCTTGTGCACGTACTCGGCCATGGCTTCGGCCATCTCGACGCCGAAGCCGTGCAGATAGAGATAGTCCTGGTAGCGATCGGCGGCGAACCACTCGCGCGCCACTTCCGAGGCGTGCTGGCCCATGGTGACGACCTGCAGGCCGATCACGTCGCGTTCGGGCGCATTCACGTCGCGCAGGAAATCGGCGATGCACAACCCGCCGGTCTTGTTCTGGCGTGGGAGCGCGAAGCGAGCGAGTTCGGTGCGGCCGTCCTGCTCGAACAGCACGATGTTGTCGTCCTCGGCTGCGGCCTTCCAGTAGCCGTACACTGCCTGCGGCTTGAGGATGCCATCGTCGTGCGCCGTCTTGGCGATGCGCAGCATTTGGGGGCGCAGCTCCTGGCGCGCCCAGGCCATGTATTCGTCCAAGGTGCGGCCGTCCTTGCGGAAGCCCCAATGGAATTGATAGAGCATGCGCTCGTTGAGATAGGACAGCAGGTTCTTGATCGGCACATGCTCGATCACGCTGGGGCCCCAGAACGGCGGCGTCGGCACCTCGACATTGGCCGCCAGCTCCTGGCGGCGCGTTCTGATCTCTTCGTAATCGACCGGCCGCATGATCGAAGCATCGGCTGCTTCGCCCAGCTTGCGTTTTGTGTTGGTGGGACGGCTGGCGCGCTTGCTCTGCACGCTTTGCAGGAAGCCGTCGAATTGCTGGCCGACAACCTTGTCCATCAGCGACAGACCGTCGAAGGCGTCGGAAGCATAAGCGACGCGACCTGAAGCATAGGCCTTGACGCAATCCTCCTCGACGTAGCGGCGGGTCAGCGCCGCACCGCCTAGGAACACCGGCGTATCGAGGCCCTCGCGCGTCATCTCTTCCAGGTTCTCGCGCATCACCACGGTCGATTTCACCAGCAGGCCCGACATGCCGATGGCGTCGGCCTTGTGTTCCTTGGCCGCGGTGACGATCGAGGCGATCGGCTGTTTGATGCCGAGATTGACGACGCGATAGCCGTTATTGGTCAGGATGATGTCGACCAGGTTCTTGCCGATGTCGTGCACGTCGCCCTTCACCGTGGCCAGCACGATGGTGCCTTTCTGCTGGCCTTCGACCCGTTCCATATGCGGCTCGAGGTAAGCCACCGCCGCTTTCATGGTCTCGGCCGATTTCAGCACGAAGGGCAGCTGCATCTTGCCGGCGCCGAACAGATCGCCCACCACCTTCATGCCGTCGAGCAAAATGGTGTTGATGATGTCGAGCGGCGGATGGCTCGTCATCGCCGATGCCAGATCGTCCTCCAGTCCCTGGCGGTCGCCATCGACGATGCGGTCCTTCAGCCGCGTCTCGACATCGACGGCGCGGGTGCGGGCTTCGGCCTTCTCCGCCTTGCGGTCGGCGAACACGGCCAGCAGCTTCTCCAGCGGATCGTATCCTTCGCGGCGGCGGTCGTAGATCAGGTCTTCGGCGACTTGCACTTCTTCCGGCGCGATCTTGTGCAGCGGCATGATCTTCGACGCATGCACGATGGCGCCGGTCATGCCGCGCTTGACGGCATGATCCAGGAACACCGAGTTCAGCACGTGGCGCGCGGCGGGATTGAGGCCGAAGGAGATGTTCGACAGGCCCAGAATGATCTGGCACTCGGGCAGTTCCTTGGCGATGCGCTCGATGCCTTCCAGGGTCCACAGGCCGAGCTTGCGATCGTCTTCGTTGCCGGTGGCGATGGTGAAAGTCAGCGGATCGAACAGCAGGTCGGATGGGTCCAGCCCGTGCTTGTTGACGGCGAAATCGTACAGCCGCTTGGCGATTCGGAGCTTGGCATCGGCATCCTTGGCCATGCCTTCTTCGTCGATGGTCAGCGCGATGACGGCGCAGCCGAAACGCTTGGCCAGCTTCAGCCTTTTCGCGGCCGGCTCCTCACCGTCCTCGAAATTGATCGAGTTCAGGATCGCCTTGCCGCCGTAAAGCTGCAGCGTGTTTTCCAGCACGTTGAGTTCGGTCGAATCGATCACCAGCGGCGCCGAAACATGCACCCGCATGCGCGAGACGACTTCGTTCATCTCCCTGACTTCATCACGGCCGACGAAGGCGGTGCAGACATCGAGCGCGTGGCTGCCCTCGCGCACCTGCTCGCGGCCCATCTCGACGCAGCCATCCCAGTCGCCCGCCTCCTGCAGCTTGCGGAACTTGGCCGAACCATTGGCATTGCAGCGTTCGCCGATGGCGAAATAGGCGTTCTCCTGGCGCAATGGCACCTGCGAATAGAGGGAGGCGACCGACGGCACCCAGTGCACGGAACGCTGCTTCGGTGTCGGGCGAATACCAGCACTGCCGGCGCGCCGGCGCAGCATCTGGTCCAACGCCGCGATGTGTTCGATATTGGTGCCGCAGCAGCCGCCGATCAGGTTGACGCCGAATTCCTCGACAAAGCGCTCCATCCAGCGCACCAACTCGGCCGGCTGCAGCGGATAGCGCGTCTTGCCGTCGACCAACTCGGGCAGGCCGGCATTGGGCTGCACGGACAGCAGGCCGGGCCAGTTCTCGGCCAGCCAGCGCACATGCTCGGTCATTTCCTGCGGGCCGGTGGCGCAGTTCAGCCCCAGCGCATCGACGTCCATCGCCTTGAATATGGTGGCGGCGGCCGCGATGTCGGTGCCGACCAGCAAGGTGCCGGTGGTTTCCACCGTGACCTGCGCCAGGATCGGAATTGCGATACCGGCGTCCTTGCACGCCAATTTGGCGCCGTTGATGGCGGCTTTCATGTTGAGCGGGTCTTGGCCGGTTTCGACCAGCATGGCGTCGACGCCGCCCGCCACCAGCCCGCGCGCCTGCTCGGCAAAGGAATCTTCCGCCGTCTGATAGGGCACATGGCCCAGGCTGGGCAGCTTGGTGCCAGGCCCGATGGCGCCGATGACAAAACGTTCGCGGCCGTCGCCCTTGAACTGCTGCAGCGCTTCGCGCGCCAGTTCGCCGGCCCGTTTGTTCAAGGCGAAGGTCTCGTCCTGCAGGCCGAACTCGCCCAGAGTCAGCCTGGCGCCGCCGAACGAATTGGTCTCGACCATGTCGGCGCCGGCCTCGAAATAGCCGGCGTGGATCTTGCGCACGATGTCGGGGCGGGTGCGGTTGAGGATTTCGGTGCAGTTCTCCTGCCCGTCATAGTCGCGCGCCACTTCGAGGTCCATCGCCTGCACGCGGCTGCCCATGGCGCCGTCGCACAGCAGGACTCGTTCGCGCAAGGACTCGAGAAAACGGGACATAACGATACTCTTACTGTTTCGCCGTCTGCGGGCGGATGCCCAGCAGATGGCAAATGGCAAAGGTCAAATCGGCGCGGTTCAAGGTGTAGAAATGGAAATCGCGAATGCCTTCGGCCTGCAGCCGGCGGCACAGATCGCCCGCGACGCTGGCCGCGATCATGCGGCGGGTTTCCATGTCGTCGTCCAGCCCGTCGAACAGATCGGCCATCCAGGCGGGCACCCTGGCGCCGCACATGGCGGCAAACTTGGTGACCTGGGCGAAGTTGGAAACCGGCAGCACGCCCGGCACCACCGGCACCTTGATGCCGGCGGCAGCGGCGCGGTCGCGGAAGCGCAGGAAATCCTCGGGCTCGAAGAAGAACTGGGTGATGGCGCGGCTGGCGCCGGCATCGACCTTGCGCTTGAGATTCTCCAGATCGGCGTCGGCCGATGGCGCTTCCGGATGCATCTCGGGATAGGCCGCGGCGCTGATCTCGAAATCGTGGTTGCGTTTCAGGCCGGCGATCAGGTCGGAGGCAAAGGCATAGCCTTGCGGATGCGACTGGTACTTGCCGTTGGCTTCCGGGGGCGCATCGCCGCGCAGTGCCACGATGTGACGGATGCCGGTATCCCAATAGCTCGATGCCACCTCGTCGATTTCCGCTTTGCTGGCGCCGACGCAGGTCAGGTGCGCGGCAGGCGCCAGCGTCGTTTCGCGTTTGATGCGGGCCACGGTCTCGTGCGTGCGCTGGCGCGTGGAGCCGCCGGCGCCGTAAGTCACCGACACGAAGCTCGGCTGCAGCGGCTCCAGCCGCTTGACCGACTGCCACAGCGACTGCGCCATGGCTTCGGTCTTGGGCGGGAAGAACTCGAACGAGACACGCAGATCGCTCGACTGGCGGGCGGGGAAAGACGGCGGCGGGGCGCGCAGTGGAGAGGAGGGGATCATGAGCGGATCTCGGCCTGGGTGCGGGGCTTCAGGACGCCGGTTTCGACGCTGGTCGGACGCTCGGCGCGCCATACCATGACGTCGAGCTTCTCGCCCGGCAGATAGTGCGGCTGGTTGACCAGCAGCCCGTCGGCGATCAGCCAGTTGGCGATCTGGTCGTCGGAAAAACCCAAATGGCGATGGGCATGCTCGCGCTGCAGATGGACCAGCTCGTGCGGCGCGAAATCGACCACGATCAGCCGCCCGCCCGGCTGCAGCACGCGCGCCGCCTCTTCCAGCACCGCTTGCGGATCCTCGGCGTAATGCAGCACCTGGTGCAGGGTCACGACGTCGAAGGTTTCGTCGGGCAAATCAAGCGCGTACATCGAGCCTTGCCGCACTTCGGCATGGCGCACGCCGGCGCGGGCCAGGTTGGCGCGGGCCAGCGACAGCATTTCATGCGACTGGTCGATGCCGGTGCCGCGCTGGTAGTGCGGCGCCAGGATTTCGAGAATGCGGCCGGTGCCGGTGCCGATATCGAGCAGCGAGCGCGCCGGCTTCTCGCGCAGCCATCCCAGCAGCACGCGCTCAATCTTGCTGTCGTCGATATGCAGCGAGCGCAGCCGATGCCACTCCGGCGCGTTCTCGCGGAAGTAATTGGCGATGCGATGCTCGCGCTGTTCCTTCAGCGCCTGCAGGCGGCGGCGATCGCTTTCCAGCCCGCGCTCGCCCTGCGGCAGCAGATGCACCACCGCTTCGGCCAGCTTCGCGGCATCGCCGTCGCGGCGCAGACGGAAATAGGCGAACGGCCCTTCGCGGAATCGCTCCAGCAAACCGGCATCGGTCATCAGCTTCAAATGGCGCGACACGCGCGGCTGGCTCTGGCCCAGAATTTGGGTCAGGTCGCTGACATTGATCTGGTCGCGCGCGCACAGCGCCAGAATCCGCAACCGCGTTTCCTCGCCAATGGCCTTCAAAGCTCCAAGAACATCGTTCATGATCATATATAAGGATATTCTTATATCGTTGTCTAGGCTTTGAAATGGAATGGCGCGATTGTCACTTTTCCACAGCCGACTGGTTTGGACGGTAAGTGGGTGGCGTGATCGATGCCTAGGATTTCACAAGGAAATCCGCGAACTGCGGCGTTCGTGCAACACCTTCCGGGAGTCGCGTGGCAAACAGGCGCAATGCTTTTAAACCCCCGTACCGGATGGTAAATATCTGTCCGCTAAGCCGTGAAGCTGTCTGGACTGGTCGATAGCGCTGCGGTCCGCCGAGAGGCGGAAAATGGGGGGCCAGTCGGGTGCGAGACCACCATATCTGCGCCGACTGGATTGGGATAAAGTCGTAAACGATGAGCTTCAAACCTGTTTTTCTTGGGCTGAGCGCGATTGTCCTGGCGGCTTCGCTGTCTGCTTGCGCCACCACCGACCAATCGGCCGAGGCCAGCGAAGAAGCGGCCCGCATCAACGATCCGTTGGAAGTTCCCAATCGCTTCATTTTCGCGATCAACCGCACCGTGGACGTGGTGTTGCTGCGGCCTGCAGCAGTGTTCTATCGCGACTGGGCGCCGGAGCCGGTGAAGAAGGCCACACGCAACGTGCTCGACAATCTCAACGAGCCGGTGACGGCGTTCAACGAAGTCTTCCAGGGCGAGCCCGGCCGGGCGGGTGAGACGCTGGCGCGCTTCGTCATCAACTCGACCGTCGGCGTGCTGGGAATTTTCGATGTCGCCAGCGAAATGGGCATCGGGCGCACCAGAGAGGATTTCGGCCAGACGCTCGGCGTCTGGACCAAGGACTACGAGGGCGGCCCGTATCTGATGTTGCCGTTGCTTGGACCGTCCAATCCGCGCGACGCGATCGGCCTGGCAGTCGATTATTTGTGGGATCCGTTTAACATCGCGATCAGGAAATACGACGTCCAATATTTGGGCTGGATCCGAACCGGTGCGGATGCCGTCGATTCGCGCGCGCGCTCGATTGAGGTGCTGGACGACCTCGAGCGCAATTCGCTGGACTACTACGCCGCAATACGCAGTGCCTACCGCCAGCGCCGGGAAGCGGAAATCCGCAACGAAGGCGCCGCCCGACAAGGAAGGCCGACATGGTTGCGGCCGGGCACGGCACAGGCCGAGGTAGAATTTATCCGTTAAGACGTTTGATGGGCGGCAGGAGAGCACATTGATCCACAGACGCGCCTTCCTTTCGGCTGTGGCGCTGCTGGTTGGCGGGTTGAGCGTCAGTCGTTTGGCCGCAGCCAACACCAGTGCCGTGGATTTCATCCGCGGCATGGCGACCCGCGCCATCGGCGTACTGAAGAACACTGCCAACGGCGACAAGCAAAAGCGCGAAGCCGAGTTCCGCAGCATTTTCCGCGAGAATTTCGACATCGCCGCCATCGGCCAGTTCGTGCTTGGCATCCACTGGCGCAATGCCAACGAAGCGCAACGCGCCGAGTATCTGAAAGAATTCGAGACCTATGTGGTGCGCACCTACGCCGAGCGGCTGTCGGAATATTCCGGCGAGCAGCTCGAGGTCGGCCGCGCTCTGGAGCAGGGCGAGAAGCATTACGTCGACAGCCTCATCCGCCGGCCCAATGGCGCGCCGCCGATCCGCATCGTCTGGGAAGTCGAAAAGCGCGGCGGCGGTTTCAAGGTCGTCGACCTGAAAATCGAAAACGTCAGCATGAGCCAGACGCAGCGTTCCGATTTCGGCTCCTTCGTGTCGCAGAACGGCGGCAAGGTCGACGCGCTGATCGCGCGGCTGAAGCAGTTCAACGGGCGCTGAATCTTACCGGGCTGGCCACAGACTTCCGTCATCCTGAGCGCAAGCGAAGGATCTTCCCTCAACGACATCGGTTTGTGCGGTTGAGGCAAGATGCTTCGCGTGCGCTCAGCATGACGAG
>JAQSWP010000301.1 GCA_029266575.1 Alphaproteobacteria bacterium | reverse complement strand
ACCAAGCACGGGTTTCTGTTCGACATCGGCATGACGGTCTGGCGGGTTATCGGCGGCTTTGCGCTGGCGGCCATGATCGCCGTGACGCTCGGTGTTCTGATGGGCGCCTACAAGCCGATCGAGGCGTTTCTTGAGACGTTCGTCTCGTTCGCCCGCTACCTGCCCGCGTCGGCCTTCATCCCGCTGTTGATCCTGTGGGCCGGCATCGGAGAGCTGCAGAAGCTCCTGGTCATTTTCATCGGCTCGGTGTTCCAGATCATCCTGATGATCGCCGTGAATGTCGGAAACACGCGGCGCGACCTCGTTGAAGCCGCCTACACGCTGGGCGCCGGCGACAGCGGCATCATCCGCCGGGTGCTGCTGCCCTCGTCCGCCCCCGAGATCGCGGAAATCCTTCGGCTGGTTCTCGGCTGGGCGTGGACCTACGTCATCGTCGCTGAACTGATCGGTTCATCGTCGGGCATTGGCCACATGATCACCGACAGCCAGGCGCTGCTCAACACCGGCCAGATCATCTTCGGCATCATCGTCATCGGGCTGATCGGGCTGGTCTCGGACTTCCTGTTCAAGGCCTTCAACGCCTGGCTGTTTCCGTGGAAACTGGCATGACCGAGCTGAAGATCGACCAGGTTTCCCGCATTTTCCCTTCGCGCCAGGGCAATGCGCCGACGCGGGCGCTGGAGCCGACCAGTCTTGGCGTCGGCAACAACGACTTCGTCACCATCCTCGGTCCGTCTGGCTGCGGAAAATCCACGCTGCTCCGGATCATCGCAGGCCTGGACCGGCCGACCAGCGGCCGAGTCGTCCTGGACGGGCACGAGGTAACCGGACCCGGCGCGGATCGAGGCATGGTATTTCAATCATACACCTTGTTTCCGTGGCTGACGGTACGGGAAAACATCGCGTTCGGCCTGCGGGAGCGCGGAGTTTCCGAAACAGATCGCGGCAAGATCGCCGACGGCTTCATCCAACGCGTCGGCTTATCCGGCTTCGAGAACCACTGGCCGAAGCAGCTCTCCGGCGGCATGCAGCAACGCACGGCGATTGCCCGCGCGCTTGCCAACGCCCCCAAGATCCTGCTGCTCGACGAACCGTTCGGGGCGCTGGATAACCAGACCCGTGTGCTGATGCAGGAAATGCTGCTCGGCATCTGGGAACGCGAGCAGAAAACAGTACTGTTCGTCACCCACGATATCGAAGAAGCAATCTTTCTCGGCAGCCGCGTCATTGTCATGAGCGCCCGGCCCGGCCGCATCAAGGCCGAGATCGCGGTCGATCTGCCCCACCCGCGTTCCTACAAGATCAAGACCAGCCCCGAATTCGTGAGGCTGAAGGAACGACTGGTGGAAGAGATCCGCGCAGAGGCATTGAAGGTTGCGGTGGATGCCTGATACCGGCGCTACCTCGAGCCTTTCCGTACGCCTGCCGGCTTCTGACCGAGTTGAAGAGCGGCAAGCCCCTCGCAGCCATTCCAAGATCGCCGCGCAAATGAGCATATTTGCGCAATGAAGCTGTGAATCCAGCACGAGTTTTGCCAGGCACCTTCCGCGCGCATCGGGTACATTCCGACATGCTTTGGAAGGCCATCGAACGCTAGAATGCCAGTATCCGCCTACGCGGATGGAAAGTTCTGAACTTCGTTCGGACCCTGGACTATAGGACCAGACATTTGGGCAAGCCTGACCGCATCGATTTGGCCGGGCTCGCGCTGCACGAACGTGCAGTCGCGCGCGATCTGGAGATTCTGGGCGTACCGGCCGCGAACTGGCCAGCCAGAATCGAGGATGCCGCCGGCCATCCGGTCCTGGATGTCCTGGTTGTTGGCGCCGGCATGAACGGTATCGCCGCCGCCGGCAGCCTGATGTTCAAAGGCATACGCAATATCGCTGTGATCGAGCGCTCAAGGCCGGGGCAGGAAGGACCCTGGCTGACCTTCGCGCGGATGGACACGCTGCGCTCGCCCAAGACGTTGACGGGCCCCGCCCTTGGCGTTCCCTCTCTCACCTTTCGTGCCTGGTATGAGGCGAAACACGGCCTCGATGCCTGGGAGGCGCTTTACAAGATTCACAATCGGACCTGGGTGGAGTATCTGTCCTGGTTGCAGAAAGTGCTGGCTTTGCCGGTCAGGCATGGCGCTGCGCTGGAAGCGCTGGAACCCGCAGGCTCCTTCGTGCGGGCCATGCTGAATGAAGACGGGACGCGTCGAAGCGTGCTGGCACGGCGCATCGTTCTGGCGACCGGCCGCGCCGGAGCCGGTGGTGTTTTCTGGCCGGATTTCATCGATCGCGGACTAACGCCCGATCTGGCCGCCCATACCAACGACAACATCGATTTCGAGGCGCTTCGCCGCAAATCTATCGCCATACTCGGCGGCGGCGCCTCTGCATGGGACAATGCCGCCACCGCGCTTGAGCGCGGCGCCGCCCGAGTCGACATGTATGTGCGCCGCCCCTACCTGCCGCAGGTCAACAAGGGGCGTGGCTCGGCGTTTCCCGGCTTTCTGCACGGCTGGTCTTCCCTGCCCGATGCCGAACGCTGGGCGACGATGATCTATCTGAACGACCTTCAGGCGCCGGTGCCACACGAAACCGTCAACCGCACCACCAGGCTGAGCGGCTTCCATATCCATTTTCGCACAGGCATCGAAGCCGCCACGCGCGCGGAT
>JAQSWP010000132.1 GCA_029266575.1 Alphaproteobacteria bacterium | reverse complement strand
GATTCGGGATTGCGCAGCGCCTTGATGCGCCCATCGGGCTGCGGGCGGATGACCGGCCCGTCCGCCACCATCGCCAGGCAGATCGCCGCCATGCCGCCCCGTTGCATCTGCCCGGCCACGTCGCTGAAAACGTCGTTGGTGCGCAGAATGCCGCCGGCATGGGAATGGATGTCGATCGGCACGTTCTGCGCCAGGATCTCCGCCACGACGCCGTCGTTCGATTGCGCCACAGCCGGCGCGGCTGCCGCCAGCGGCAAAGCCATGGCCCCCAGCACCATGCGGCGCGACAGAGAAAGTGGTGCAGCGATGGCTCGCGCCTGGCGCAACTGCCAGCGCCAGCCATTGGGATCGTTGTCGAGCCGCCGCCAGAGGCCGCGCAGGCGAACCGGGCCGGCTTGAATTGGAACCGGCATGGCGGCGAAAACCTCGATGGCGCATGCGGGATCCTGCGGCAGGCAGCCCAGGCAACAGGACAGTTCCGGCACCAGGAAGAAATAGCCGTGCGCCGCATCGAACTCGAGCGGCGCCATCCAGCCTTCGATCTCGACCGTCGCGCCGTCCACCGCAGCGGCGAGAGATTGCCAGTCGAGCGATGACGGGACGGTCATTGCCAGCGCTTCTAGGTGCGCGGTGGCGGCACGGGCGCGGGTGGCGTTACCGGGTTGGTGCCGGGCGCCTGCGGCGACGGCGCCGTCTGCGGCGTCGGCGTGCTTTGCGTCGGGCAGCCGGCGATCTCGTCCAGCACGTTGCGTGGATCGCGGAAGCGCTCGACCAGGCGGCGGTCGCTGTCTTCGTTCGCCGCTGGCGGCGGCGTGGTCAGCACCCAGCCCACCATGCGGCGCAGCACGGCGCCCAGCGCGTCGTCGAAAGCGGCGACGACCTGCGGCACTTCGGCGCCTTCGGATTCGCGGCAGCGCTCGAACGAGGCCGAGCCGATGATCTGCCGCTCCGGCATGCGGACGATCTTGGCGTTGACGCGCACGCGCGCCACTGGCCTGGGACCGTGATAGGTCTCGGCCTGGAACTCGCGCAACTCCGTCTGCAGCAGATAGTTGGCGCGCAAGCCGGTCGATTCGCGGCCGACGGCGACGATGCGCTTGCTGTTCTCGAACGATTCGATCATCAGCGTCTGCACCATCAGCGGCGCGCGATCGGTCCAGGCCGACGTCGCGTAGTAGTCGGTCGAGAGCCGGCTGGCCGAGATCGCCATGCGGCCGGTGTTGAGATTGGCCGGCGCCACCGGCGTTTCGACCGCCATCTGCCAGTAGACGTTGGGCAGGTTGGGCTCGAAGGTGCTCTTGGGCGACAGCGTATAGAGATCGGTCGGCGTCTTGATGTCCGGCAGCACGCCACAGGCGGCGGTGGCGGCAACCATCCCGACAGCGAGAACGAGTTTCCTCATGAGCATGGTTCTTCCTAGCGCTGCGGCCGATCGCCGGGCTGGTAGCCCTGCTTGCCGCCGAAGATGAAGCCGGTGGGATCGCGCTCGATGCGCGTGACGATGACGTTGAGATTGGCGGCCAGCGCCCGCAATTCGCGGATCATCTGGCTGAATTCGCCCAGGCTCTGCTCGGTGAACTGGCGCAGCGGCGCGCGATTGTCGCCCAAGAGCTTGTTCACGCTGTCGGCGGCGCCGTTGATGTTGTTCACCGCCTGGCGAATCGCGGTTACGGTCTGGCGCAATTCCGAAGGCGAGGTGTTGGCCAGCAGCTTGCGCGCGGCTTCGTCCTGCGGTCCCAATTCCGCCAACAGCAGATTGGCCGATTTGCCCAGATTTTCCAGCGACGCCATGGTCGCTTTCATCTGCTCGACCGTGGCCGGCAGATCGGCGATCACCTGTTCGATTTCCTTGTTGCGGCTGCTCAAGGTGTTGGTGAAGGCCGAGACGTTGTTCAGCGTCTTGTTGACCGCCGCGATGTTGTCGTCGGACAGCACGGCGTTGATGCGGTCGATGCTCTGGCTGGCCTTGGCCAGCACGTCCTGCGCCGAGGAGGCTGCCGCCTGGAAGAACGTGGTGCCCGGCGCGATCTCGGCATAGGGCTCCTCGTTCTTGCGCTTGCGGGCCTTGGGCGGATCGCCGTCGGGGCCGCCGACGATCTGGATGAAGGACTGGCCGGCGATCAACGGCTTCTCGAACAGGGCGTAGGAATTCTCGCGGATCTGCTGGTCGTAATTCAGCGCCGCCGTGACCACGACCTTCTCGACCAGGCGCTTGGAGCCGTCGGCCTGGGTCGTTTCGCGACCGCCGATGCGCACGTCGGTAACGCGCCCCACTTTGATGCCGCGATAGTAGACGGGCGAATCGGGCGTCAGGCCCTGCACGTCGCCGTCGAAATAGATCCGGTAATAGGCCAGGTCTTCCTGGGTGCCGCTGTTCAGCTTCCAGACGATGAACGCCACCAGCGCCACCATGAAAGCGACCACGGCGGCGCCGATGAAGACGAAATGCGCGCGGTTTTCCATCGGGGCTCCGTTCAGACCGCGTCGATGCGGGCGGCGCGCCCGCGTGGTCCGTGAAAATATTCCCTGACCCAGGGATGCTCGAACTTTAGCAGTTCCTCGAGGGGGCCGACCACCACCCGTTTGTCGAGCAGCACCGCGATGCGGTCGCAAATGGCGTTCAGCGAATCGAGGTCATGGGTGACCATCAGAACGGTCAGGCCGAGATTGCGCTGGAGATCGCGCACCAGATCGTCGAAGGCGGCGGCGCCAATGGGGTCGAGGCCGGCGGTCGGCTCGTCGAGGAACAGGAGTGGCGGATCGAGCGCCAGGGCGCGGGCCAGGCCAGCCCGCTTGCGCATGCCGCCGGAAAGCTCGGAGGGATATTTATGGGCGGCATCGGGCGGCAGGCCGACCATGGCGATCTTCAGCGCCGCAACTTCCTCGAGCTGGCGCGCCGTCAGCCTGGCATGTTCGCGCAAGGGTACCTGGATGTTTTCCGCCACCGTCAGCGAGGAGAACAGCGCGCCGTCCTGGAACAGCACGCCCCAGCGCGATTGCAGTTTGCGCAGGGAGGCGCCGTGCAGATTGGCGGTGTTCTGGCCGAACACCTCGACGGTGCCTTTCTTCTGCCGGATCAGGCCGATGATGACGCGCAACAGCACTGACTTGCCGGTGCCGGAGCCACCCACCAGCCCCATCACCTCGCCCTTGAAGACATCAAGCGCCAGATGGTGATGGATTTCCTTGGGTCCGAACTTGGTCTTCAGGTTGCGGATGCGGATGACGGCGGGACGGTCGCTGGGCGGATTGCCCAGCACCATGCTCTTGGGTTCGCCTTCCGGTGTGGTGGCGCCGACGATCATAGGCCGATGGACACGAAGAAAACGGAGAAGATCGCATCGAGGATGATGACCAGGAAGATCGACTCGACCACCGCTTTGGTGGTCTGACGCCCGACGCTTTCGGCGCTGCCGGTCACCTGGAGGCCCTCGTAGCAGCCGACCACGGCGATGACGAAGGCGAAGACCGGCGCCTTGATCATGCCGGCCCAGAAGTGGTTGATGTCGATGACTTCCTGCAGCCGCTCGAAATACTGCACCAGGGTGAAATCGAGGAAGACCACGGTGGCGAGCCCGCCGCCCAGCAAGCCCATCATGTTGGCGAAGAATGCCAGCAGCGGCATGGTTACCAGCAGCGCGATGATGCGCGGGATCACCAGCACCTCGATCGGATGCAGGCCCATGGTGGACATGGCATCGACCTCAAGATTGACCCGCATGGTGCCGATCTGGGCGGTGAAGGCCGAGCCCGAACGGCCGGCGACGATGATGGCGGTCAAAAGCACGCCGATCTCGCGCAGCACTGAAAGCCCCACCATATCGACGGCGAAAGCCTGGGCGCCGAAGCGCGCCAGCTGCTCGATGCCCTGGTAGGCCAGCACGAAGCCGATCAGGAACACCAGCGTGCCCACGATCGGCAGCGCGCGCAGCCAGACCTCTTCCATCAAATTGACGACGGCGGTGCTGCGCAGCCGGCGCGGCGAGCGCACGATGCCGAACATCACCGCCAGCGTTTCGCCGAAGAAGGACAGCAGGTTGCGTCCCTGCAGCAGCAGGCCGTAACTGGTGGTGCCGATCAGGATCAGCTGGTGCATGATCCAGGACACATGCGGCTTCTTCTCCGGCCGCAGCTTCTGCTTGCCGGCCAGTTCGATCAACCGCGCGTGATTGTCCTGCGCGCCCTCGATCGGCACGGCCGCCTGCTTGTTGCCGACTCGGTTGGCCAGGCGCACCAGCTCGGCCGCTCCGGCCGTATCAAGTTCCTCGAGTTGGCTGATGTCGATGGCGTCGGCGCGATCGAGCTTCATGGCGTCGATCTGCCGGTCGAGCGGCCCCAGCGTGAACACGGTCCAGCGACCGCCGACGTTGAGTGTCGTGCGTCCCTTGGACTGGCTGCGCTCGCACCACGCATCGCCCGCAACGCGTTGAGTGGCGCTCATCGCCTCATGGCCATCGATTTCCCTTCCCCGGCGCGATTTCACTGGCGCGCCTGCGCCAAGTCAACGCGAAACGTCGGCGCAGCCGGAAAATACCTCGCAATGCCAGATATTTGCCGGTGTTTGCCGCCCCTGTGCCTGAATTTCGACCGACAACCCCAGTTGCGGCCTTGCGGTGCAGACGGCACCATCGCTCCTCGAGGAAACAAATGAACAAAAACAATGGCGCGGCGAGCGCCGGCGCATGAGCGATATCGCGCCGCCCAGAGGCGGTCTGTTCTATGGCTGGGTGGTGGTCGCCAGCACCTTTTTGGTGTTGTGCGTGGGGTTTGGCGTCGCCTATGCATTCAACGCCTTTTTCCTGCCGTTGCAGCAGGCCTATGGCGCCACGCGTGGCGAGACGTCGCTGGTGTTTTCCATCGCCGGATTTCTCTATTTCGCGCTGGGCGCCGTCGCCGGCCCGATGGCCGATCGCTGGGGGCCGCGGCCGATCGTGGCAGCGGGCGTGCTGATCACCACCGCAGGACTTGCGCTGGCCAGCCAGGCGCAGACCTTGTGGCAGATCTATGCGGCCTATGGCATTGGCGTCGGTGTTGGCGTCGGCTTCGCCTACGTGCCGGCCATCGCCGCCGTGCAGAAATGGTTCGTACGTAAACGCGGTCTGGCCTCTGGCCTGGCCGTCTCCGGCATCGGCGCCGGCACTTTGGTGCTGCCGCCGCTGGCGGCGCTGGTGGTGACGGAGATGGGCTGGCGCGCGGCCTATCTGGCGCTTGCCATTATCATGCTGGCCGTCGGCGCGGTGGCGGCGCTGCTGCTGGACGACCAGCCCGAATTGCGCGGCGTCGGACCGGACGGACTGCCGCCGCAATCGGCGACGGCGGCGAACGTCGCCAGCGCCCGCAGCTTCACTTTCGGAGAAGCGGTTCGCAGCCGGCCGTTCTGGGTGCTCTATATCGGCTGCTCCTTCGCCGGCCTGGCGCTGTTCGTGCCGTTCGTGCATCTGACGCCTTACGCCACCGATAACGGCGTCGAAGTCAAAGCCGCAGTGCTGCTGATCAGCATCATCGGCATTGGCAGCATCGTCGGGCGTTTCGCGTTCGGCGGCATTGCCGACCGCTTTGGCCGGCGCGTCGGGCTGGCGCTGATGTTCGCCGGGCTGACGGCGATGATGCTGTGGTGGTCGATCTCGACCCAGGCCTGGGCGCTGATGCTGTTCGCCGCCCTGTTCGGTGCCTTCTATGGCGGCTTCGTCGCCCTGATCCCGGCCATGACCGCCGATTATTTCGGCGTCCGTCATGTGTCGAGCATCATCGGCCTGCTCTATACCAGCGTCGCCTTCGGCACGCTGTTCGGCCCCACCGTGGCGGGCTACGCCTTCGACCTGACGGGCTCCTACTATTTCGCCATCCTCGGCGCCGCCGCTTTCATGTTCGTGGCGGTGCTCTTCATGCTGCTGGCGCCGCAGCCGCAGAAATGGCGCGCGCGGCAGCCCTAGTCTTTGGCGATCCACTCAACGTCGAAACGTCCCGCAGCGCCGCCCAATGTCTGCGCGAGATAAGGTCCGATCTTTTCCAACTCGTTTTCGAGCGGCCATGGTGCGTTGATCAGCGCCACCCCGGCCCGCGCCAGTCCGGTCGGCGTCTTGGACCCGACCTGCAACTCGGCTGTCAGCGTGCGCTTCAGTTTCGCCGCGACGAGAAACGCCTTGAAGCCTGCCACGGCCTCCCGATCCTTGACCGGATACCAGACCAAATACGTGCCGGTGGCAAAGCGGCGCAGCGCCTGCTTCAGCGCCCGCTGCACCTTGTCGAATTCGTCGCGCGCCTCGAAGGGCGGATCGATCAGCACCAGGCCGCGCCGTTCCGCCGGCGGCAGCAGCGCCTTAAGCGCCGCATAGCCGTCGGCGCGCTTGGTCTCGACTTGGCGGTCGCCCGCGAACTCGCGCCGTAGCGCCAGCGCATCCTCGTCTTGCAATTCGCAGGCGACCAGCCGGTCCTCGGGCCGCAACAGAGCGCGCACGATGCGCGGCGAGCCGGGATAGTGCTGCAGGGTTTCGCCAGATCCGCCCAGGCGACGATCGAAGCCGCGCACGATATCGGCATAGCGTTTCATCTCGCGCGGCGGTTTGGCAGATTGCAGCACTTTGCCGATGCCATTCTGCCATTCGCCGGTGCGCTGCGCTTCTCGCGCCAGATCGTAGCGCCCGCGCCCGGCGTGGGTGTCGATCACCACAAAGGGCTTGTCCTTGCCGGCGATGGTTTCCAGCGCCAAGGTCAGAACCGCGTGTTTCAGCACGTCGGCGAAGTTGCCGGCATGAAAGGCGTGGCGATAGTTCATCGCCGTCTATCGTTTTGCGCTGGCATGCATCATGCTTCGCAGACCATGCCACACGGGGACCGACCGCCGCCATGACCGATCACGAGTTGCATTCATCGCCCGAAACGGTGCATTGGGGCTTCTTCGATGCCGCCCTGCCGCCGCGGCTGCGCATCAAGTCGGGCGACACGGTTACGGTGCATTGCGTCTCAGGCGGACCGAATGCGATGCCGCCGGCGCCCTACCAGATACCGCCGGAGTTGCGCGCCATCCACGCGCAACTCCAGCCGCGCCTGCCCGGCCATATCCTGACCGGCCCGATCCATGTCGCCGGCGCCATGCCGGGCGACAGCCTCGAGATCGAAGTGCTGGACATCAAGTTCCGCACCGACTGGGGCTGGAACATGCAGCGGCCGCTGGCCGGCACCTTGCCGGAGGATTTCCCGTTCACGCGCCTGACCATCATTCCCATCGACGCCAAGCGCGGCGTCTGCACGATGCCGTGGGGCGTGGAGATTCCGCTGCAGCCATTTTTCGGCGTCATGGGCGTGGCGCCGCCGCCGGAATGGGGCGCGGTAAGCACCATCGAGCCGCGCGCCTTTGGCGGCAATATCGACAACAAGGAATTGGGTGTCGGTTCGAAGCTGTTCCTGCCGGTGTTCACCGAGGGCGCGCTGTTCTCGACCGGCGACGGGCACGGCGTGCAAGGCGATGGCGAGGTCAATCTGACGGCGCTGGAGACTAACCTGACCGGCACATTCCGGCTGACCGTGCACAAGGGACGCAGGCTCACCATGCCGCGGGCCGAGACCGCGACGCATTACATCACCCACGGCATGGATCCAGATCTCGACGATGCGGCCAAACAGGCGTTGCGGGAGATGATCGTGCTGATCTGCGAGCGCACCAACATCGCGCGCGAGGACGCCTACATGCTGTGCAGCCTGGCTTGCGATCTGCACGTTACGCAGCTGGTGGACGGGCACAAGGGCGTGCACGCCATGCTGGCGAAAAAATACGCCGGCGGTTAGCCGACGCGCGGCTTCACCCGCAACTCGTTGCCGTTGCTGGCGATCACCTCGACCAGTGTGCCGGCCGGGGCATCGGGACCGGTGACGGTCCAGGTGCCGTCGCCCACGCGCGCCCGCCCGCGGCCGGCCACGATCGGCTCAACCAGCACGATCGCCTGGCCGATGAATTCGGTGCCGCGCTTGTTCAGCGTTTCGACGTCGGTGGCGTGCCGATGGTGCTGGAAACGCACCAAATATTTGCGCCCGACATAGGCGGTGACGATCGCCACCGAGATGAAGATCAGCAGCTGCCAGGTCAGCGGCAGATCGGGGGCGATCAGCAGCACCACGCCGACCGTCGCCGCGCCCGCCGCCACGAACATGAAGAAGATGCCGGGGATTAGCATCTCGAACAACAGCGCTATGCCGCAGAGCGCAAACCAGTGCCAGAATTCAATCGCCAGATCGATGTCCACGTCAGCCTCCGACCTCGCGCTACCCGCGATTCCACGGACCCGGCCCGCCAGCGGCGGGCGGCGCCCCGGCAGCGCCGCCACGGGCGCTGGACTGCGCGTCCTTGACCAGTTCCATGATGCCGCCGATCGAGCCCATGACGCCGGCCGCATCCAGCGGCATGAAGATCAGCTTGCTGGTGTTGGAGGTGCCCATTTTGGCCAGCGCTTCGATGTATTTCTGGCCCAGGAAGTAACTGACGGCCTGCGAGCCGGTGCCCTGCACGGCCTGCGCCACCATCTCGGTCGCCTTGGCTTCGGCTTCGGCCGTACGTTCGCGCGCTTCGGCATCGCGGAAGGCTGCTTCCTTCCGGCCTTCCGATTCCAGGATCTGCGCCTGCTTCTCGCCTTCGGCCCGCTTGATGCTGGCCTCGCGCACGCCTTCGGCTTCGAGGATGACGGCGCGCTTTTCGCGCTCCGCCTTCATCTGGCGCGCCATCGCCTGCACCATGTCTTCCGGAGGCTGCACGTCCTTGAGCTCGACGCGCAGCACCTTCACGCCCCAGGCGTTGGTGGCCTGGTCGATGATCGCCATCAGCGTGTCGTTGACGTCGTTGCGCTTGGCCAGCACGTCGTCGAGGTTCATGTTGCCGATGACGTTACGGATGTTGGTCATGGCGAGGTTGGTCATCGCCTGCACCAGATTGGCCACTTCATAGGCCGCCTTGGCCGCGTCGATCACCTGGAAAAAGGCGACCGCGTCGACGGTGACGATGGCGTTGTCCTTGGTGATGACTTTCTGCGAGGGGATGTCGAGGACATTCTCCTGTAAGAACAATTTGAAAGCCGGACATTTAATTGTGCCTCCCCAGGACAGGCTCGTCTTATAGCATGCACATGGTACCGCGCCCACGACGTTGCAATGCTGGACGCGGCATTTCCGTCAAAAATCGGTGCGAAAGAACCGCCAATCAGCCTGTCGATGGCACAGCCATGGCGCGGCCGCTCATCACGGCGATCAATTGCCCCTCGCCATTGCGCACTTCGGCGTCGTAGAGGCCGCTGCGGCGGCTGCGCGAGCGTTCGCGCACCACGACTTCGAGCCGCTCGCCCAGCTTCGCGGGGCGCAAATAATTGATGTCGCAGCCCGCCGCCACCGATTGCACCCCGCCTGAATTGCAGGCGTAGAAAAAGCCGGCATCGGCCAGGCTAAAGATGGCGCCGCCATGGCACATGCCATGCGCGTTCAGAACGCTTTCGCCAACGGTCATGGCCAGACGGGCATGGCCGGGCCTGGCTTCCAGCAATTCGATGCCCAAGGTGCGCGCCAGCCGGTCGCGCCCGTCCTGCTCGCGCGCCCAGGTTGCGACATCGGCCGCGCTGCGCTCGCCGAAAGCCACGGTCAGGCCGTGACCGCCTGCGGATGGGCGGCGCGATCCATCATGCGCAGCCAGCGGCGCAGGAAGCGCTCGGTCCACACGCCGAGCTTGGGATCGTGCACGGGATGCAGATCGATATGCTGGTCGGCCGGCTGCGCGCCCGGCATCTTCAGCCGCTCGGCGCCCTTGACGGTCCAGATCTGCTTCATCTCGAGCGTGACCTCGGGATGGAACTGCACGCCATAGACGCGCTCGCCGTAGCGATAGGCTTGGTTCTCGAAATGCTCGCCGCGCGCCAGCAAGGTGCAATCGCGCGGCAGGTCGAAGCCTTCGCGGTGCCACTGATAGACGTGCATCTTCTCGGGGAATATCTGGCAGGAGGCGTGCACCGGCTCGATCTCGACATAGCCGATCTCGGCCCGGCCCTCGGGATGAGTGTTCACCCCGGCGCCCATCACCCGCGCCATCAATTGCGCGCCCAGGCAAATGCCGAGAAACGGCGTGTCGGCATCGAGCACCTTGGGCAGCCAGGCAAGCTCGGCCTTGATGCCCGGCAGCGTGGTGCAGTCATTGGCGCTCATCGGGCCGCCGAACATGACCACGCCCGCATAGGGGCTGAGATCGTCGGGCAAGGCATGGCCGATATTGGGGCAGCAGCGCTCGACCTCGTAGCCCCAGCACTCCAGAAGCTGCCCGACCCGACCGGTGCGGGAGGTCTCCTGGTGGACGACGGCTAGGACGCGGGATTTGTCGGCGGACGCCATGGAGGAATCCTAACGGAATTGCAGGGAAAATGACAGCATTTGCCGTCACTGGACGGCGCTTCGGCCAGACCCCTAGTATTGGCGCAGCGGAATGCGCGGGAGGACGGCGGCAATGGTCGAGATCGAATTCTATTTCGACTGCTCCAGCCCGTGGACCTATCTCGCCTTCCACAACATCCAGCCGCTGGCGGCCGAGACCGGCGCCAGCATCGTCTGGAAGCCGATCCTGGTCGGCGGCATCTTCAACACCGTCAACAAGACGGTGTACGAATCGCGCGAGAAGCCGCATCCGGTCAAGTCGCGCTACTACAAGAAGGATCTGCAGGACTGGGCGCGCTTCACCGGCTTGCGCATCACCATGCCGCCGGTGTTTCCGGTCAACAGCGTGAAAGCCATGCGCGGCGCTTTCGTCGCCATCGAGCGCGACTGCCTGCCGCTCTATGCCCGCACCGTGTTCGAAACCTATTGGGGCGATCTGCAGGACATCTCGCAGGATTCGGTCATGGAGAGCATCGTCGCCAAGGTCGGACTGGACCGCACCGATTTCTTCGCCCGCATCGGCGCCACCGAATACAAGGACCGCTTGCGCGCCACGACCGAAGAATTGATCGCCCGCGGCGGTTTCGGTTCGCCCACCATGTATGTGGCTGGCGACGATATGTATTTTGGCAACGACCGGCTGCCGCTGGTGCGCCAAGCGGTATTGCGCGCGCAAGGAAGGCTTGAGTAAAAACGGCGCTGCTGCTAAATCCGCCAACCGAAGATCACGGACAGGAACTACACAAATGGCGCGCAAGCGTTTGATTGCCGGTATTGCCGCAGCTGTGCTTGCTCCCTCCGTTGTTCTTGCGCAGACCTGTCCCACGGGCATGAGTAAACCGGAAATCGGCGCTCGGTATTTGGTTACCGAGTTCATGGTCGCAGCCTTAGCGTGCCGCAACGATCCGACTTTTCGCGAATCCTACGGCAACTTCGTGCGCCGCTACAATCCCGGCCTGGTCGGCAACGCACAAGCCATGAAGGCGCATTTTGGCGGCGGCCAGGCGCTCGACAGTTTCGTCACCCGCCTGGCCAATCACGCCGCCCTGCGCCAGAACGACGGCCCCTATTGCAGCCACGCCCGCCTGCGCATCGATCACGCCCTGCAGGCTGAGAAATCCGCCACCCTGGCCCAGGTCATCGACAAGCTGGGCTATTCATTGGGCGGACCGGCCTGCGGCGACAACACGCCTGTCGCCGCGCTTGCCGGCAAGGAACTGACGACGCCGGCCAAAGCGCAGCCGACCAAACCGGCGCCGGTGAAAGCGGCGGCGGCAACGACGACACCCGCTGCCAAGACGGAACCGTCAAAGGCCGCGACGCCTGCCAAACAGGAAGAAACGATCGAAGCCGCTCCGCCGCCGATGCCCGTGGCTGGCGGCGGTTCCGAACTGAGCCCCTCGCCCTAGAAAATTTTGCTTCATCAAAACAAAACGGCCGATCCTGCGATCGGCCGTTTTTCGTTTGAGCGAAAGCTCTGGCTGCTATTGCAGAATGATCTCGACGCGCCGGTTCTGCGCTTCGCGTACGCCGTCGGCGGTGGGCACCAGCGGCTGCGTCTCGCCGCGGCCGATCACGACAATGGAGTCGGCGGGAATGCCTTCGGCGATCAGCACCTGCTTGACAGCATTGGCGCGGCGCAGCGACAGCGCCATGTTGTACTGCTCGGTGCCGGCGCGGTCGGCATGGCCCGTCACGTTCAGGCGCTGCACGCCGCCCTGCTTGGCGTTGCTGGCAGCCTGCTTGATGGTGGCCAGCGCCTGCTGGTTTATGTCCGACTTGTCGAAATCGAAGAACACCATATAGCTGCGCGTGATCGGCGCCGGCGCCGGAGCGGCGACCGGCTGGATTTCCTGGCCGCGCGGCGGCTGCACGAAGCGATAGGCAAGGCCAACCATGCCGGTGTGGTTGACGTAGTCGAAATCGGCCGAAACGCCGTTTTCCTTCAGTTGCGGATCGGCGGTGCGGAAGTAGCGATAGTCGGCCGACAGCACCACGTTGGGCGTCACCTTGACGTTGACGCCGGCGATGCCCTGATAGGCGAAGGCAACGTCGCTATCGTCGATCACGCCCTTGCCCTTGATGTAGGCGGCGCCGGCGCCGATGCCGAGATAGGGCGACACGGTCGCGTCGCTGAAGAATTCGTAGATGAAGTTGGCCATCAGCGCGCCGGACTGGATACGCTCGTTACCGCCGGGCAACTCGTTGCTCTTCACCTTGTTGTTGCGATAGGCAAGTTCGAGCTCCAGCCGGGGTCCGCCGAAATTGTAGCCGGCAAAAGCATGGCCGGCCCAACCCATCTTGCTATCGACGTTGTTGATCTTGAAGCTGCCGCCGCCGACGCCGATTTCGACATCGGAATCCTGGGCATGGTTGATGCCGCCGCCGATACCGACATAGAAGCCGGTCGGGTCAGCCGCCAGCGCGGGCGCCGTCAGAAGAATGCCGGCGAACGCCAAGCCCGCCATTTTACCGTTCAGTGTCATTCCCCGATCCCCCGATCCAGCCAACCCAGATGAGACCGTACTGGAACGAACGGCTCTGGGACATTGAATCTTCAACGTTTATAGCAGACAGAGTATCTGTGAACAACTCGCAGTTGATCGAGAAGCGGCTCGGGGTTTCCGGCGTGGCTCCGGAGTCACAGTCTTTTCTTTACAATGGCTTAGACCACGGACTTGGTGTATCGAGAACGGACAGTCACAATTTGTGTGGTGAGAGAAAACGCTATGCCGGAATTTTGCAAGATCGAGCGAGAAGGCAAGCTGTTCATCGTGACGATCAACCGTCCCGACGTCATGAATGCGCTCCATCCCATGGCCAATCAGGAGCTGGCGGCCGCCTTCGACGACTTCGCCGCCGATCCCGAC
>JAQSWP010000131.1 GCA_029266575.1 Alphaproteobacteria bacterium | reverse complement strand
ACCTTGAGCGCGCGCGTTGTCGAAGGTCGTGCGTGCTCGGGCGTGCCGCGGGCGAACACGGCGTCGATGGCGCCAACGCTGTCTGGCTTGGTCGCGGCTTTGCCGTTGCTCTCGAAGATCGGGGAACGAATGCGATTGGCGAAGAAGCCGAACAGTCCCGCGCCCAGCACGATCAGCGGAAAGGGGATCTGGAACATATAAATGCCGATGAACGCCACGGCAGCGATCCCGTACATCACGCCGTTCTTCAAGGCGCGGCGGGCGATGCGAAACAGCGCTTCCAGCACGATGGCCAGCACGGCGGCCTTGATGCCGAAGAAGGCCGCATCGACCAGCGGCACGGACCGCCACAGCACGTACATGGTCGACAGCGCCAGCATCACCAGCGCACCCGGCAGCACGAACAGGATGCCGGCGATCAGCCCGCCCACCGTCCGGTGCAGCAGCCAGCCGATATAGACGGAAAGCTGCTGCGCCTCGGGGCCCGGCAGCAGCATGCAGTAGTTGAGCGCGTGCAAAAAACGCTGCTCGCCGATCCAGCGCCGCTTCTCGACCAGCTCGCGATGCATCAGCGCGATCTGTCCCGCCGGACCGCCGAAGCCCAGCAGGCCGATCTTGCACCAAACGCGGGTGGCCTCGCCAAGCGTCGGCAGGGCCGGGGCGGCGCGCGCCCCAGCCTCGTTCGCCGTCACCGCACTCATTTGGCGGCCTCCGCCTGGCGCGTCGGGGCCGGCCAGTCGTGGGTTTCCTCGACCGCATCGCGGCACCAGCGATAGAAGGCGTCGTACAGCGCCATGCTGGCGTCGAGCTGTTGCAGATCGTCGCGATACATGCGCGAGAAGCCGAGTGACGCTGCCAGCAGCCCGGCCGATTGCGGCGCCAGCTCATGCCGCGAAGTGTCGGCGCCGCGCACGATAGTGGCCAGCCGCGCCAGCGCCGGCGTGTGCAGGGCGAATTCCTCGATCATGGTGTCGAAGGTGCATTTCTCGCCGTGATGGCTCCAGAATACGCCGTCGATATCGAACGCGGTGGCGTTGAAGCGGTCGGCGACCGCCAGTACTTCGGCGCTGGCGACAAAGAGGAAGACGGCTTGCGGATCGACGAAGCGGCGGATCAGCCACGGGCAGGCGATGCGGTCGATCTTGGGCCGGGCGCGGGTCACCCACACGCTGCGGCCCTTGTGATCGCGGGCCTTTATCTTGGAATCATCGACCAGCAACAGTTTGGCCTGCCGCCAGGCCTCGAAACCGCCTTCGAGATTTTCGGCCTTGACGCCTTCCTGCAGCAGCCAGGCGACGGCGCCCTGGCTGAGCTTGTGGCCCCTCTGGCACACCACGACGACGGAGCGTCCGGCGAATTCGGATGCCCAGTCGGCGGCGGCGCGGGCGGGGCGGCGCAGCGTACCTGGAATGACGCGCGGATCGGCGGCATAGTCTTCGTCGATGCGCACATCGATGACGAGCGGCGCGTTTGGCGTGCCGATCAGCCGGGATAACTGGGCAATGGTGATTTCGGTGTTCGACGGCATGAGCGTCCATCCCTCTGCTGGGGTGCGTGGACGCGATTGTTCGGCTGCCGCCTCACGGGGCAATCGCGAGTAAGCCCCATGGACGGGAGCATAGCCACAACAGCAGCCGCATCGTCAAGGGCGATTGGAACGCCGGCGCATGGTTGGCGTTCGCGGGCAGGGCGGTGCAAGGCAGAGGAGGCAGACATGCCGGCGAAATCCAAGGCGCAGCAGAAGGCCGCGGGTGCGGCGCTGGCCGCCAAGCGCGGCGAGACCAGCAGGAGCAAGCTGAAGGGCGCCTCGCGCTCTATGGTCAAATCCATGAGCGAGAAGCAGCTCGAGGAATTCGCATCGACCAAGCGCAAGGGCAAGCCCGAACGCGTGGCCAAGTCGAAATGAGCTGAACCTTTGGCGGAGAAAGAAGGCGGCGGGCTTAAGCGCGATCTGTCGCCGCCGCTTTTGATTCTGGTGGCGCTGGGCACCACGCTCGGCGCCGGCATCTATGTGGTGATCGGCGAGATCATCGGCAGCGCGGGATATTGGGCGCCGGTTTCTTTCCTCGCATCCTGCCTGGTGGCGCTGATCACCGGCGCCAGCTTCGCGGAATTGGCGGGACGCAATCCATCGGCCGGCGGACCGGTCGCATGGGCCGACGATGCGTTCGGCAGGAAATGGCTGGCGATCGCGGTCGGCTGGGGCATCGTCACGATCGGCATTGTCTCCGCCGCCACCATCTCCACCGGCTTCGTTTCCTATATCGGCGAATTCACCCAGTGGTCGAAATGGTGGATCCTGCCGGTGGTCGTTGGCATTCCCACCGCCATCGCCGTCGCCGGCGTGAAGGAATCGGCGCTGGTCATGGCGCTGACCACCATCGCCGGATTGATCGGCCTGCTGCTGGTGCTGTGGCAGGCCGGCGGCAACATCGTCGAATGGCCGGAAAAACTGGCGAGCGGCGAGGGCGGCGGCAAGAGCGGCGTGGCGCTCGGCATTTTCATCGGCGCCTTCCTCGCCTTCTATGCCTTCATCGGCTTCGAGGACATCGTGCATCTGGGCGAAGAAACGAGGGACGCCCACCGCATCGTGCCCCTCGCCATCTTCGCCACCTTGGGCGTGGCGCTGGTGTTCTACGTGCTGATCGCGCTGGCCGCCGTCACCACCGTTGCCCCGCAGGAGCTGGCGAAAAGCAAGGTGCCGCTGGTCGCCGTCGTGGAAGCCGCCGGCATGAACGGGCTGGTGATCGGCATACTGGGTCTGATCACTATCGCTGACGGGCTGTTCGCCCAGCTCATCATGGTCTCGCGCACCATCTACGATCTGGGCGAACGGCGAAACGGTGCGCCGAAGATCATTTCCTCGCTGTGGCCGCTCACCAAGACGCCGGCGGTGGCGACGGTGCTGGCCGGATCGCTGATCCTGGCGCTGGCGCTGTTCTTTCCCACCCGCACGCTCGCCTCGGCCACCAGCACCGTGATCCTGATCGTCTTCGCCATCGCCAATATCGCGCTGATCCGGCTGAAGGGGAAACGGCCGGCATCGAAAGGCCGGTTCCAGGTGCCGACGTTCGTGCCGTATTTGGGCGCCGCGAGCTGCCTGCTGCTGCTCCTGGTGCAGCCCTTCGCCGGCGGCGGTCATTGACCCCCAAGTCGCGGTGCAGCTTCCTCGGGTGAACCAAGGCGAAAATAGGGAACCGGTAGCGGGGTGCGCCGTTGCGGCATTGGAACCAACCCACGGGGAGTTATCCAATGAACGGCGTTATCTATCTGGTCGGCCTGGTCGTGGTGATCATCGCCATCCTGTCTTTCTTCGGTCTTCGCTAACCACCATTTAATAGTTTGCGCTGCAGCATTGCGGGGCAGACCCCCGCAAGGCCAGCGGGGAGAAAATGTCTATGGTTGATACGACCAATGTCGTCGTCGCCGGATCGCGGGAGCAAAACCGCTCCTATGTCGATTGGGCGGCGATCATCGCGGGCTCCGTCCTGGCGTCCGCTATTTTCTGGATCCTCATGACCTTCGGCTCGGCCCTCGGGCTGGGCAGCCTGTCGCCCTATACCGGCGCGCCACCCGGGCTGATGGCAGCCCTTCTGGCCGCCGTCTGGGTCGTGTTCGTGGTGGTCTCCAGCTACATGGCGGGCGCCTATGTGACGGGCCGCCTGCGCCATCGCTTCCACGACGCCACCGAGCGGGAATCCAATGCCCGCGACGGCCTGCACGGGCTGGCCATGTGGGGCCTGACCGTGCTGATCAGCATCGTGCTGACGGCGGGCACACTGACCTCGGTGCTGAAGACCGGCGCCAATGCGGCGGCGCTGGGTGCTGGCGCTGCGGCAGGGGCTGCGGCCGGGCAGGATGGCCAGCAGGGCGGCGGCATGTTCGACTTGGTGACCGATGCGCTGTTCCGCGTTCCGGCCACTGCCACTGCGCCCAAGGGCGATGCGGCTCCGGATGCGGCGATGCGCTCGCAGACCCGCGAGGAAGTCGATCGCATCCTGGCGCGCGGCGTTACCAGGGGCGAGATCGTGAAGGAAGATCGCACCTACATCGCGCAGCTGGTCTCGCGAGAGACCGGCATGCCGCAGGCCGAGGCCGAGCAGCGCGTCAACACCGTGATCGACAAGACGGTGGCCGACGCCAAGAAGGCCGCCGACGTAGCGCGCAAGACGGCGATCATGGTGGCGTGCCTGTTGGCGACCACCTTGCTGGTGGCCGGCGCCGGCTCGTTCTTCGCGGCGGTGCGCGGTGGCGACCATCGCGACAACAACCGTGATCTCGGGCCGATGTGGTATTGATTCTCTCTCCTCTCGGATACGAGGCAGAAGCCCGCCGCCACCCGGCGGGCTTTTGTTTGCGCTATTGTCGCCGCTGCCTGATTTCCTCATCGTGAATTCGTTGAAGGATAAGGACGGAGATTGAACGCTCGGATAGAGAAAAGGCGGCGCTGCTTAGGGCAACGCCATCCGCCACAGCACCAGCGCGCCGGCGCCGACAATGAGCGCCGACAGCACCAGGGTGAACAGCAGATCTCCCCTCATGCCGCGCCGCGCGGCGTCCGGCCGATGATCGTCATGGTTCTCCCAATCCCCTGGCGAACTTTATCTGAATACCGTTCACAGTCGTGCTGCGGTGTTTTGACAGAGCGGATTTCGCCACTGGCTGATGCAGCTAAGGCGCGCAGGATGCCGGTTTGCGCCTCCAACACCAATCGACCGGGGGACAAGCCCCGCCGGATCGACCTCCAGAACTGAACGTTGCCTTCGACGGCGCCACCAGCTGCGCGGCCTTTCTCCGGATCGGGCTACGCCAGTGTCATTCGAACACTAGCCTTGATACCGTCACCTTTGCCTTGGATCGGTCACAGTTCGTTTTCCTGCTCAAGCGTTAGAATTTCATAAGCCTCGGGAGCAGGCGGGAAGGAGAGGCAGGTGACATGGACTGGCAAACGGATTTTATTGCACTTGTAATCCTGGGCGTTGTCGCATTGCTCTATCGGCACTGGGCGCACAGTTTCCGGCCGGGCGAAGAACATCCAAGCCTGTACCGCGCATTCGCACGCTCGGGCGGCTGCGATCCGACCACCATTCCTCCCACGGAAATCGACACTGGGAACTCGCGCTACGAGCATCCCCGGCACGGGCTGGGTTACATGCTGCACAGTCGCCGGTACCTCATAACGGACTGACCAATTCGCAGTGGCTGTTTCGCACGTTGCCCACGGTCAGGCAGCGCGCCCTTACTTGGCGATAAGCGGCCGCCGCCGCCGCTCGATGGCCTGCTGCAGCCTTAGCGCTTCGAGCTGCCGTTCGAACTGGTGGCAGCGGTTCTGGAAATGGCGCTGCGAGGCGAGCAGGTGGTCCAGCAGCTCGATCGCTTCCTTGGCCGGATGGCCGCGCGCGATGATGCGGGCGACGATGCCGCGTTGGCGCGCGACGCGCAGCGCCCCGTCTGCCGCATGCTGGCGGGCTATCGCCTGCTGGTTCTCTAACGTGGCCTGCTCATCCATGGCTGTACTGCTTATGCGATGTTACGCTCCCTGCCTCATCGATCGGCCTTTGCTCCGCCGGCACGTCTGGCGTCAACCGATCGCGAAGCTGTCGCGCACCAGGCTGGCGAGCCGGCGGCCGACGCTGCCGCGGGGCGGCTTGCCCTTGCCCATCGCCGCCATCAGCTCTCCCTTGCGCGCCTTCATCCGGCCGCCGAGCTCGCTGAGGTCGAGGTCGGTGGCGCGCACCTTCTTGAACATCTCGCCCTGTTCTTCCTTGACGTGATGCTTGACGTACTCGCCCAGCACGATGACATGGGCATCGAACAAATCGCCGGCCGGCCCTTCGCCCTCGATCTTGGCGATCAGCTCCTTGAGCGAGCCGTGCTCGACCTCGGCTTCGTCCATCAAATCCTCATCGCCGATCTCGTGGCGCACCGTGGGATAGAAGATTTCTTCCTCGATCTGCGCGTGCACGCTGAGCGCGGTACAGATCTCCTCCGCCAGCGCGGCTTTCTGCTGGCTGGTCATCCTGTCCTTGCGCTTTTCGAACTTCGCAAACATCGCCGACACTTCCTCGTGATCCCGGCGCAGCAGCACCAGCGCGTTGGGCGGTCGCGCCGTCCTGCTTCTGCCGGCGGCCCGGCCACTGGTCCGGCCATTGGCTCGCCCCTTGCCTTTGGCCCGTGCCGGCGCCTTCTTGCGTTGCGTCGCCATGGAGGTGCTCCGAAAAATGGATTTGTACGCGAACCACAACCCCGACCGCGCCGTGCGGTTCCCGGCGGCTGCTCAAATAGGGGAGGAAAGGGCGAGCAGGGGCGAGTTGGCGGCTTCGCGTTCCAGCCGGTCATTGTGCGCCAGATGCGATTGCTGCGTCTCCACCAATACCGCAAGCAGATCTTTGGCCTTGGCGGTGTCGTGCCCGTCGGCCGCGAGCCTGGCAATCAGCTTTTCCTGCCGCCCAATCAGTATGTTTCCTGCCGCGACGTGACGGCGCACAAGAAAGAGATTCTCCAGCGGCGCTTCATTTACCATGACACAACATTGATTCTTGCCATGCTTTCTTAACGCAATCCCAAGGCGAACGGTTTCCGGGAGGCTGGCCCGCGCAATTGCCGGGTCTGCATTTTGCCCGTTATGATCGTTACACCCGCATGCCCTACGCCAATCCGCATGCCATGCCCGAAACCGCCGACCATCCCTACGCCCAGGAACGCGTCGCCACCTCCGCCATCATCCGTGACCTGCTCAAGGACGCGCCCGAGGAGCGGGTGACGCTCGACTGGTTGCTGGGCAATCTGGGCGAGCGCTCGTTTGGCATATTGCTGCTGTTCCTCGGCATGATTGGCTTGGTGCCAGGCGCCGCCACTTTCGCCGGCCTGCTGCTGTTCGTGCCCGCGGCCCAGATGGTGCTGGGAAGACCGGCTCCGGATCTGCCCGATTTCGTCGGAGCGCGTCGGCTGCCACGCGGCGCCATCGCCTGGCTGCTGCGCAAAGTCGCGCCCAGCCTGGCCTGGATCGAACGCTTCACCTTTCCGCGCTGGCAGACCCCGTTCCGCTCCACCCGCCGCGTCATCGGCGTGGTCGTGCTGCTGCTGGCGGCGACGGCGCTGTCGCCGATCCCCTTCGCAGGCGTGCTGCCCAGCATCGTCATCATGCTGCTGGCGCTGGGCCTGCTGGAGAAGGACGGCGTACTGCTGGCGATCTCGCTGGCGCTGGCGGTAGTATCGCTTGCCGTCACTGCCGGCACGGTGTGGGTCAGCATCATCGCGCCGCGCTATCTGTAAGACGCCGCTCCTCTTCATCCTGAGCCGGGAAGGATGAGGAGCGGGACGGTTGCATGTGCTGCGCATCCTTCGCCGGGCTCAGGACGAAGGTGGTGTGCGAGGCGGGCAGCGTGCTTCCCTTCGCCCGCGCCGCTATCGTAGTCTGCCGAAAACCATCGGGAGACCTCCATGCTGTTCCGCAATCTGAAAGCCGAGCTGAAATCGGGCCGCAAGCTGCTTGGCTGCTGGGCCAGCCTGGGCAATGCCGGCGCGGTCGAGTGCGCCGCGCTGGGCGGCTTCGACGTCATCGTGCTCGACTGGGAGCATGGCATGGTGGATCGCTCCAACGCGCTGCCGTTGCTGCTGGCCGCCCGGGCGCATGGCTGCGGCGTCATCGTGCGCGTACCCGACCAGCGCGTTGCCGAGTTCAAGTTCTGCCTCGATATGGGCGTCGATGGCGTGATCATCCCGATGACCGCCAATGCCAAGGAAGCCAAAGCCATCGTCGATGCCTGCCGTTATCCGCCGCACGGCACGCGCGGCGCGGCGCCCGGCGTCATCCGCGCCTCCGATTACGGCCTGCAGTCCAAGGCCTATATCGAGCGGCATGTGTCGGACCTGCTGATCATCCCGCAGATCGAGCATGTCGATGCCATCGAGGAGATCGCCGCCATGGGCGCGATCGACGGGGTGGACATGCTGTTCATCGGTCCGTCCGATCTTTCCGCCTCCATGCACATGCTGGGCACGGACAATTTCAAGCCGGTGATGGAACAGGTCGAGCGCGCCGCCAAGGCGATCAAGCAGGCCGGTGTCTATCTCGCCTCGATCCAGGTGCCGACCATGGATGCGCCGAGCCTGTTCAAGGCCGGCTACGACATGATCGTCGGCACGTCGGACGCCAACCTGCTGCGCAACGCGGCGCAGGCCTACGTCAAGAACTCGGGCAGGGGCCACTGAAGACCGAATACATCCACGCGCAGGCGGGATTCTGGCGGGCGAGTCTGTGCCCTCGATGGCCGGTCCTCATGAGAGAAAGGTCCCGCTTCCGTGGAGATGACGGTGTGGGGAGCAAGAGGAGAGGTAAGTGATGCTGGAATCCCTGCTCGCCTTTCTCGCTGTCTCCGTGCTGGTGATCGTCACGCCGGGGCCGGATACGGCGCTGCTGATCCGCAACACGCTGATGGGCGGGGCGCGCGGCGGCGTCTTCACGGCACTTGGCGTCGTGTTCGGCCAGTTGATCTGGGCCTTCGCCACCAGTCTCGGTCTGGTGGCGCTATTGATCGCGTCGGAGCCGCTGTTCCTTGCGTTGAAATATCTTGGCGCCGCCTATCTTGTGCTGCTGGGTGCGCAGGCTTTGTGGGCGGCGTTGCGGTCGCGGGAGGAACAGGTCGTCGCTTTGCGGCGGGACGCGCGGCAGCTGGCACGGGCCTCGTTCCGCCAGGGGCTGATCTCAGACCTCGGCAACCCCAAGATGGCAATGTTCTTCGCCAGCCTGCTGCCGCAATTCGTGCCGGGCGGCGAGGCGAGCTTCGTAGCGCTGATGGGTCTCGGCGCGCTGTTCGCGGCGCTGGCGTTTTTATGGCTGAGCTTCTATGCGCTGACCTTGGCACGGCTGGGTCAATTCCTGCGCAGCTCCACCGTTCGGCGCACACTGGAAGCCATCACTGGCACGGTGCTGGTGGCGCTCGGCCTGCGGCTGGCGCTGGAAGAACGCTAATTGCCGGCGGCGGCCACCGCCGCGAGCGCGCTGCGCAGCGCGTTCTCCAAATCGGGCATGCCGAAGGGTTTCTGCAGGATCGGGTAGTGGTGGAACGCACCCAGCATCTCGGTCTTGCCGTAACCGGTGGCGAAAGCGAAGGGAATGCCGTCGCTGGCCAGTTTCTGCGCTACCGGCAACACCATCTCGCCGCGCAGATTGACGTCGAGCACGGCGACGTCGGGCGGATCGCGCTCGATCGCCGCCAGCGCTAGCGTCACGGTGCCGACGACATGCACGTCGTCG
>JAQSWP010000009.1 GCA_029266575.1 Alphaproteobacteria bacterium | reverse complement strand
GGCGCGGGAAGCGCGGCTACCGGTGGTGGGCTGGCAACTTGCGGGGTGCTAGTCTGCGACTGGCGCGAGCCGCCGCAGGCGGCCAGCGCCAGGACGGAAATAGCGAGTGCCAGGACGGCGCCGCGCCGGTGCCACCGGGAAGCCGCCAGACGAGAGCTCAGGTCGCGTGTCAAATCGTATTTCCTCCCCCGATCCCGCCTCTAACGCAAAGCCTAGCGAGGCAGTTCCTTTAAGTAAACCGCAGCCGGGCCTTTATCTCGTGGCGACGCCGATCGGCAATGCGCGCGACATCACCTTGCGGGCGCTGGATGTGCTGCAGGCGGCCGATCTGATCGCCTGCGAAGATACCCGCGTCACCGCCAAGCTATTGGCGATTTACGGCATTCGCGCGACGACTTTGGCCTATCACGACCACAATGGCGAAAAAATGCGGCCGCAAATCCTCCAGGCACTGCGCGAGGACAAAATTGTGGCGCTGGTTTCCGACGCCGGCACGCCATTGATCGCCGATCCAGGCTACCGGCTGGTGCGCGAGGTGGCCGAAGCCGGATTGCCGGTCACCGCTTTGCCCGGCGCCTCGGCGCTGCTCGCCGGCCTCAGCCTGTCCGGCCTGCCGACCGACCGGTTCCTCTTTGCCGGCTTCCTGCCCGAGCGCGGCGGGGAACGCCGCCGGATGCTGGGCGAATTGGCGGCCGTCCAGGCCAGCCTGGTGCTGTTCGAATCGCCGCGCCGCATCGGCGAGGCGCTGGCCGATGCGCTGCAGATGCTGGGTGACCGCCCAGCCGCGATCGGCCGCGAACTGACCAAGAAATTCGAGGAGGTGCGGCGCGACACGCTCGCTGCCCTGGCGCAGCATTATCAAAAGGTCGAACCGCCGAAGGGCGAGATCGTGCTGGTGATCGGCCCACCGCTGGAAGAAACGAAAATCGTCGACGAAACGGATATCGATCGGGCGCTGGGCGCGGCGCTGCAGACTTCCTCCTTCAAGCAGGCGGTGGCCGATGTCGCCGCGGCGACCGGCGCTTCGCGCAAGCTGGTCTATGCCCGCGCCTTGCGCCTGAAGGATGCCGGATGAAGCGCGAACAAGGCCGGCTGGAGCGCAAGAGGCGGGCGGAGCGCTATGGCCGCAGTTCCGAAATGCTGGCGGTGCTGGCGCTGCGCCTGCGCGGTTATCGCATCCTGCTGCGCCGCTTCCGCAGCCCACAGGGCGAGATCGACATCGTCGCCCGGCGCGGCCGCACGCTGTGCATCGTCGAGGTCAAGGCGCGGCCCGATCACGACAGCGCGGTGCTGGCGCTCACGCTCGGCCAGCGCCTGCGCATCGAGCGTGCGGCGCAGGCGCTGCTTGCGCGCCATCCGCAGCTTGCCGTGTGCGATCTGCGTTTCGATCTCATGCTGGTCGGCCGCGGCCGCTGGCCACGGCTGATCGCCGATGCCTGGCGAGCGGGAATGGCGTAAGCGTCATCATTCTCTGTCGACAGGCTGTGAGTCTTATTGACTATGCCGCCATCGCGGTGGCGCTATGATGCGGCCATGAACGAACGGCTTCGCAACACCGCGCATGAGCGCCTGCGTCTGCTGTGCGATGGGGCCTCGCGCCTCGACATCGCCGAAGCAGCCTTGCTGTTCTCCGCCGCGCGCCGCGAATTGTCGGATTTCGATTCCTATCGCGGCCTGCTGGCGCTGCTGGTCGATAACGCGCGCACCCGCTTTGCCCGCGCGCCGCTGCGCGAGGCGCTGGCTGGCGCGGTGGCGGAAGATTTCGGCTTCACCGGCGATGCCACGACCTACGACGATCTGCAGAATGCCGATTTCGCCCGCGTGCTGGAGCGGCGCAAGGGACTGCCGGTGGCGCTGGGCATCGTCTATATCCATGTCGCCCGCGCGCTGGGCCAGCAGGCGGCGGGACTGAATTTCCCCGGCCATTTCCTCATTCGCGTCGGCGAAGGCCGCGACCGCGCCATTCTCGATCCGTTCCATGCCGGCCGCGCCTGCGAGGCCGCCGATCTGCGCGAGCTGGTGCAGAGCGTACGCGGCGAGGAGGCGGAACTCTCGCCCGAGCATCTGCGCGAGGTCTCCGACACCGAGGTGCTGCTGCGCCTGCAGAACAACGTCAAGCTGCGGCTGCTCAACCGCGACGACATGCTGGGCGCCATCAGCGCGCTGGAAACCATGCTGGCGATCGCGCCCGGCCGGGCCGAGCTGTGGTTCGAATCGGGCGTGCTGGCCGCCCAGGCCGAACGGCCCACCGCCGCCATCGCAGCCCTCGAGCGCTTCATGGCCCTGGCCGACGGCAATGCCGCCGCCGAGGACGCCCGCTATGGCGCCGCTGCCCTGTTGCAGAAATTGCGGCAGCGGCTTAACTAGCCTCTTCGGGCCGTCTGGCCCCGTTCCACAAGAGGCAATCAATGAGCTTGGCCGTCGCCATCCAGATGGATCACGTCTCGACCATCGACATCGATGGCGATTCGACCTTCGTGCTGGCGCTGGAAGCCCAGCGCCGCGGCCACGGGCTGTTCCATTACGGCCCGGCCGATTTGAGCTTCAAGGACGGCCGGGTGCTGGCGCGGGCGCAGGAGATGAAGGTCGAGCGCAAGAAGGGCGCGCATTTCACCCTGGGTGCGCCGCGGATGCTGGATCTGGCCGGGCTCGACATCGTGCTGATGCGGCAGGACCCGCCCTTCGACATGGCCTATATCACCGCCACGCATCTGCTCGAGCACATCCATCCCCGCACCCTGGTGGTCAACGATCCGGTCGAGGTGCGCAACGCGCCGGAAAAACTTTTCGTCACCAAATTCGAGGGCCTGCTGCCGCCGACCCTGATCACCTCCGACATGCGCCAGATCGTCGAGTTCCGCGCCGAGCACAAGGACATCATCGTCAAGCCGCTGTTCGGCAATGGCGGCGCCGGCGTCTTCCATATCAAGCCCGACGACGAGAACCTCTCCTCGCTGATGGAGATGTTCACCAAGATGTCGCGCGAGCCGGTCATCGTGCAGCGCTATTTGCCCGAGGTGCGCCTGGGTGACAAGCGCATCATCCTGGTCGACGGCGAGGCCATGGGCGCCATCAACCGCGTGCCGGCCGAGGGCGAGGCGCGCTCCAACATGCATGCCGGCGGCAAGCCGGTGCCGAGCAAGCTGACGCGTCGCGAGGAGGAAATCTGCGAGATGATCGGGCCCACCTTGCGCGAGCGCGGCCTGATCTTCGTCGGCATCGACGTGATCGGCGACTATCTCACCGAGATCAACGTCACCTCGCCGACCGGCCTGCAGCAGATCGCCCGTTTCGACAACGTGCATCTGGAGGCGCGCATCTGGGACCGCATCGAGGCGCGCTTCAACAGCCGCAAGGACAAGATCGCCCGCGCCTGAGCCTTCAGTGCTCGGTCAGCGCCAGCCGCGCCCCCAGCCCGACGAAGGCGGCGGCGAAGCCGCGCCGCAGCCAGGTCATGACCTTGGGCCGTGTGACGACATGATCGCGCACGGCGGCGGCGAACAGCCCGTAAATGGCGAAGACCACGAAGGTCATCAGCATGAACACGGCGCTCAGCTGCAGCATCTGCGGCAGCGCCGGATTTTCTCCCGCGTCGACGAATTGCGGCAGGAAGGCCAGGAAGAAGATCGAGAGCTTGGGATTGAGCAGGTTGACCATCACCGCCGTGGCGGTGATCTCGAACGCTGAGTGAGCGCTCACTTCGCGCTCGACCTTGAGCGCGCCGCGCTGGCGCAGGGTGTTCCAGGCCATATAGAGCAGGTAGGCGACGCCCAGCCATTTCACCGCCTCAAAGGCGATCGCGCTGGTGTGCATCAGCGCCGCCAGGCCCAGCACCGCCGCCAGCATGTGCGGCACGATGCCCAGCGTGCAGCCGAAGGCGGCGATGACCGAGGCGCGGCCGCCGCGCGAGAGGCCGGCGGCCAGAGTGAACAGCACGCCAGTGCCGGGCGAGGCCACGACGATCAACGATGTGAGGAGGAATTCCCAATCCATGCGCCGCTCTCTAGAGAAAACCAGGGTTTTACGGGAATCGCTTGCGATCCCGTCAAACCCTGTGAAGTTGCTCTAAATATAAAGGAATAGAGCGGATTCACATGATTAAGTGAAAGCGCTTGCGCTTTCACCTAATCATGATCCGCTCTAATGGGTTGTGCAGCATGCCATTTTCGCATCTTACCGCAAAGCTGCGTGTCGGCCTTCTTGACGGGGGTCGGTGGCAAGGCTAAATCGGAACCACAGGCAAAAACCTTGAAATTCTTAGAGGAAGCGTCGATGGCCCGGTCCTATCGCTTTGCTGCCGCCGCTGTCCTTTGCACCGGCCTGCTGGCTGCGCCCGCCTGGGCGCAGATCAGCATCGATTTCAAGAAGCCGATCCTGACGGCGATCGAAGCCGGCGATGCCGAGCGGGTGAAGCAGATCCTGCTCAAGGGCGAAAGCGCCAATACGGTCGATACGCGCGGCTGGCCAATTCTCATCACAGCCGTCGCCGCCGGCTTTCCCGACGTGGTGGCAGTGCTGGTCAAGGGCGGCGCCAATCCCGAGGTGCCGGACAATTTCGGCAACACCGCGCTGCTGCGCGCCGTCGAAAGCGAGAATACCGAAATCGCCGAAGTGCTGCTGAAGGGCGGCGCCAAGGTCGATGCGCAGAACCGCCAGGGCACCAGCTCGCTGATGATCGCCGCCAGGCGCGGCTCGATCGATCTGGTCGATCTGCTGCTGCGCTACAAGGCCAATGTCAATCGCGCCGACTATACCGGCCGCACCGCCTTGAGCTTCGCCCGCCAGGCCAACCGGCAGGCCGTCGCCAGCATGATCCAGCGCGCCGGCGGCAAGGAATAGTTTCCTCTCCCTCATGCCCGTACCCATAGAGAAACAGCACCAACTGCTCTTGGGAGAGCGGAGTTGGTGCTGTCATGGGTCGGCCCGGTTGAGCCGGGGGATGAAGGTTTTGCGGCGCTAGTGGCGTCCCAGCAACGCCCGCAATTCCTGCGCGCCGGGATTGGAGAAGCGGTTCTCGAACAGGATCGCGCGGGTGTTGGGCGCGCCGCCGTAATAGAGCTTGTTCCAGTCGTTGTCCGGCGCGACGTAGGAGCCTTCCAGCGCGCCGCCGGCGAACAGGCCGACCGATTTGGAATAGGCCACGATGTCGGCGCCGACCGCTGTGGTGGTCGACCCGCCGACGCCGGCGCCCAGGCTGACCACGGTGACGCCGGCTTCGGCGCCGAACTTGAAGCGATCGTCGAGCAGGGCGTTCAGTCCCTTTTCGGTCAGCACGATCAGCATGACTTCGGAGACCTTGCCGCCGATCTGCAGCCCGACGCTGCCGGCGCCCATGCCGTAGAAGGCGGGATTGCTCCAGCCGCCGCTCGGCAGGCGCGCCAGCATCACGCCGCGGCCGCCGGCGGCGCCGACGATGAAGCCGCCCTGCACCATGGACGGCACGATCATGACGGCGCGCGCGCGGGGCAGCAGCCGCTTGACGTCGGGAAAGTCGGGGCCTTCGATCAGGACCTGGGCCGCCTTGGTGGCATCGTTGACCAGAGCCTGGCGCTCGGCATCGGCGAACGCCGGTTGCGCCAGCGCAACGGCGCATCCAGCCGCGAGCCCGAGCAGGAGACTCCTGCGGGCGAAACTGGTCTGGGTCATTGGAAAAATCTCCCGGATATGTGGAAAAGACGATGCCAGCTTAGGGCAGGACGATGCTCGACAGCCATTGTAGCAGAAATGTGGCTGGACCCGGCCCGCTCGGGCGACCTGCGCGAAAACGGCTCGCGTCGGTTTTCGTTCCCGTTAGCCGAACGGACGGTCTTTCAGCAGCATCGGCAGTCCAGCCGCTACGAACACCACGCGATGCGCCGCCTCGGCGACGCGCTGGTTCACTCTGCCGGTCAGGTCGCGGAAATCGCGGGCCAGTTTGTTGTCGGGCACGATGCTGAGGCCGACCTCGTTGCTGACCAGGACGACGGGCGCCGCCAAGGCGCCGAACGCGTCGATCAGCCGGTCGCATTCCTCGTCGCAATCGTGTCCGCCCAGCATCAGATTGCTCAGCCACAAGGTCAGGCAATCGACCAGCACCGGATGGCCGGCGCGCGCCGCCTCGGCGATGGCGTCGGCCAGCTCGATCGGCGCTTCGACGGTCTGCCACAGGGCGGAGCGCTGCGCTCGATGCGCGGCAATGCGCGTCGCCATCTCGACGTCGCCCGCTTCGGCCGTGGCGATGTAGATCGCGGCTTGCGGCCGGCTGCGCTCGATCATGGCTTCGGCGTAGCGGCTTTTGCCTGCGCGCGCACCGCCCAGCACCAGGGTGGCCGGCGGTAGGCGATCGGGCGGACGATGCTCCATGGTTTTAGCCCAGCCGCGGCACGTGATTGACCCAGGCGACGCGCCAGGCGTGGTCGGGGTCGGCGGCTTCGACGTGCTCGATCAGGGTCAGCGAAACGTTGGCGGTCTCGAAGCGCACCGCCTGCTCGGGATGCAGGTTGAGCGCCAGGCCGAGCGCGGCGCGGATGGTGCCGCCATGCGCCACGGCGACGATGTCGCGGCCGCGATGTTCTTGCGTCAGGCGCTCGATCGAGGCGGTGGCGCGATCGAACAGATCGACGAAGCTTTCGCCATTGGGCGCCCGCTTGGCCGGCGGCACCAGCCAGAACTGGTGGCCCTCGCCATGCTGCGCGCCCAGCTCGGCATAGGTCATGCCCTGCCAATCGCCGAAGCTCTGCTCGGCCAGGCCGGGATCGATGTTGAGCCGCTCCATTTCGGCGCCGGCCGCCGCCAGCGCTTCAGCCGTCTGGATGGCGCGGCGCAGATTGCTGGCATACCAGATGGCGTTCTTCGGCAGCACTCGGGCCTGCGCTGAAAAGAGATCGGGATCGGAGCAATCGGCTTCCTTGTCGAGCTGGCCGTAGCAACGCGCTTCGGGATTGGGCACCGGCGCGTGACGCACCCACCACCAGCGCGTGATCGCGCCGGACTCGGGAGCGCCGGGACGGGGCGTGCGTGCGGTCATGACGAACTTCTCCTCGACTCAATAGAAAAACGTGAAGGCGACCAGGGCTGCGATCTCGATGCATTGCTGGATGGCGCCAAGCACGTCGCCGGTCTGGCCGCCGAAACGCCGCCGCGCCACTTCCATCGCGGCCATCCCGGCCAGCCCGCCCAACACCAAGGCGAACAGCCCGACGCCGATCTTGGCGAACAGCAGGCAGACCACCAGCAACACACCGGCGCCGATGCCAAGGCTCAGCATCGCCTGTCTGTGCTGCGGTTTGCCCGCCGTGGCGCCCAGCCCGTCGCGCCGCAAGGGCTCGAGCCGCTCGAGCGCGATCGCCAGTGCCCCGCGCGAGAAGGCGTGGGCGCCGATCAATGCCGCCAGCGCCACGCTGCCCGGCAGCGCCACCAGTGCCGCCACTCGCAGGCCAGTCGACAGCAGCAGAGCCAGTACACCGTAGGTGCCGGTCCGGCTGTCGCGCATGATGGCGAGCGAGCGCTCACGTTCCCTTGCCCCCAGCGCATCGGCGCAATCGGCCAGGCCATCCTCGTGCAGGGCGCCGGTTACGATCAGCCCGCTGCCCAGGGCCAGCAGAGCGGAAACCAGACCCGGCAGGCCAAGCCCGTGCGCTGCCAGCAACACCAGCCCGACGATCAGCCCGACCACCGCGCCGGCGGCGGCGAAGCCTTGGGCGCAGGCGGCCAGGGGATGGATCTTCTCCGGCCGCAGCTTCAGGCGCGTGAAAAACGCCAGCGCGACGGCAAAAGCCTGCAGCCAGGGCGCCGGTTCGAGGGCGGCCGCGGTGGCGGCGGCGGTGTCGTCTGCGGGACTTTGCATCTGCGCCTTGTTATAGGACAGTGCGCCCCCTTTGCCAGCCAGCAGCCAATCCATGCCCGACTCCAGTGCCACTTTCGACGAAATCCGCGGCCTTTTGCGCGAATTGCCCGGCCCCGACCTGGCGGCCGGAACCAGCGCCTTGCAGCGCCAGCAGGCGCTGACCAAGCCGGCAGGCTCGCTGGGGCGGCTGGAGGAGATCGCGCAATTCCTCGCCACCTGGCAGGGGCGCCATCCGCCGCGCTGCGACCGCCCGCGTGTGGCGGTGTTCGCCGGCAATCATGGCGTTGCCGCGCAGGGCGTGTCGGCCTATCCGCCGGAGGTGACGGCGCAGATGGTGCAAAACTTCATCAAGGGTGGTGCTGCGGTCAATCAGCTCACCGCGCAGATCGACGGCGATCTGCGCGTGTACGAAATGGATCTGCAACGCCCAACCGCCGATTTTACGCAAGGGCCGGCAATGGATGAGGCGCGCTGCGCCCGCGCCATCGCCTACGGCATGATGGCGGTGGAGCAGGGCATCGACGTGCTGTGCCTGGGCGAAATGGGCATCGGCAACAGCACCTCGGCGGCCGCGCTCTGCTTGGCGCTGTTTGGCGGCGAGGCCACGGATTGGGTTGGGCCGGGCACCGGCGTTTTCGGCGCCGCGCTGGAGCGCAAGCGCGAGGTCGTGACCAAGGGCGTTGCCGTCAACAAGGCGCTGTTGAATGATCCGCTGCATCTGCTGCGGGCGCTGGGCGGCGAGGAATTGGCGGCGATCGTCGGCGCCATTCTGGCGGCGCGTCTGGCGCGCACGCCGGTGCTGCTCGATGGTTTCGCCTGCGCCGCCGCCGCTGCCGTCGTACAGGCGCTGGATGCGCGCGGCCTCGACCATTGCCTGGCAGGGCATCTGTCCGCCGAGCCGGCCCATGGCAAGGTTCTGGACCGGCTGAGACTGAAGCCGTTGCTGCAACTCGACATGCGGCTAGGCGAGGGATCCGGCGCCGCTCTGGCCGTCACCCTGCTCAAGGCGGCGGTTGCCTGCCACACCGGCATGGCCACGTTCGGCGAAGCTGGTGTCAGCGAACGGCAGTGAGTCCTATCCGAAAGGCGCAAGTGGCAAATCGCCTGCGACCGCGTGCCGCTAAACTTGCACTGCTACCCACCTACGGAAGCTTTACGTCTAAAGCCTAAGACTTGCGGCAGAGCAGCGGTCGAATGGCCCAATAAAAAGAACGGCTTCGTGATTTCGCATGCAAAGTGCACTCCAATGCGGCTGAATTTGCAGCCCACAAGCACATTGTAAACAGCGATTTAGTCCCTGAATTTGCAGGCAAATCCGAATTGACCTAACGGCAGGCCTTGCCGATTGTCCGCCTGCGCCGGCGCTCTCCCCTGTGAGATTTATAGCCGGCCGCACGCATTGCGAGTGCGATAGGACATATTCGAAAAGGATATATTCCAATGGCTTATACATTCGACAAGTCGTCCGGTACCGACGTCACTCTGGCGACCAGCAATGGCAGTGGCACGGATGCGACAACGATTTACGCTGCCGACGGCACCGACGTCATCGCCACGCTGAACTTCAGCGAGTACGACTTCATGACGGCGCGGCCGCAGGCCTGGACCGTTTCGGGCGGCACCACAGCCGACGTCCTGGTCGCCGGCAATGCCAACGATTTCATCTTCTGGGACTACGAAACCACCGACGGGTTGTCGGTCTCAAATTCATCGACGCGGGCGCGGCTCTACACCGGCGCCGACGACAACGATCGCGATTTCGAAGTTTTCGATCTGCGCGGCGGCAACGACATTCTGAACCTGACCTACAACGAGGGCGGTTCGGGCGGCGATCCGAACGGCTACGCCACCAACGCCACCGTCTATGGCGGCAGCGGCAACGACACGCTGGCGCTGTCGACCGGCGCCGATCGCGTCTATGGCGGCAGCGACGGCGACGTGATTTTCGGCGGTGGCGGGCTCGATCGACTGTGGGGCGATGCCGGCAGCACGGATATCGATGAAGCCACCGGCAGCGCCGATACGATTCGCTCGAGCGAAGGCGCCAGCGCCACTCTGTGGGGCGAAGGCGGCAACGATCTTCTGTTTGGGTCGGGCGAAGGCATCGAGACCTTCTATGGCGGCGGCGGCAACGACACCATCGACAACATTTCCGGTTTCGGCGACCTCGCCTTTGGCGGCTCCGGCAACGACCGCATCATCACCGCCGACACCGCCTATGGCGGCACTGGCGACGACCGGATCGACGGCGGCAACGCTGGCGACGAAGGCAGCGATACGCTGTTCGGCGATGCGGGCGACGATACGCTGTCCGGCAACGACGCCAACGACAAGCTTTATGGCGGCACCAACGCCGACACGCTCTATGGCGGCACGGAGAACGACGAGCTCTATTTCAACGCCGATGCCGCGACGAGCGGCAGTGTACGGCTGTGGGACGGCTCCACCGGGGGCACCTTCAGTCTGGCGCTGAGCTCCGACAGCTATTCCCTCGATACGTTTTTCGGCGACGCTGGCATCGATACGCTGCTGCTGGACGACGGCGACAACGTCTTCGTCAACAAGCCGGGCGATCTCAACACCGGTTCGGGCTTTGGCGTTGGCGGCACCAGCCGCATGGCTGGAATCGAAATCATTCTGGCGGGCGCTGGCGCCGACGTTATCGGCCTTAATCACCAGGACACCGGCGGCGGCGACAGCGCCTCGATCTATGGCGACAACATCACAATCGCTGGCGAGGACGGCAGCGACGTTATCGTTTCCGGCAGCGGCAATGATCTGCTGATCGGCGGCCGGCTGAACACCGGCATCAGCACCGGCGCCGATACCGTGTTCGGCGGCGCCGGCCACGACACGATCTACGGCGACTCGCGCGCCAGCAACGGACTGAGCGAAGGGTCCGGCAACGATCTGCTGTTCGGCGGCAGCGGCGACGACACGATCTTCGGCGGCGCCGGGGACGATACGATCTTCGGCGGCGGCGGCAACGACTTCGCCTTTGGCGGTCTGGGCGACGATGTCATTTTCGACGACGGCTCGGCCAACGGCTTCATGAGCGCCGACGGCTCCGACCTGCTGGTGCTCAATCTCAACAACGCCAGCCTGAACAAAGGCCTGTCAGTGACCGGGCTCGACGACAGTTCGGTCGACGGCACCGACCAGGTGTTCGTTAGCGGCACCTATGCCAGCGTCAGCTTCAGCCTGGGCGGCAGCAACGACAAATTCATCGCCCAATCCACCGGCGGCACCGGCATCGACCGGGTCAAAGGCGAGACCGGCGACGATGCGATTTCCACCTGGCAGGGCAATGACGAGCTCGATGGCGGCAGCGACAGCGACGTGCTGTGGGGCGGCGCCGGCAGCGACACGATCTATGGCGGCCTGGACACCGATTATCTTTATGGCGGCGCCGGCGATGGCGACGTGCTGATCGGCGGCGCCGGCATCGACTATTACTATTGGGCGCGCTCTGACGGCGACGATCTGATCGACGATGCCGATCCGGGCCCGTTGCCGGCGACTGGCGCGCATGTCAACGCCATAGTGGTGTACCCCGATTTCGACACCACCGAGACGATCGCCGGCTCGGACAGCCTGCTCAATGGCAGCGGCGTGTTCGAAACCGATCAGGACCTCTACGACAACGATGGCGACGACATGGTGCAGATCGTCGATGTCGGCGCTGTCGGCGGCACGTTGGAGCTGCACATCGTTTCCGGCGCCGGCGCCGGCAATGTGATGACCTTCGAGCAGCAGGACATCAGCGTCATCGCGCTGTGGAACAACGACGCCACCGGCGGCACGCCGGTCGTCACCCAGTACGTCTGGGACCAGGTCGACCAGCGCTACGAGTTCGCCGTCTAGGCGTCATAGCCTGGGGCATGCCCAGCCTGTCTGGGCCGGCACCCCTAAACGCCTGAGATTTGAAGGGCTGGAGCCGTTTCGCAGCGGAACGGGTTTGGCAGCCGGCAGGCTTGACCGCGAACCAAGGACGGCCTACCCCCACCCAATGGCCGGCACTGCCGAAAAATCCATCGACTCCGCGTCCCCGGCTGCCAGCCTGGAAGCGGCCGAACGGGAACGCTCCTTCACGGTGCAGGCCGGCGTGCGCCTGCGTGCGCTGGTCATCATCCGCTGGGCCGCCGTCGCCGGCCAGCTGCTGACCGTGGCCACGGTGCAATGGGGGCTGGGCTATGGCCTGCCGGTTCTGCCGGTGCTGGCGGTGATCGCGACCTCGGCCCTGCTCAACATCGTGGTCAGTGTGGGGCGGCCCGCCACGGCGCGGCTGATCGATCGCGATGCGGCGATCTTTCTGGGCTTCGACATCATCCAGCTTACCGCCCTGCTCTACCTGACGGGCGGGCTGCACAATCCGTTCGCCATCCTGCTGCTGGCGCCGGTGGCGGTGGCGGCGACCGTCCTTTCCTTCCGCTCCACGCTGGCGCTGTCGCTGCTGACCATCGGCTGCATCAGCTTCATCGGCCTGCTGCGCAAGCCGCTGCCGTGGCCGGGCCAGGAGCCGCATCTGCCGGGACTCTATGTCGGCGCCTTGTGGATCGGTCTGGTGCTGACCGCCCTGCTGGTGGCGCTGTACGCCTGGCGTGTGGCGGAAGAGGCTCGCCGCATGGCCAATGCGCTCGCCGCCACCTCCGAGGCGCTGGCGCGCGAGCGGCGCATGTCGGCGCTCGGCGCGCTGGCGGCGTCGGCGGCGCATGAATTGGGTTCGCCGCTCGGCACCATCACGCTGATCGCCGACGATTTGCAGCATTCGGTTGGGCCGGATAGTCCGCTGCACGAGGACGTGCGCCTGCTGGGGCAGGAGGCGCGGCGCTGTCGCGACATTCTCACCAGCCTGGCGCAAAAGCCGACCGAGGACGTGTCTGCGATGTATCTGCAGGTGCCGCTGCCGGCCTTGGTCGAAAGCGCCGGCGAGCCCTATCGCCGGCCCGACGTCGCGCTCAGATTCACGGCGGGCCCGGCCACGCCTGAAGCGCCGGTGACGGCGCCGCTGGTGACGCGCTCGGCGGAACTGATCCAGGGCCTGGGCAACCTGCTGCAGAACGCCCTGCAATTCGCCCGCCGCGAAGTGCGGGTGACCACGGCCTGGACCCGGCATGAAGTTCTGGTCGAAATCAGCGACGACGGGCCGGGCTTCGCCGCCGATATCCTGGAATCGCTGGGCGAGCCCTATATGTCGACCCGGACCGGCGAGGGCGGCCATATGGGGCTGGGCGTGTTTATCGCCAAGAACCTTTTGGCCCGCGGCGGCGGCGCGGTCAGTTTCGCCAATGCTCCCACCGGTGGGGCGCGGGTTGTCGTAAGATGGCAGAATCCTACATTCAAAGAGACCGATCGCAAGGGAGCGCGGACATGAGCGAGGACAACGGCGAACGCACGCTTCTGATCGCCGACGACGACGCGCCGTTTCGCCAGCGCCTGGCCCGCGCCATGGAAGGCCGCGGCTTCATCGTGCGCACGGCGGCCACCGTCGCCGAAGCCGTCGCCGCCGCATCCGATCCGCCGGCCTATGCCGTGCTCGATCTGCGCATGACCGATGGCAGCGGACTCGATGCCGTGGCGCCGCTGCGGCTGGCGCGGCCCGACATCCGCATCGTGATCCTGACCGGCTACGGCAACATCGCCACCGCCGTCGCGGCGGTGAAGGAGGGCGCGGTCGACTATCTCGCCAAGCCGGCCGATGCCGACGCCATCGAATCGGCGCTGATCGCCGAAGGCCGCAACCTGCCGCCGCCGCCGCAAAATCCCATGTCGGCCGATCGCGTGCGCTGGGAACACATCCAGCGCGTCTACGAGCAATGCGACCGCAACGTTTCGGAGACGGCGCGGCGGCTCAACATGCATCGCCGCACCCTGCAGCGTATTCTCTCCAAGCACGCGCCGCGCGAATAAGCATCGGCGTCGCGTCGCGCCATGCCCCACTGCTACGAGTTCGCCGCGCCGCACGGCGTCTTCCGCATCCGCAGCGAGGTCGACATCGCCGCGCCGCTCAAACTCTATGTCGGACGCTGGCCGTGGCGCGAAGTCGTTGACGCGGCCGCAGCCGACGTCGAAATCCTGCGCCAGCCGGAGGGCGGCTTGCTCGTCCGCCTGTGCCACGAGCCAGAGTTGACGCTGCAGGTCGAGTACGTGATGGAAAGCGCCAGCGGCGCGCTCGACATGCTGATACGCCTGGCCATGGAGCAATTGGGCGCCTTTGCCATGCTGCATGCCGGCTCGGCCCTGATCGACGGCCGGCTGGTGGCATTTCCGGGCCGCAGCAAGGCGGGCAAAAGCACGCTGGCCCTGCAGCTTGCGTTGCGCGGCCATCTGCTGGGCGGCGACGACCGGATGCTGGTGGGCCCCTTGGGCGGCGGCGCTGCGGTGGACGGCGTCCTGCTGGGCCTCAATGCGCGCATGCGCCTGCCGGTCGACGCGCGCGCCGGCGGCCGCTTTATCTCCTATGTCGAAGAGCGGCGGCTGGAAGCGCCCGGCCTGTCGCCGCAGCTGGCCTTCATTGCGCCGCGGCCGCAGGAGATGGCGCCGTTCGGCCAGCGCGCCGCCCTGGCGGCGCTGATCGTGCCGGTGCGCGGCGAGGAGGGCGGCGTCGCGCTTGAGCCGGCTTCGTTCTCGGACATAATGCGGCTGCTGCTGGAGGAATTCTACGCGCCGCACTGGACGGCGGCGGAGTTGACGCAGGTGGCGCGCGCTCTGGCGCAGGCGGTGCCGGGCTTCGTGCTGCGTTTCGACGATAGCGCGCAGGCGGCCGCGGCGCTGGAGAGATTGGCGCGATCGGGTTTCAGGGAACTGGTGGGATGAGCAGGTTCAAGCGCAATGCGGCGGTAACGGCGACCGAGATCGACGACGGCATCTTCCTGGTCGAGCCCGAGACCCAGGACATCTTCTTCCTCGATGCGATGGGCAGCGGCCTGTGGCGGCTGCTCGCCGAACCGCAGTCGCTCGCCGCCATGCAGGACGTGGTGCGCGAAGCCTTTCCCGATCAGCCCGCGCAGGCGCTCGATACCGACGTCGCGGCGGCGCTGCAGGAGATGGTGGAGCGGCGGCTGGTGCTGAGCGCGGAAGCCTGACGGCTTGGGGCACGGCGTGAATCGGCGCTATTCCTTAATGTTTAGAGCATTCACAGGGTTTGACGGGATCGCAAGCGATTCCGTCAAACCCTGATTTGCTCTAACGCTCGCGCAGGGCCGAATCGAGGGTGCCTTCGATGCGCTGCAGGAAATATTCCAGGATCGACCGCTCGCCCAGGCGCAGATCGACCGTGGCCACCATGCCGGGCAGCACCGGCTTGTCGCCTGGCTTGCCGCCAAGATAGTTGCGGTCGGTGTTCACCAGGATCGAGAAATAGGGAATGTTGGTCTTTTGATCGAGCGCGGCATCGGCGGAGATCTGCGACACCACGCCTTTCAGCGTGCCGTGGCGCACCCAGTCGTAGGTCTGGATCTTCACCGTCGCCGGCTGGTTGACCGCGATATAGCCAATATCGTTGTTGTCGACGCGCGCTTCGACGATCACCGTATCGTCGATCGGCACGATGTTGACCACCTCGTCGCCGGCCTTGATCGACTGGCCGACGGTGGTGAATTTCAGCTTCTCGACGATGCCCGTCACCGGCGCCCGCAGGGAGAGATTGCGCAGTAGCGCGTTCTGCTGCTGCAGCCCGCCCTCGATGCGGTCGCGCTCGCCCAGCGCCTCGCCCAGCCGCTTGAACGACTGGGTGCGCCATTCCTGGTCGAGTACGGCGCGCTTGTCCTGCACCTCGATCAGCTCCTTCTCGGCCTGGATCAGATCGCTCTTGTAGCCGGCCAGCGCCCCCACTTCCTCGATCAGCCGGCGTTTGATGTTCTGGTACTGCATTTCGGGGAAATAGCCCTTGTCGGACAGGCCGCGCATCTTGCGCTCTTGGTCGCGCAACACCGCCAGCGAATCAGTGCTGGCGGCGATCTTGGTCTTGAAGGTTTCGATCTTCGCCTGCTGCTGGGCGATGACGGCGTCGGCCTGGCTGCGCCGCGTCGCCAGCTCCTGGCGGCGGGCGAAGAACAGGCTGCGCTGGTTTTCCACCAGATCCTTGCGCGCGGCGAAAGTCTGGTCGAACACCGGTTCGCGCCCGTCGAGCTCGGCCTGCAGGCGCACCACCTCGGTGCCGATATTGTGCCAGTTGCCTTCCAGCTTGGCGATTTCCTGCCTGATCAATTCGGGGTCGAGCCGCAGCAATTCCTGGCCTTCCTGCACCCGATCCCCGTCCTTGACGAGAATATCGGCAATGCGTCCGCCATCGGGATGGTTGACGATCTTCACCTTGCCCGCCGGCCGCACCATGCCGGGTGCGGTGGCGACCTGCTCGACAGAGCTGAACGCCATCCACACCACCACCGCGACCAGCAGCGACAGGGTCAGCGCCACCAGCCAGGTGGCGGCGGGCGAATGGCGCCGCTGCGAAATGGCCTCGACGTCGGGCAGGAAATCGATGAATTGCGCTCGCGCCACGCCGCCGCTATTGGCCAGCGCATCGATGATCCGCGACGGACGCTCGGCCGGCAACTGGTCGCGGCTGGCGGTCAGCGCATTGGAGCGGTCGGAGGTTTTGCGGGCGGCGTCGCTCATGGCGTCTCTAAATTCCTAGCCGTTCTGCGCCAGGCTGAAGCCCTGTTGCGGTGGGCCCTCGCGCGTGGCGTCGGCCATGCGCACCTTGGCGTAGGCGATGACGTCCTGCGGCGGTCCCAGCCGCTCGATGCGGCCATCGATCACCAGCGCCACCTTGTCGGCAATGGCCAGCGGGGCGACGCGATGGGTGATCATGACGATGGTGCGCCCGCGCGCGTTGCGCTTGAGCGAGCGCAGCAGCTGCTCCTCGGTGGCGGGATCGAGCGCCGAGGTGGCTTCGTCGAGAATGATGATGCGCGGATTTCTGATCAGCGCACGGGCGATGCAGATCAGCTGCCGCTGGCCGGCGGAAAGACCGACGCCGCGTTCGCCGATGATCGTGTTGTAGCCCTGCGGCAGGCGCTGGATGAAGCCGTGGGCGCCGACGAAGCGCGCCACCGCCACCACGCGCGCCGGATCCTTGTCGGCCACGCCCATGGCGATGTTCTCGCGCACCGAACCGGCGAAAAGCTGCACGTCCTGCGGCACGACGCCGAACTGGCTGCGCAACTGCGCCGGCGATATATGGCCGATATCGGTCTGGTCGATCAGCACCCGCCCGTTGGTCGGCTGGTACAGCCCCTGCAGCAGGTTGGAGAGCGTCGTCTTGCCCGAACCGGACGGGCCGATGATGCCGATCACCGTGCCGGGCTCGATGCGGAAATCGACGTCGCGCAGGGCCGGCGGCAGGTCGTCCTCGAAGCGGAAAAACACGTGCTCGAAGGCGATCTCGCCCTTGATGTTGGGCAGCGGCGCCAGCTCGCCCGGCGCCACTTCGGTGGGGATTTCCATCACCTCGTCGAGCCGCCTGAAGGCCTGCTGCACCGATTGCAGCGAATGCAGCGCCGCCACCACCTGCCGCATTGGCGCCAGCGCGCGCCCGGCCAAGATGTTGGCGGCGATCAGCGCGCCGATGCTCAAGGTGTTGTCGAGGATCGACACGGCGCCGACATAGAGGATCAGCAGCACCACCAGCACCTGCAGCATGTTGCCCAAGGTGCCGACGATGTTGGAAAGATTGTTGGCGCGGAAGCCGGTCCACGCGGCGGCGGCGACCCTGCCCTGCCAGCGCTTCTCGATCTCCGATTCGAGACCGAGCGATTTCACCGTAACGGCATTGGTGACGGTTTCCGACAGCGCCGACCCCTTGGCGGCGAGCGCCATGAAATTCTGGCTGATGATGTCGCGCTGGCCACGATGCGACAGCCACGACAGCAGGATGAAGAACGGCACGGCAGCGACGGTGATCCAGCCCATCAGCGAGCTGATGAAGAAGATCGCGGCCACGAACATCGCCACGAACACCAGATCGATGATCAGCACCGGCATCTGGCCGGTGAAGAAGCCGCGCAGCACGTCGAGCTGGCGCAACCGTTCGGCGATCAGCCCGGTCGGCGTGCGCTCGAAATGCTGGAACGGCAGATGCACCAGATGATGCACGACTTCGCCCGAGATCAGCGCGTCGAGCCGGGCGCCGGTGTGGCTGGCGATGTAGCCGCGCACGGCGCGCAGCAGGAAGTCGAACAGGTAGACCACGACCATGCCGATCACCAGCACGTTGAGCGTGTCGATGGCGCCCTGGCCGATGATCTTGTTGAACACCACCATCATGAACAGAGGCGTCGCCAGCGCCAGCACGTTGATGATGAAGGATGCGGCGACCAGTTCGCCCAGCACCCGCCGCACCCGTTCGCTGAACAGGGAGCGCCAGCCGGTGCCGGCGGAGCGGCCAAGCGGCGCTGCGCCCGTGGCGGCTTCGGCGCCGCTTGGCGCCTTGATCAGGATGACGCTATAGCCCAGCTCCAGCACCTCGTCGGCCGACACCGTTCGCGTCTTGCCGGCGACGACATCCACCAACGTGAAGTTGCCGCGCGTGGCGGAAGCCACCACCACTGGCGGCACGTCGCCACTGCACAGCAGAACGAAGGGCGTGGGCACCGCCGGCAGGCTTTTCAGGTCGATTTCGGAGCGGCCAACCTTGTAGCCAAGACGCTGTGCGGCATGGAGAAAATTGTCCTCCGTCATGCCGGCGGAATCGATCGGACACAAGGCGCGGATATCGGCCTGACTGACCGGCTTGCCGAGCTGTTGCGTCAGGTAGAGCAGGCAGCTCAGCAAGGCATCGCGGCGGGGCTTGGCCCGGGGCGAAGAACCTATGTCGGTATCAACCGGTGTGGTGCGCGCCGCGGCGGAAATGCCGTCGCTCGCCATGCCTGACGGGGCAGCAGACAGAGGGCGATCGGGAGGAGCCATTGGGGTGGAATTTAGCGATTTCATAGCGAAACGACAGTGCAAACTTTCCCTTAGAGAAAGTTGTTCAACCGATTACCCCGCTGGCTTTTCAATCCAAGATAATGCGAATCGTTCGCTTGTTCCTTGCCCGCGTGTATAGTTGCAGGGTATATGAAAAAGGAAGGCTATACGAAAGTTAATAATGCATAAATCGAATTAGTACGTGCCGCATAGTCGTAAAAATTATTTTTTTCGATCAAATAGATTTAGGGGTTATGTCACGGATCAAACACAAAGGAAGGGGTTTCGCCTCGCAAAGACCGTCCTCCGTTGAAATTGCGTCTGGAAAGAGTGTTTATTATCTGATATTTAGCGATTCAGCCTAGAGTATGGAATGAAGACGGGGACGATTGCGGGCGTGGGAGCTTGGGGCATCATGATGAAGCTAGCTAGTCGCTTTGGCGCGATAGGCGTGGTGATGATGGGGCTGACGGCAGCCGCGCCATCGCTGGCACAGAGTTCGGCGCGAAATGGCACGATTGCGCCCGGTTTGACCGAGACCGTGCCGAGCAGCATCGTCGACACCTCGCTGCGCGACGACGAGCAGTCGCAGCGCGCGATCAGCGATTACATCGGGCAGCCGTTGCCCGAGCGCGAAGCCGTCATCGGCCGCGGCCAGTCGTTGATGCATGAGATGCAGCGCCGCGGCGCCTCGACTGCGGCGCTGGAGCGCGCGCGCGAAACCACTCGCCGCAACGCCTGTTCGGGCATCATCATCAACGCCGACTTCGATCGCGATTACATGCCGCCGCGCACGACCATGGCGTTCGACCTGCAACCGAACAACGGCGTGCTGGCGCGCGGCTTCACGCCGCTCACCATCGGCGACCAGCGCGTGGCCGCGTCGGCCGGCGTCGTGCGCAATGCCACCCAGCCGGTCGTCGGCGATGCGCTGCTGGGCGTCACCCAGTTCGTTACGCCGATCGCCAATGGTCGCTATCGCATCATGCTGTTCACCGACAAGCTGGGCGAGCAGGCCGCGCGTCAGCCGTTCGGCCGCATGGTGACCGCCAACAACATGCCGGTGTTGATCGCCGATCTGCCGCCGCCGCGCTGGCTGGTGCAGGGCTATCTCACCAACAAGGCGGTGTCGCCGGGTCTGGCAAGCGCCGGCAGCGCGCCGGGCGGCATTCCCCTGCTCAGCACCAACGATTTGATGGTCGATCAAGGCGGCGCCATTGAGCTTGAGGTCGATGTCTCGACTGGTGCGTTGCGGCTTGGCTTTTCTCCTCCGGCGGCGCTTGCGGCAATCGTGATCGAACCGGTCGATCAGCGTTCGAGCCTGCAGCTGGTGGGTGCGGCGCGCAACGGTCCGGCCCTTATCAACGATTGCTACGATTTCGAACGCAGGATCGGCCGCGACGTGGCGCGCGGCTCGCCGTTCCTGGGCGGTCCCAACCCGGGCAATCCCGGCGGCGGCGGCGGTCCGACCGGCAGCCCGAACTGACGCCAGCGGGCGGGGGAGCGAACGTGGCGATGCAGGGCAGGAAATCGATCGCGGCGGCGTTGCGCAAGGCCGCCTGGCTGGGCGGCAGCTCGCTGCTGGCGCTGGGCGTGGCCAGCGGCGCCTTGGCGCAGGAAGCGCGCGAGAATTCGGTATTGCGCAAGATCGACACCTTCGGCGGCGCGCCCGGCATCGAAATCGGCGGCCTCAAGATGAGCCCCCGCCTCGAGCTCGAAGCCGAATACGACGACAATATTTTCCGCACCAAGCACGATCGCAAGGACGACATCGTGCTGCGGGCGCGGCCCGGCGTCACGATTGCGACCGACGACTGGTTCCCCATCAACCTGTCGGTCAGCGCTTTTGGCGAAATCGGCCGGCACATCCAGTACAGCGACGAAGACTATGAGGCTTTCGGCGCCACCACGGCCATGTCGTGGGAGCTGCACGAGGATTGGATGTTCGACGCGCATGGCTCGGCCGCGCGCTCCCTGCAGCGCCGCGGCCTGGATGTCGACAGCACCAGCGACCGTCCCTCGATCGTCTGGATGTACGAAGCCGGCACCGGCATTCGCTATCAGGGCGATCCGTTCGCGTTCCGCTTCTCTCCCGTCTATCGTCGCTTCGACTTCCTCGATTCGGGCAGCCAGAACAACGACGACCGCGACCGCCAGGATTACGTGCTGGATTTCCGCTTCGGCTACAAGGTCGGCGCCAATACCACCCTGTTCGTCGATCCGTCCTATATCTGGGTGCGTTACGACGATCCGGTCGACGATTTCGGCGTCAACCGCGATTCACAAGGCTATGACGTGCGGGTCGGCATCGGTTATGACGCCACCTCGCTCATCTACCTCGAGGCCGGCGTCGGCTACTTCCATCGCAACTACCGCGATTCCAGCCTGAAGTCGGAGAACGGCGTTTCGGTGCTGGGCCGGTTCTACTGGAATCCCACCGAGACATTGAGCTTCGAAGGCGAGGTAAGCCGCGGCATCAGCGAATCGGACGCCACCGCGACGGGCGGCTCGTCCAAAGGCGCGGTTGCCACCAACGCTTCGTTGCGCGCCGGCTGGGCCGCCGCCGACAATATCGTGCTGGATGCCGGCGTTGGCTTCCATCTCTTCGACTACAACGACAGTTTCGATCGCAAGGACAAGTTCTACACCTTCGACATCGGCGGCCGTTACTATCTAAACGAGTACCTCTACACCGCGATTCGCTATGCCCATGAACGGCGCAATTCCAATGTCCAAGATTTGGAATACCGGGATAACCGGTTTATCTTTACCATTGGTGGCCAGCTCTAAAGCTGGTCGCATTCAACTTTTCGGAGCATGACGCGGCAATGCGACGGTACGCGCTGGTTTTGCTTACCCTTGTCGCGGTCCTCTGCAGTGGCCTGTCCGTGCATGCTCAGGGCGGCACCGAGTACAAGCTCGGCATCGGCGACAAGGTCAAGGTCGTGGTGTTCGGCCAGCCCGATCTGACGGGCGAAGCGGAAATCGACGCCTCGGGCAAGATCGTGGTCGGGCTGATCGGCGAGGTGGTTGCCGCCGGCCGCATGATTGCCGAAGTGCAGGCCGAGATCCGCAGCCGCCTGGACAGGGAATATCTGGTCGATCCGAAAGTGTCCGTGCTGATGGTCGCCTACCGTCCGATCACGATGTTGGGGCAGGTCAAGAGTCCGGGCCGCTATCCCTATTCGTCGGGCCTCACCATCCGTCAGGCCGTGGCCCTGGCGGGCGGCTACGACAAGCGCGCCAGCACCAGCTCGGCGGTCATCTTTCGCGACGGGCGCGAGCTTGAAGTGGAAATCGATGCGCCAGTGCGGCCGGGCGACACCATCGAAATCCAGCGCCGGTTTTTCTAGCGCCGCCAAGGGTAACGGCCTCGGCGCTGTGGCGGGCGCACAGGCATTCGTCTAGAATTTATCGCTGGGACTGCAAATTCGCGCTCGGCATCAAAACGACAGGACACCATGAGCAATATCGCGCGTTTCAATCCGCAATTGCCTGATGCTCAGCCCGAGATCAACAACGCGGGCACCGGCGAGCGCGAAGGCCTGCTGCGCTTGCGCCAGGTCTATGGCGTCCTGCGCCGGCATTACATTCTGATCGCCGTCATCACCATCATCGGCACGACGCTGGCCTATTTCTGGGCCGCCAGCCTGACGCCGATCTATCGCGCCTCGACCCAGGTGCTGATCGAACCCAATCGCGACACTGTCACCAAGATCACGCCGGTGGCGCCCGGGCTGACGCCCGAGTTCACCATGATGGAAACCCAGGCCGCGATCATCCGCTCGCGCGACCTCGGCATACAGGCGGTGCGCCGTCTCGATCTGATCAACCATCCGCTTTACAACCCCGCGCTGGCCCGGCCGCAGCCCTCGACCTGGGAGCGGCTGCTGGCGCCGGTGACGGCGCTGTTCACCGACGCGCCGCCGCCCGAAGAGAGGCAGAGCGTCAGCATCGCGCCGCAGACTCCGGAGGAGCGGGCGCGGCTGACGGAAGGCATCGTCAACGGCTATCTCGGCGGTCTCTCCGTCACCACGTCGCAGACCGGCGCGCGCGTGGCGACCGTCAACTTCACCTCGCCCGATCCCAGGCTGGCGGCGGACGCCGCCAACATGGCGGCCAAGGTCTATATCGAAAGCCAGATTTCCAATCGTGGCCAATCGACGCAATCGGCACTGCGCTTCCTCAGCGAGAAGGTGGAAGAGCTGCGCAGCAAGATGATCGATGCCGAGCGCGTGCTGACGCAGTTCCGCAGCGAGACCGGATTGCTGCAGATGGGCGACGCCTCGCCGGTGTCGCAGCAGCTCAACTCCTATCGCACCCAGCTCAACGACGTGCGCGCCACGATGCGCAATCTGGAGAGCAACGGCGCGCAGGTGCGCGACATGCTGCGCGGCCAGGGCAGTATCGAAGCCAACAGCACGGTGATGACCAATCCTTTCATCGCCCAGCTGCGTTCGCAGCAGGCCGACATCGAGCGCAAGATCGCCGAAGCGCGTACCCAGCTGCGCGACAGCCATCCGCAGCTGATCGCCATGCGCAACGAATTGCGCGAGGTGCAGGGCAAGATCGGTTCGGAGATCCGCAAGGTCAGCGCCAATCTCGGCAACGAGCTGGCGGTGATGAAGCAGCGCGAAGAGATCCTGAACGGCGAGATCAAGCGTCTCGAAGGCGAGCTCGGCAAGCAGCTCAACAGCGAAGTGCGCTTACGCGAATTGCAGCTGGCGGCGCAGACGTCGCGGCAACTCTATGAGACCACGCTGGCGCGCTTCAACGAGGTGTCGATCACCGACGACAACACCTTCCAGAAGCCCGAAGCGCGCGTGCTGCAGCCGGCCGCCACGCCCGGCGGGCCGATCGCGCCGCAGCGCAGCGCCATCATGTTCATGGCATTGCTGATCTCGCTCGCCGTCGGCGTGGCGCTGGCGGTGATCATCGAATTGCTCGATGCCGGCTTCCGCTCGGTGCACCAGCTCGAGCAGATGGCCGGCGCGCCGACCCTGGGCATGGTGCCGTTCCAGACCAACAAGATCGGGCGCAACAAGCGGCCGTGGGACACGGTGCTCGACAAGCCGAACTCCTCCTTCGCCGAGGCGATCCGCACCATCCGCACCGGGCTGCTGCTGTCTAGCGTCGACCATCCGCCGCGCACGGTGCTGGTCACCTCGTCCGTGCCCGGCGAAGGCAAGACCACGACGGCGCTGGCGCTGGCTTCGGCCGCCGCCGCCTCCGGCCAACGCACCATCATCGTCGACTGCGACATGCGCCAGCCGGCGCTGCACACCAATCTCGGCACCAAGAACGAATTGGGCCTGAGCGACTATCTGACCGGCAATGCCGCGCTCGAGGATCTGATCCATATCGACGATCGCTCGGGCCTGCATTACATCTGCGCCGGCCGCCTGCCGCCCTCGCCGACCGATCTGCTGAGCTCCAACCGCATGAAGCAGCTGCTGCAGCAGCTTTCGGCGGCGTTCCAGATGGTGATGCTCGACACGCCGCCGATCCTGGCTGTGTCGGACGCGCTCCTGCTGGTGCGCACGGTGGACAAGACCATCTTCGTGGTGCGTTGGGAGCGCACCCGCCGCGATATCGCGCTGAACGGCCTGAAGTCGGTCTACGATGCCGGCGCCAGAGTGGGCGGCCTGGTACTGAGCCAGGTCAATCTGCGCAAGCACGCGCGCTACGACTACACCGATTCTGGCGTCTATTACTATCGCGGCTACAAGCGCTACTACGTCGAGTAGCTCGGTGCGCGACGCTCGTCCGCGCACCCGTCCGCACCCGCGCGGCGGTGCGCGCGGGGTCTTGCTGCCCTGCCTGGCGTCGGTCCTCGGGCTGGCGCTGATCGCCGTCGCCTTTCCGCGCCTGATGGCGGCACTCCATGCCATTCCCGCCAGCGCCGTGCTGCGCCAGCTCGACGCCAGCGATCCCGCGCTCGCTCCGACGCAGTTGCTGGCGGCGCGCCATGGATTGCGTCTTGCCGCGGCATGGGAAGACGACGGCGCAACCTTCGTCCGGCTGGCGCGGGTCGACCTGTCGCTGGCGGCGCGCGAATACCGGGCCGGCGGCAACCCGCTGCCCCTGGTCGACGAGACGATCGCGGCGGCGCGGCAGGGCCTGGCTCTGGCGCCGGCGCAGGCAAGGGGCTGGCTGCTGCTGGCGGAAGCCACACTAGCCAAGACGGGCGATCCCGGCGCGGTAGCGCCGCTGCTGATCGAAGCCATTCGCGCTTCCCCGCATGACGTATGGATGGCGCCCAATCGCGCTGAGCTGGGCTTGCGCGCCTGGCCGTGGCTGGAGCCAGCGGCGCGCGAGATGGTGGCCGGGCAGATCAGGCTGACGGCCTGGCCGCGGGTCGACCGCGCCGTCGCCATGGCGCGCCGCACCGGCGATCCCGGTCCAGTGCGCGAGGCGCTTGCCAGCGATCCCGAGAGATTGCGGCAGTTCGACGTGCTTTACCTGCAGCACCGTTGAACGTCGGCTGTCTCAGGTCCGGCTCTCGTTCAGACGGCGCAGCGACTGTGCGGCGCACACGCCCATCAAGGCCGCATAGGTGATCGCCACCGCCGGCATCTGCAGGCTGAAATCGACCAGCGCATGCGCGCCAACCAGCGCGCTGGCGCCGATGCCGGCCAAGGCAAAGCGCACCGCCTTGCGCCGCAGCAGCGCCAGCGCGCACAGAGCGGCGAAGGAAAACACGCTCAGCACCAGCGCCGCAGCGGCGGGAATGCCCGCTTCCAGCGCCAGTTCGAGATAGGTGTTGTGCGCCTTGTCGATGGAATAGCCTTGGCGATAGAGCTCGCCCGTATTCACCGCCTCGAACACGCCCTGGAAACTGCCGGCGCCGTATCCGGTCAGCGGCCGGGCGTGAATGGCGGCAATGGTGGGCCGGAAAATATCGCCGCGCGAGGATTCGACGCTGGCCGAAGCAGTGCCCAGCCGGCCGGCCAGCCCGCCGCCGAGCGCAAGCAGGACTGCCACGGCCGCTATGGCGCCCAGCGCCAGAATTGCCACCAATTGCCGGCCGCGCAGCAGACGCGCCATGGCCAGCTGCGCGACGCCCATGGCAAGTGCAACCGCCAGCGCATAGAACCCCCCGCGCGAGCCGGTCAGCACCAGCGCCGAAACGATCAGCCCGGCCGCCAGCGCAAGCAGACCGATGCTCCAGTCCAGCGCCTCGCTGCGATCGGTGCGTTCCGGCGCCAGGCCATGACGGCGCTGTTCCTGCCGCCGGCGCCATTGCCCGAACATCAGCGCCAGCGCACACAGCAATCCCAGGCCGGCATAGGTCGCATAGCTGTTGCGGTTGATGAAGGTGCTGGTCAGCCCGTCGCCATAGGCCGTCTTGGGATACCAAAGCACCATCCGATAGTCGCCGAGATGGACGATCAGCCCGTAAAGCGCGTAAGCCACGCCCGCCAGCACGATCGCCAACAGCAAGGTCTGGGCCCGCTCGCGCCGTCGGCCGAGTTCCCAGGCCAGCACGAACACGCCGGCATAGCAGCCCAGTCGCATCAAGACATGCCATGCCCCGCCAGAATCGAGCCCGATGCCGGTGATGGCGGAGTAGCCCAGCAGCTCTTTGCTCCGCTGCAGCGCCTCAGGCTGCCAGGCGCCGGGCAGCGGCAGGAAAGACTGGCACAGCATCCACCCCAGAGCAGCCAGATAGAGCAGGGCGGGAAAGACGATGAACCGGTCGGCGGCGCTGGCGCCGCGGCTGCGGGCGCGCACGCCGGCGATCGCCCACAACAGCAGCAGCAGGCCGGTGGCGAGCGCCAGCGCCGACCAGGGTCCTGGACGGTTGCTGGCCAGCGGAAACGGGGAGACAACGACGAGCGCCAGAAGCCCCCAGAAGACGATGCGAGACATTGATGTTCGTTGAGAACTTGCGGGACAGCGGGCACTTGCTACAAGAATGGCATCCTACCGGCTCGCCCGCCGCGCGGCTAGTGATCGACAGCCGCACGGTTGAGGAGCGCTCCGCCTGTCAGGCTGGTGCATGACGCAAGAGTTCCTTCCTTCAGGCGCGCTGGCGCTATGGCGCGAATTGCTCGGCCTGCTGGCGCAGGACGGTTTCTCGCCATGGCCGGGCCATGCGGCATGGCTGGCAAATCTCTCGCCCGGGCTGGTCGCCGATCTTGTGCCGCATCATCCGCTCGATGCCGATACGGTGCAGGCGGCGCGTCTGTTGGGGCGCTACCAGCAGGCGCGGCAATTGCAGGCGCTGGGCTGGATTGCCGAAGCCGGCGTCGCTTGCGTGGCGCTGAAAGGTTTCGCCGCCGGCTTTCTCTATTACCCGACGCCGGCCTCGCGCCTGCTGGCCGATCTCGATCTTCTGGTGCGCGAAGCGGAAATCCCGACCTTGGTGCGCGCCCTGCGCCAGCATGGATTTCGCTTCGGCGCCGCCGAGCGGACAATCTGGGGCTTTCTCAGCGATGCCAGCTTCATGCCGTTCCATTCGCCCGACGGCAACTGCAACATCGACCTGCATGTGAAGCCCGATTCCTACCCGCTGCCGCTGGGCCTGGACACGCCGGCGGTGTTCGCTCAGGCGCGGCAGATCATGGCCGGCGAGCAGATGGTGCATGTGCCCAGCGCGCCGCATCAGGCGCTGATCCTGATCGCCAACCTCGCCAAGGATAAATTCGCCCCCAGCGGGTTGCGCAAATTGCTGGATCTGGGCCGGCTGCTGCGCCACGAGCACGAATTCGCCTGGGCTGAACTGATCGAACGGGCAGGCAGGGCGCGGTTGGGCAAGGCGCTGGAAACCAGCTTTGCCTTGCTGCGCGGTTTGGGCACGCCCGATGACTGGCTGCACGAGGATCTGGGGCGCAGCCGGTCGGCCGTGCTCGACCGGCTGCTGCAGGACTGGTGCCGGCAGCAGCCGCCCAGTTTTTGGCAGCGGCTGGAACGGGAATGGCGGCTCAGCGCCGCGCCTGACGTGGCGGCCCGGCTGGCGCTGCGCCGGATGGCGGGCCTGATCCGCCCGCGCAGCGGCGTGCCGCAGGGCTTGGAGGGCTAGCGCAAGGCGCAGGCTCGACGCGCCCGGCAAGTTGCGGCACAATGGCCGAAAGCGCAAAGAAAACAGCGCCTTATCTGGGGCTTCGCATGCCGCGCCGTTTCATCGATCTGTCCGTGCCGCTGGAGAATGGGGTGAAGTCCGACCCCGACGGCTTCGTGCCGGAAATCACCTACATGAACCATCAGCAGACGGCAGGACAGATCACCGGCTTCTTTCCGGGATTGAAGAAGGACGATCTGCCCGACGGCGAAGGCTGGGCGGTGGAGTTCGTGCGCCTGATCACTCACAACGGCACGCATCTCGATGCGCCCTATCACTTCCATTCGACCATGGACGGCGGCAAGCGCGCCATCACCATCGACGAGGTGCCGCTCGACTGGTGCTTCCGTCCCGGCGTGAAGCTCGATTTCCGCGCCCTGCCCGACGGCTATGTCGTGACCGCCGCCGACGTCGAGCGCGAGCTGCAACGCATCGGCCATCGCCTGCAGCCCTACGACATCGTAGTGGTGAACACGCGCGCCGGTTCGGCCTATGGCAACGACGATTACGTCGATGCCGGCTGCGGCATGGGTTATGAGGCCACCATCCATCTGCTCGAGCAGGGCGTACGGGTGACCGGCACCGATGCCTGGAGCTGGGATGCGCCGTTTTCGCACACGCGCAAGAAATACGAAGCCACCGGCGATGCCAGGCTGATCTGGGAAGGCCACAAGGCCGGCCGCGACATCGGCTATTGCCATCTGGAGAAGCTGCACAATCTCGAAGCCTTGCCGCCCAACGGCTACACCATCGCCTGTTTCCCGACCAAGATTCGCGGCGCCTCGGCGGGATGGACGCGCGCCGTCGCCATCGTCGACGAGTGATCGCCGTGCTCGATCTCAAACAATTCTTCGCCGCCGAAATCGCCGAACATGAGGCGACGCTGGCCGGCGTCAAGGCCGGGCTCGGCCAGGAATTCGCCCATCTGGTGCAGGTCTGCGCCAGCGCCATCAACAAGGGCAACAAGCTGCTGTTCTTCGGCAATGGCGGCAGCGCCGCCGATGCGCAGCACCTGGCGACCGAGCTTTCCGTGCGCTACGTCTCCGATCGCGCGCCGATCGCGGCGCTGGCGCTGACCACCGACAGCTCGGCGCTGACGGCGATCGGCAACGACATGGGCTTCGAACGGATCTTCGCGCGCCAGATCGAGGCGCTGGGGCGCAAGGGCGACGTCGCCATCGGCATTTCCACCTCGGGCCGCAGCCGCAACGTGCTGCTGGGTCTGCGCGAAGCGAAGACGCACGGGCTGATCGCCGCCGGCTTCACTGGCGGGCTGGGCGGCGACATGGTTAGCCTCGCCGATCCGCTGCTGATCGTGCCCAGCGCCGTGACGGCGCGCATTCAGGAAATGCACATCATGCTGGGCCAGATGCTGTGCGGCGCGCTTGAAATCTCCCTGGGCCTGGCGACGGAGCGGCAGCGGTGAGCGGCGAGAGGCTGCATGCGGCGCTTGCCAGCCTGAGCCAGGGGCGCGTGCTGTGCGTCGGCGACGTGATGCTGGATCGCTTCGTCTATGGCGGGGTGAACCGCATCTCGCCCGAAGCGCCGATCCCGGTGCTCAAGGTCGACCATGAAGCGGCGATGCTGGGCGGCGCCGGCAATGTGGTGCGCAACATGGCGGCGCTGGGCGCGCGATCCTCCTTCGTCTCGGTGATCGGCATCGATGCGGCCGGCACCGAAATCGAGCGGCTGCTGGGCGCCATGCAAAACGTCGAAGCCTCGCTGCTGCCGGTGCGCGGGCGCAGCACCACCATCAAGACCCGCTATATCGCCGCCGGCCAGCAATTGCTGCGCGCCGATCGCGAAAGCGACGATACCCTGCAGGAAAGCGCCCGCGAGTCCCTGCTGGCACGCGCTTTGGCCGCACTCGACGGCTGCCAGGTGCTGGCGCTGTCGGACTACGGCAAGGGCGTGCTAGGCGAGGGCGTTGCGCCGTCGCTGATTGCCGCCGCCCGCCAGCATGGCTGCATGGTGGTGATAGATCCCAAGGGCAGCGATTACAGCCGATATCGCGGCGCCAGCCTGGTAACGCCCAATGCCCGCGAACTGGCGCAGGCGTCCGGCCTGCCAGCCACCAACGATGAAGAAATCGTCGCCGCCGCGCGCAAGCTGATCGAGGCCTGCGGCATCGAGGCGGTGCTGGCGACGCGCTCGGGCGAAGGCATGAGCCTGATCGAACGCAGCGGGCGCGTGGCGCATGTGCGGGCGCAGGCGCGCGAGGTGTTCGACGTGGCCGGCGCCGGCGACACGGTGGTGGCGAGCATGGCGGTGGCGCTGGCCGCCGGCATCGATCTAGAGCTGGCGGCGCAGCTGGCCAACCTCGCCGCTGGCATCGTGGTCGGCAAGATCGGCACTGCCGTCGCCAGCATCGAGGAATTGCACGCCGCCATCGAGCAGCAGAACCTCGCGATGCCGTCGCTGAAGGTCATGACCGCCGATCAGGCCGCAGCGCGCGCCAGCCGCTGGCGCGATCAGGGACTGTCGGTGGGCTTCACCAATGGCTGTTTCGATCTGCTGCATCCAGGACACGTGTCGCTGCTGCGTCAGGCGCGCGCGGCGTGCGATCGGCTCATCGTCGGACTGAACAGCGATGCCTCGGTCAAGCGGCTGAAGGGCAGCGCGCGGCCGGTGCAGAACGAGGGCGCGCGGGCGGCGGTGCTGGCGTCGCTGGCCGATGTCGATGCGCTGGTTATTTTCGCGCAGGACACCCCGGAACAGCTGATTGCAGCAGTGCGGCCGCAAATTCTGGTCAAGGGCGCGGACTATACCGAAGATCAGGTGGTGGGCGGAGCGCTGGTCAAATCCTATGGCGGGCGTGTGGTACTGGCTGAGCTTGCCCCCGGGCACAGCACCAGCGGCACCATCCGGCGGCTGGCCGGCAATACAGGTCCGTGACTTAAGTCTTTGCAATCAGGTGCTATTTACCACTTTACCTGATCATTGCTCTGTGGCATTCTGTAAGTGATTGAAGTTATTACCTTCGTACGGCTGCGGCCTGACCTGAATTTCGTTTTGGGGCTGATTTCACCATGAGCGAGCAAAAACCCGATCGCGACGAGGCTTCGTCGGGCGTTTCCCGCCGCCGGGCGCTGGCGAAACTGGGTCTGGCGGCTGGCGCGGCCTATATGGCGCCGTCCGTGCTGAAGATTAATCGCAGCAAGGCGACCTTGCCGTTCCCCACGCCCTGCCCGCAGATGAACAACGATCCGTCCGACAATCCGCCATCGCCGACCTGCCCGCCGTAAGCCGGCGCATTCGCAGCGACGATGCAGCGGCCCCTTTCGGGGCCGTTTCCGTTTTCAGAGAAATCACGTTTTAACGATGTCGCATTGCGATCCCGTCAGAACGTTTGAATCGGCTCGATTTGCTCTAGGCGCGCTTGATCCAGCGCACCGGCGCGGCCCAGTCGAGCCGCGCATTGTCCACCGGCGAGCCGTTATGGGAGAGCAGCAGGTAGGAGCCGCGCTCGCTGCCGCGCATGACGCGCTTCAACAGCGTCGGGCCCTTGGCCAGTTTCACCACGCATTCGCGTCCCAGGAAGGCCTGCTCGTCGTTGCTGGCTTCGAGACCGTAGAAAATCACGTCGCCGTCCTGATAGACGGGATAGAGGCTGTCGCCCCGCACCACGATCGCCACGGCCGACAGGGTCTCGCTGGCCGGCGCCTCGATGGTCGGCGCGCTGGCGGCTTTGTTGTCGTCAAGGCTGACCTGTCCGTCCGTTCCGACATGTCCGACCACCGTCACGGCGCGGCGCGTCTGCGTCACCGCCTGCTCGCCGTAGCGAAAATAGGCTGGCGGCAGGTCGGTCATCGCCGCCAGGCGCTGCAAGGCCGATTCGTCGGGATCGTAGAAACCCTTTTCCCAGCGATGCACGGTGGGCTGCGTCACCTGCAAGCGCTCGGCGAATTCCTGTTGCGTCAGATTGAGCGATTTGCGAGCGCGGCGAATGCGCTCCCCCATTGCAATGTTGCGGTCTGACATCATTGGCCTAATTCAGTGTGGTCTATGTGTGAATGCAAACAACAGGACCGCCAGAACGGCGGCTAATAAGACGTCGATGGCGCAGGACCGTTGCCAATGCTCCCCGGCATTCGGCCTGTCATGCTCCCCAATGACCCGATCAGTTTAGCAGGTCGGTATCCAAATGAAATCGGCTACTTGCAACTCGGATGCAATTTTACCGCTGATGCAGTTGCAACGGAATCCCGCCCGGCGACGGTGCGGCAGGTGTGGGTGCAGGTACACCTATTGTGCGGGCCGGCGGCTGCGCCGGTTGCGCTGGCGCCGGAGCAGTGGTGGGGGCAAAAGCGGCGGGCGACGACATGGCACCGGCCCGCTCCATGACCGGCACGAACGCCGCCGCCGCTGCCTCCGCGGCGCGACGCTCGGTGGCGCTGAGCTGCTGTTCCATTGACTTGCGCACATCGGCGGCGCGGCGGAAACCGCGCGCCTGCGCCAGGGAAAACCATTTATAGGCTTCCTGCGGCTGGCGCGGACCGGCAACGCCGCCGGCATGGAAAATGCCCAGCAGGTACATTGCCTCCGCATCGCCCTGGCGCGCCGCGCGTTGGTACCAGCCCAGCGCTGCGGGCAGATCGCGCTCGACACCCGTGCCGGTGAAATACGCGTTGCCGAATTTCAGCTGCGCGCCGGCATTGCCGCGCTCGGCGGCGCGGCGATACCAGGAGACCGCCTCGCCAAGATTTTCCGCCGTGCCCAGCCCCGCCGCATGCATGTCGCCCAGGCTGACCATGGCGTCTTCGTAGCCGTTCTGCGCCAGGCTTTTCATCTGGGCGAAGGCGGCGGCGGGATCGCGCGCGCCGATGCTGCCATTGGCCAGGCCCAGCGCCAGCCGGTATTGCGCCGGCGCGTGGCCGAGCCCGGCAGCGCGGCGATAGAGCCGCTGCGCTTCGACCGGATCGGCCGGCAGCGGGCCGCCGCGTTCGCGCAAATTGGCCAGCGCCATCAGAGTGGCGGGATCGTCGATCCTGGCCGCCTCGCCGAACCAGTACGCCGCGCGCGCCTCGTCGCGCGCCACGCCGCGGCCGGTGGCATAGGCCAGCCCGGCATTGAAGCGCCCGCGCGCATGGCCCATCGTGCCGGCCTGCTCGAACAGCTGCACGGCGCGCGCCTCGTCCCTGGCCACGCCATTGCCGGCGGCAAAAAGATTGCCGAGTTGGTTGGCCGCTTCCTGATCGCCCTGTTCGGCTGCCCGCACCAGCCAGCGCGCCGCTTCCGTGGCATTGGGCGCAACGCCCTGGCCATCCAGATACGCCATGCCGAGCTGGCGTTGCGCTGCCGGCGCGCCGCGCTCGGCCTCGGCGCGCAGATCCTGCGCGGCGGCCGGACTGGCCAGCAAAGCCAACACGACCGGCAGAACGAAAACGGTCAGATTGCCTCGACGGACCATGCCGCCATCATCGACAGGCCAGGCCGCCCGCGCAAGCGCTTGCAGATACCGTCGCGCTTGCGCAAGACTTGAGCCCATGACCGAACCGCCGGCCTCGTCCAGCCCGTCCGCCAACCGCAGCGTTAGGGTCTGGGATTTGCCAACGCGGATTTTCCACTGGCTGCTGGTGGTCCTGGTCGCCTTCTCGTGGTGGAGCGGCGAGCAGGGCTATGATTGGATGCCCTGGCACTTCTGGTCCGGCTACGCAATTTTGACGCTGCTGATCTATCGTATCCTGTGGGGCTTCTTCGGCAGCGGTACGGCGCGTTTTTCCGATTTCATCAAGGGCCCAAAGGCCGGATTGCAACATCTCGGAGCTCTGTTCCGGCCGGGTAAAACAGGCGATGTCGGGCACAATCCGCTGGGCGGCTGGATGGTCGCGTTGCTGCTGGTGCTGCTTCTGGTGCAGGCAGGGACAGGCCTGTTCGCCGAAGATGCCAATCTCAATGCCGGACCGCTGTCGCTGCTGGTATCGGAAAATACCAGCAAGGCGCTGAGCGATATCCACGAGATGGTCGTGAAGTTTTTGCTGGTGGCGATCGGGCTGCACGTGCTGGCCGTGCTCGCCTATCTGGTGTTCAAGCGCGACAATCTGGTGGCCGCCATGTTCAGCGGCAAAAAACTTCTGCCGATCGCACCGGGGAGCGAGCCCAAAATGGCCAATCCCCTGCTGGCGCTGGCGCTGCTCGTTCTTTCGGCCTTGATTGTCTTCGCCATCGTGCGGCTGGGATGAAAAAAGCGCCGCCTCTTTCGAAGCGGCGCTCTTCTCATCTCGATTCGATTATTTCTTGAACGGGTCGCTGGTGGTGTATTTCTGATGGCAGGCGCCACAGGTGCTGCCCATGACCTTGTACTGGTCGGCCAGGGCGGCACGATTGCCCGCTTTGGCCAGTTCGGCCATCTTCAAAGCCGCATCGACCGAGGCCTTGTTCGCGGCATCGAAGCCGGCGCGGTCGGTCCAGATCGCCGGCGAGGCCAGGGTATTTCCCTTGTCCGAACCCGGCGGGAACATGGTGGCGAACTGCTTGTTGAGCTCGGCGATCCTTTCCGCCCTGGTCGCCAGTTCGGCAAGGTTGCCGTCGGCCTCCAGCAAGGGACGCATTTCACGCCCGCCGAGCCGGGTGATTTCCTTGCGGTTGTCCTGGCGCGCCTTGATGACGTCGCCCTGCGCCTGGGCCACCACTACAACGCCGCCGGCGAAGGACAGCGCCAGCGCCGCCGCCACTGCGCCCTTGACCCATCTGTTCCTCATTAAACGCTCCCTGTGTGACTTGCCGTTTTTGTGCGACCAACTGAAGTAGACACGGTTGGCGCCAGTTTATTCAATCACTTGCCTGTGATTCCTTCAGCGTGGCCTGCGCGCCGGAACGGTCGGTAAGACCCTCTTCCGCCTAGCGATTTCTGGCCAGTCTTGCCTTGGCACCGTCCGCCTCCTAGGGTGGGCTGAATTGCGGTTTAGTTCGAGAAACAGAGGAAATCGATGAAATTCACGGGTACCGATCGGTATATCGCGAGCGAAGATCTGCGTGTCGCGGTCAATGCCGCCATCGCCCTGCAACGGCCGCTGCTGATCAAGGGCGAGCCCGGCACCGGCAAGACCATCCTGGCCCATGAGGTCGCGCGCGCCATCAAGGCGCCGATCATCGAGTGGCACATCAAGTCGACCACCAAGGCGCAGCAGGGCCTGTACGAATACGACGCCGTCTCGCGCCTGCGCGATTCGCAGCTGGGCGACGGCCGCGTCCACGACATCAAGAACTACATCAAGCGCGGCAAATTGTGGGACGCGTTCGGCGCCAATGAGCGGCCGGTGCTGCTGATCGACGAGATCGACAAGGCCGACATCGAATTCCCCAACGATCTGCTGCTCGAGCTCGACCGCATGGAATTCTACGTCTACGAGACGCAGGAAGTGGTGAAGGCCGAGCAGCGGCCGGTGGTGATCATCACCTCGAACAACGAGAAGGAATTGCCAGACGCGTTCCTGCGCCGCTGCTTCTTCCACTACATCCGCTTTCCCGACCGCGAGACGATGAGCGAGATCATCGACGTGCATTTCCCCGGCATCCAGCGCACCCTGGTGCGCGAGGCGCTGAACGTCTTCTACGACGTGCGCGAAGTGCCGGGCCTGAAGAAAAAGCCCTCGACCTCGGAACTGCTCGACTGGCTGAAGTTGCTGATGGTCGAGGACATCCCGGCCGACGCGCTGCGCAGCAAGGATCCCTCCAAGCTGATCCCGCCGTTGCATGGGGCGCTGCTGAAAAACGAGCAGGACGTGCATCTGTTCGAGCGGCTGGCCTTCATGGCCCGTCGCGAGAAGTCGTAAGTCAGCAACGGATCGCCTGACGTAGGAGATCGCTCATGTTCATCGATTTCTTCCTCAAGCTGCGCGATGCCAAGGTGCCGGTCTCGATCAAGGAGTACCTGGCGCTGATGGAAGCGATGGACAAGGGCGTCGCCGATTACAGCGTCGACGATTTCTATTTCCTCTCGCGCGCCGTGCTGGTCAAGGACGAGCGCAACATCGACAAGTTCGATCGCGTCTTCGGCGCCTCGTTCAAGGGGCTGGAATACGTGGCCGAATCGACCACCGCGGAAATTCCCGAGGAGTGGCTGAAAGCCATGTCGGAGAAATTCCTCACCGAGGAGGAGAAGGCGCAGATCGAAGCCCTTGGCGGCTGGGAAAAGCTGATGGAGACGCTGAAGCAGCGCCTCGAAGAGCAGAAGAAGCGCCACGAGGGCGGCAGCAAGTGGATCGGCACGGCAGGCACGTCGCCCTTTGGCGCCTATGGCTTCAACCCCGAAGGCGTGCGCATCGGCCAGGACAAGGGCCGCGAAGGCCGCGCCGTGAAGGTGTGGGATAAGCGCGAATACAAGAACCTCGACGACACCGTCGAGCTTGGCACCCGCAACATCAAGATC
>JAQSWP010000300.1 GCA_029266575.1 Alphaproteobacteria bacterium | reverse complement strand
GCCAGCAATACCGTGGCGGCGGCGATCAGGGTCGGCCAGGAAATCAGGGGCGAAAGCAGCTCGGGCATGTGCTGGCAAAATGCAGGCGGGGCAGCACCTTAACCGGCCTGCCTCGTTCGGCAAAATGCCGCGCTGCACTGGCGATTCGCCCCCGTCCGACCCAATATAGGCGCCATGGACAATCTTCCGATGTTTATGACCGAGCGGCGGGCGGTGCCGGCCGCCGGCAAGGATTTCAAGGTCGTTTCCGACTTCGAGCCGGCGGGCGACCAGCCCGAGGCGATCCGCCAGCTCATCGCGTCGCTGGAAGAGAAGGAGCACGACCAGGTGCTGCTGGGCGTCACCGGCTCGGGCAAGACCTTCACCATGGCGCACGTCATCCAGCACGTGCAGCGCCCGACCCTGATCATGGCGCCCAACAAGACCCTGGCGGCGCAGCTCTATGGCGAGATGAAATCGTTCTTCCCCGAGAACGCGGTCGAGTATTTCGTCTCCTATTACGACTACTACCAGCCCGAAGCCTACGTGCCGCGCACCGACACCTATATCGAGAAGGACAGCTCGATCAACGAGCAGATCGACCGCATGCGCCATTCGGCGACGCGTTCGCTGCTCGAGCGGCGCGACGTCATCATCGTGGCCTCGGTGTCGTGCATCTACGGCATCGGCTCGGTCGAGACCTACGAGGCGATGAAGCTGGAATTGCGCGCCGGCCAGCGGGTCGAACGCCAGGCGCTGTTGCGCCGGCTGGTCGAGCAGGCCTATCGCCGCAACGATGCCAGCTTCACCCGTGGCACCTTCCGCGTGCGCGGCGACACGGTGGAACTCTATCCCGCCCATCTGGAGGATCGCGCCTGGCGGCTGTCGCTGTTCGGCGACGAGCTGGAAGCGATCCACGAGTTCGATCCGCTGACCGGCGAGAAGATGGCGAGCCTCGATGAAATCATCATCTACGCCAATTCGCATTACGTGACGCCCAAGCCGACCTTGCACCAGGCGATCGAGCGCATCAAAATCGACCTCAAGCAGCGGCTGGAGGAGTTCCGCAACGCCGGCAAGTTGCTGGAAGCCGAGCGGCTGGAGCAGCGCACCAATTTCGATCTCGAGATGCTGCAATCGACCGGCTCCTGCGCCGGCATCGAAAACTATTCGCGCTACCTGACCGGCCGGCGTCCCGGCGATCCGCCGCCGACCCTGTTCGAGTATCTGCCCAGGGGCGCGCTGCTGATCGTGGACGAGAGCCACGTCACCGTGCCGCAGATCGGCGGCATGTTCAGAGGCGACTTCAACCGCAAATCGGTGCTGGCCGAATTCGGCTTCCGCCTGCCCTCGGCGATCGACAACCGGCCGCTGAAATTCGAGGAATGGGACGTGATGCGCCCCGATTCGGTGTTCGTCTCGGCCACGCCGGGGCCGTGGGAGATGGAGCGCACCGGCGGCGTCTTCGTCGAGCAGGTCATCCGCCCCACCGGCCTGATCGATCCGCCCACCATCATCCGCCCCGTCAGCAAACAGGTCGATGATCTGCTGGCCGAGTGCAAGGAATGCGCCAGGAAAGGCCAGCGCGTACTGGTGACCACCCTGACCAAGCGCATGGCCGAAGACTTGACCGAGTACCTGCACGAGAACGGCGTGCGCGTGCGCTATCTGCATTCCGACATCGACACGTTGGAACGTATCGAGATCCTGCGTGACTTGAGACTGGGCGCGTTCGACGTGCTGGTCGGCATCAATCTGTTGCGCGAAGGCTTGGACATCCCCGAATGCGCGCTGGTCGCCATTCTCGATGCCGACAAGGAATGCTTCCTGCGCTCGCCGACCTCGCTGATCCAGACCATCGGGCGGGCGGCGCGCAACGTCGATGGGCGGGTGATCCTCTATGCCGACAAGATCACCAACGCCATGAAGATCGCCATGGACGAGACCGACCGCCGCCGCGCCAAGCAGCACGCCTATAACCAGGCGCACGGCATCACGCCAGCCTCGATCCGCAAGAATATCGGCGAGATCCTGCAGAACATGAACGAGCGCGACCACTACACCGTGCCGACCGGCGACGAGGCCACCAACAACCTGATCGGCCACAATTTGCAGGCCTATCTCGCCGACCTCGAAAAACGCATGCGCGATGCGGCGTCCAACCTCGAATTCGAGGAAGCCGCCAGAATGCGCGACGAGATCAGGCGGCTGGAAGAAGCCGAGTTGGGATTGCCCGGCGCCGCCACCTCGCGCGCGCCCGGCAGCGCCAGAGCGGGGCAGCATCCGCGCGGCGGCTCGCAAGACCCGCGCGCCTGGCGCGGCGCCAAATCAGGCTCCGGCGCACGCGGCAAGCAGGCGAGGAAGGCGCGGCGGTAGAGGTCTCTCAAATAAAATGCCCTTCTCCCGCTTGCGGGAGAAGGTGCCCGAAGGGCGGATGAGGGTGTGCTGAGCCTGCTCACGGACAAGCGCTTGCCGGGATGAAACAACACCCTCATCCGGGCTTCGCCCACCTTCTCCCGCAAGCGGGAGAAGGGTGTAGGGTCAGAGTGCGATTCCTGACTAGCGCACGCTCCGCCTTGCATGGAAGCGCTGTGGCAGCACGCGCAAGGCGGGGCGGTAGAGGTCACTCAACTAAAATGCCCTTCTCCCGCTTGCGGGAGAAGGTGCCCGAAGGGCGGATGAGGGTGTGCTGAGCCTG
>JAQSWP010000299.1 GCA_029266575.1 Alphaproteobacteria bacterium | reverse complement strand
ACAACGTCGTATTTTCCGGTCCAGGATTTCTTGACATCGATGGACACGACGATGGCCTGCGCGCCGAAGGCGTTGGCTGCTTCCGTGATCAACGCGGGATTCTCGGCCGCCGAAGTGTTCAGCACCGCTTTTTCCACACCCAGCTTGAACAGCTGCCGTATTTGGTCGAGATGGGTGATGCCACCGCCATAAGCCAGAGGCATAAAGCATTGCGAAGCGATCTTTTCGATCGCGGCGAAATCCGGCTGTCGCTTCTCGGGCGTGGCGCCGATGTCCAGCAGTGCAACCTCGTCGACTTCCTTGTCGTTGAAGATGCGGATGATGTTGATGGGATCGCCTAGATAGGTGCGTTTGCCGAACTGGATAGTTTTCACCAAGCCCCCATTCTCCATGAGCAGGCTCGGGATAACGCGAATGCGGTGCATGATTTCCAGTAACCCCTTGAAAGGTCAAAATAAATTTGTGGCAAGCGGATGTCAAGCACGGGTTCTTTCGCACCGCGGAAAAGCCCATGGAAAATCATGCCGAAAGCAGGTATGCACAAATAGCATTGTTGTGAGGCGTGCGCGAAGCGCCTGCCTGTCGCGGGCCCCGCTTTTTTGGAACCAGACGTGAATAGCCATCAGAAGGTGCTGCCGGAAAAGTTGGCGCCTGCGATCCTGCACTGGCGCCCGGCGGAGCCGTTGCCGCCTGGCACGGTGGTGCACCTTTATTTCGCGCCGTTCGACGTCCCGCAAAGCCGAGCGCTCCGCGGCGGCAGGGCCGCGATGGACGCCGGCCTGGCTGGGGGTACTCTGTATGTCGGCCACGACTACCGCGATTCGCCGGAATTGACTTCGCAGCAAGAGGGATCGTTGCTGTGGAACGTGCCGACGGGCGCCCAGGTTGGCACGCAAGGACGGTTCTCGCGCGCCTTGCGGCTGCCGAAATGGTGGTGGCAGGTCTATCGAGCGCTGCGGGGAACCCGGCCCGTCTTCCTGCAATGCCACAGCTTGGCGACATTGCCGGTGGCGGTGGCGCTATCGCGGCGGACCGGTGCTCCTGTTCTCTATGATGCCCATGAACTCGAAAGCCAGCGCAACGGCTGGCCCGCCTGGGTGTGCCGTATCGCACGGGCGGTCGAAGGTCTGCTGATTCGCGGCGTCGCGCAGACGACGGTGGTGAATGACCTGATCGCAGACTGGTATCGCAGCGCCTATCCGGGCAGGCCCGTTACCACGGTGCGCAACTTGCCCCAGCGGCCGGTGTGCGCCGTCGAACGTAACGACCGCTTGCGCCGAAATCTTGGGATTGGTCCGGACGGCCTGATTTTCATCTATGTAGGGCTGCTGGGCCCGGGGCGCGGCTTGGAAATGCTGATCGAAGCATTTCGGGACCTGCCCGCCGACCGTCATCTGGTGATGCTGGGAAATGGCCCTTCGGCGCCGATGTGTCGCGAGGCCAGCCGCACGGCAGCGAACATCCATGTGCACGAACCGGTTCCGCCGGCCGAAGTACTGGAACTGGTGGCGGGCGCCGATGTCGGCTTGGTGTTCTTCGCACAGGACGCATTGAGCTATGTCTATTCCCTGCCCAACAAGCTGTTCGAGTGCCTGGGTGCGGGTTTGCCGGTGATCGCCAACGACATGCCCGCCGTGAGCCGCGTGCTGCGCGAAACCGGCCGGGGCTGGATTTTGCCGGACCTGAATGCGGACAGGCTGCGGAAACTGGTTTCACAGATTTCCCGCCAGGACATCACTGCAAGGCTGGCGTCCCCGCTGAATATCCCCTACTGGGAGGACGAAGTGCCCAAGCTGATCGCGATAATGCGCGCGCTGGGCCATCACCGTTGAAGCTGCAAGGTTGACGATGTCCCAGGGATTTGACGAAAGCCGCTTTACCGTGCAGCCGGGTCGCGCCTTGTGCGCCATGACGGTGATGGACGATTCCGATCCGGCCATCACTTACGACTCCGAGGGTGTCTGCCGTCTGGCGCGGCTGGCCCAGCATCGCCTGAAGACCGAGTATTTCGGCTATGCGCCTGAAGGAATGGCGCGCCTGCAACCGCTCATCGACCAGATGAAGGCGGAGGGCAAAGGCAAGGAGTATGACTGCATCATCGGTGTCAGTGGCGGCGTCGATTCCACCTATAGTGCCTATCTGATCAAGCAGTTTGGGTTGCGCGCCCTGGCAGTTCATCTCGACAATGGCTGGGATACCGAACTGGCCCAGGCCAACATCGAAGCCACCGTCGGCAAGCTCGGTATCGACCTCTACACCCATGTGGTGGACTGGAATGAGATCAAGGACCTGCAGCGGTCCTATTTCGAGGCCGGGGTGATGGATGTCGAAGTGGTCACCGATCACGCCATCAATGCGCTGCTGTTCACCGAGGCCGCGAAGCGCGGTATCCGTTTCATCGTGCCGGGATCGAACGTCACCACCGAGTCGATCATGCCGCCAGCCTATTCCTACGACCAGCGCGACCTCAAGAATTTGAAGGCGCTGCATCGCCGCTTCGGCAAGCGCAAGCTCAAGACCTATCCGCGCATGGGCGTGCTGCGATTCCTCTATTACATCTTTGTCAAGCGCATCAAGTTCGTGCCATTCCTGAACTATGTCCCGTATGAGAAAAAAGAGGTGCTGGCCCTCCTGCAGCGCGAGTTGGGCTATGTGCCGTATGCGCGCAAGCATGGCGAAAGCCGGTTCAC
>JAQSWP010000298.1 GCA_029266575.1 Alphaproteobacteria bacterium | reverse complement strand
GCTTCCGCACGCGCCAGCGGCAGGATGAAAATCGGTGTCACCAGGCCCAAACGCTTGATGAAATAATAGGCGAGAGCGGGCAAGGCCACGGCAATGGTGGCGATCAGCAGGGTGGGGATTACCGAGGGCAAATCCCGCATCAGCGGCACCAGGACGAGGCGCGCTGCACCGATTACCATCGGATGCAGCACGAAAATCGCCAGCGACGCGGCGCCCAGCGCCGCCAGCTTCCGGCGTGGATAGTCGCTGGCGGCAATCCCCACCGCCAGGCACCACAAACCGAAGGCGCCCATCAGGCCCAAGATCAGGAGCGAAGCGCCGCCCCACATTGGATGCGAAAGTGCCGGCATTATCTTCTGCAACCCGAAGGAGAGCGGCAGGGCGGCGATTCCCAAGGCAAGGACTGCCTTCAACGGCAACGCCGCGGTCAGCCGCAGTAGCGCTCCGATGCCCATATAACCAAGGACGAAAAAGAAAGCGAAATCGAACGATCGCGAGAGCGAAGTGAAGCGCGAATCGATCGGCAGCACGCACAGCAGAAGCGCCAGGACCAGGGCCAGCCGCGCATCGATGCGAAACAGGAAATAGGCCGCGACCGACACCATGAACAGCGACATCAGAAACCAGGATTTCTGCCCGATCGCGATATCCATGAGGTGACGACCGATATTGCCCGGATCCTGGATAGGGCTGTTGTAGTAGCGCGCGAAGACGATGGCGATGACGAGATAGATCGCGCCCCACAGCAGATGCGGATAGACCAGCGTGGCGAAGCGGTGATGCAGGAAAGGGCCGGCGGGTCGCAAGGCTCGCAGTCCCGTGACGGCGCCGGCGGCGAAGAAGAACGCCGGCATGCGGAAGGTGCGCAGCCAAGCCTGCAAATCGATCAGCGGACTGTGAGCGTCGATTGCGCCCATATGCGTCAGGCCTTCGATAACGTGACCCAACACCAACAGACAGATTGCCACTGCCTTGACGATGTCCAGCGCAACTACTCGGTTCAACTGCTCCCCTCCGCCCAACCGGTGGTACGCGAAGGCAAGTCTTATGTCAAAACTGATTGTGAATTAATTCAGGTGGACAGGGGACTTACGTCCCATCGGACTGGTGCCGGGTGAGGGATTTGAACCCCCGACCTTCGGTTTACAAAACCGCTGCACTACCACTGTGCTAACCCGGCCCGAGACACGGCGTGGCATATCAAAGCCGCGCCTCTGAGGCAACTTAGGCGCTCATGATCGTCATTTCAGCTTATCGCGGCTCAGTTCGTAAAGCGCGACCGCGGCGGCATTGGAGACGTTGAGGCTGGGCATCGAGCCAGTCATGGGGAGGCGCACCAATACATCGCAATGCTCGCGCGTCAGCCGGCGCAATCCTTCGCCTTCAGCTCCCAGAACCAACGCCACCCTGCCGCCGGGCTTTCCCTGCGTCAGCGATTGCGTTGCTTCGCCCGCCAGCCCCAGAATCCAGAAGCCGCGCGATTTCAGATAGTCGAGCTCACGCGCCAGGTTGATGACCCTGATCAACGGCACGCGCTCGATGGCGCCGGAAGCCGCTTTGGCCAGCGTGCCGGTTTCCTCCGGCGCATGACGTTCGGTCACGACGACACCAGCGGCGCCGAAAGCCTCGGCCGAGCGCAGGATGGCGCCGACATTGTGCGGATCGGTGACCTGGTCCAGCACCAGCACCAGCGCATCTTGCTCCTCCGCGGGCAGCACGTCGGACAGATCCTGTTCTGGCAAGGCGGCGGCCAGGAGCGCGATGCCCTGATGCACTGCATTGCCCAGGACCTGCTCGATGTCACCCCGATCCACTATCTGCGGCTGTACCGCACCACCGTCACGGCCGGACAGGGCCTGCGCCAGTTCGGCGCCAAAGCGCGCATCGGCTTCGCGCGTGATCCAGAGCTGCCGCAGTTCGCGAAAGGGATTGGCGGCGGCAGCCAAGACGGCATGCCGGCCGTAGAGCCAGTTGCCGTCGTCGCGGCTGCCGCCACGGGCCATTTTGCGTTCGGGCCGCCTGGGGCGCTGTCCCGGGGCGCTCCCGGCAGGCGAAGTCTCCTCGGCGCGGGAGGGCGGGCGGCGGTCGTATTTGCCGGCGGGGCGATGATGTTTGTTGCGGGCCATGACCCGTCTTAACCGGGTGCCGGCGGGGAGGCAAATTTGCCGGGCGCGGCAAGGGTTTGCCAGAGGCGTTTTGTTTTTGATATTCCTGCCAATTCCGGTTGACAGGCAGGGCAAAATGTCGATAGTCCGCTGGTCCGTTTTTCGGGCTTGCCTGGTCGTTTATGAGTGCTGTCGCGGACGCGTACCCGTGGCCAGTTCTTCCTGGAGGGGTGGCCGAGCGGTCAATGGCAGCAGACTGTAAATCTGCCGGACTTTGTCCTACGAAGGTTCAAATCCTTCCCCCTCCACCAGGCTGCCGGAGAACGCGACGGAGCGGCGACGAATCGAAGGAATTCACAAGCTTGCGGGTGTAGCTCAATGGTAGAGCACCAGCCTTCCAAGCTGGCTACGTGGGTTCGATTCCCATCACCCGCTCCAGAGACACTGCCGAACGCCGGATTGGCCGTGCGGACGGATGGGAAACTGCAAAAGGATCGTTAAGGTTATGGGCAAGTCGAAATTCGAGCGGAACAAGCCGCATTGCAACATCGGGACGATCGGGCACGTCGACCATGGCAAGACGTCGCTGACGGCGGCGATCAC
>JAQSWP010000130.1 GCA_029266575.1 Alphaproteobacteria bacterium | reverse complement strand
GAGGTCACCACCACCATAACGATGGGCAGCAGCAGGAAGACGAAAACCAGCGCGACGAAGCCGCGGAACAGGATGGTGGAGAGCCTCATTGGTTCTTCCCTCCCGACAGTCGCAGCGCGATCAGCGTGGTAAGCGTGGTCACCAGCATCAGGATGATGGCGGCCATGGCGGCAAAGGGATAGTTCAGCGCCGTGCGGATCTGCTGGCCGATGTAGGTAGACATCACCAGCACGCGATTGCCGCCCATCATGCCGGGAGTGGTGAAGGCTGACAGCACCACGGTGAACACCAGTAGGTAGCCCGCCAGCACGCCCGGCCGCGACAGCGGCACCACGATGCGCCAGAAAGTCTCGAGCGGGCTGGCGCCGAGGTTGATCGAGGCTTCCTCAATCTCAGGCTCGATACGTTGGATCACCGTCATCAGCGACAGGATCATGAACGGCGACAGGGCATGGGTCAGGCCTATCACGACGCCGGTGTAGTTGTTGATGAGTTGCACCGGCTGGCTGAGGATGCCGAGTGAAAGCAGCAGCCAGTTGATGACGCCGCTGGAGCCCAGCACCGGCAGCCAGCCGAGATTACGGATCACCACCGAAATCAGCAGCGGCGACACCACCGCGAAGATCAGTGCGCCGCGCCAGCGCGAGCGGGTGCGAGCCAGGAAATAGGCCACCGGAAAGCCGATCACCAGGCAGATCGACACCACGACGATGCCGAGAATGAAGGTTTCCAGAAGAATGCCGTAATAGAACGGATCGCTGAGAAAGCGGATGTAGTTGTCGAGCGTCCAGGTCGGATCGATCATGCCGGGGCCGGCTTTGACGTGCAGAGAGTTGAGCGCCAGTTGCCCGATCGGCAGCACGAAGACGATTAGCAGCACCAGCACCGCCGGCACGATCAGTCCGCCCCAACCGCGCTTGGGCAATCGGCGCGGCAAAGCAGGCGCGTCGATGGCGCTCATGGTGCTGGTCCGGTGTTGCCGGTCAGGCAACAGGCGTGCAACTTCACTGATCCTCCCTCGAGCCGGTGTTCCGGCTTGTCGTCATCGTCGCGCCGGCTCTAACGTCCGGCTTGAAACTCAGGCGCTGGCGCGCTGCGGCGGCTGGTCCTCGGGCGCGCGCAGGCCGGCCTGCTTCAGCAGTGGCAGCACGCGCTGGCCGAAAAACTCCAGCTCGGGCGCGAAATCGAAAAAGCACATCTGGATGCCGTCGCAACCAGCCTGCTGCAGCTTGAGGCATTGCTCCGCCACTTGTTGCGGGCTGCCGATGATCTGTATGTTGCCGCCAGCGACGCGCTGGCCGCGCGCATGGCCCTTCCACGAATCGGCGTTGGCGCTTTGGAAGCGGCCGAACAATTTATCGACCGCAGTGGTGTCCTCGCCGGCGACGATGCGGTCGTAAACCTGCCGCGCTTCCTTTTCGGTCTCGCGACAGATGATCAGCGGGTTGATGATGGTCTTGACCTTGCGGCGGTGCTTGGCGGCAAAGCCTTTGACCTTGGCGTTGTGCTCGGGCAATGCACCGAGCGCGGCGTCGATCTCGGCGCCGGCCGGGCTGGTGATGAACACGAGATCGGCGTATTTGCCGGCATAGTCCAGGCCGGCGGGCGAGGACGCGGCGCTGACCATGATCGGCCGGCCGTTCGCCGGTTTGGGCCCGGCATAGGCGTCTTTCAGTTTCCAGCCGATGCCTTCGCGCGTGATATCGGATTTGGCATGCCACAACGCGTCCAACGCATCGGTGAACTCGGCCGCCATGCGATAGCGCTGGTCGTGTTCGATCGGGTCCATGCCGAACATGGTGAATTCGTCGGGCGCGAAGCCGGTCACCACGTTGAGCCCCCAGCGGCCCTTGGCCATATGGTCCAAGGTGGCGCCGAACTTGGCGACGTGCAGCGGATGCAGTGGCCCGTAAAGAATGTGCAGGGTGGAAATGATGATGATGCGCCGGGTGATGGCGCATAGCCCGGCGGCGACGATGAAAGCATCGAGCGACTGGCTGCGATAGTTGGTCTTGCCGCCATAGCCTTGCGCGCCCAGCCACTGCGCCTGGCCGAACACCAGATCGAAGCCCAGCGCCTCGCAACGCTTGGTGAGAGCGGCGTTGTAGTCGAACGACCAGTCGGTGCCGCGCGGCGTGCTGGAAGGGCTCCAGCCGCCGCTTTGGATTGGCAGGAACAGGCCCAGCATCAGCTTGTTGCGTGTGGCTTCGGCCAGCGGATTCATCCGTTGCACTCCCTGATGGCGCATTTGGCACGAATAATATTCCCAATTCAAGATGAAAAAATTTCACTAAATGGGATAACTATTGCCATAAAACGGTGCTATCAAGTCAGGTAGAGCCCGCCGCGAATCAGCGCCTGAGGTCGGCCTGATGATGGCAGGTCATGCACAGGAGCGAGGATCCGACGCGCGGCAAAGCGCTAGTAACTTGAAAAATAACTGCTAATAATCACCGGGAGTTGTTCATCGCATGAGGAAACCCGTGCGCAAGACTGGGGTAAAACGGCAGAAATCCGAGGCCAAGGCGGCAAACGAAGCTTCGCCCGCCAACGTCACTGCGGTCGGCAAAGTCGGCAAATTCGATGCCTTTGTCGGTGTCGGCCGCGACAGCGACGAGACGCGGCAGGACACCGGTCTGCTGCAGCGTGGCTTCGCCATGGTCGAGGTGCTGGTCAAGGAAGAGCGGCCACTGACGTCGGCCGAGATCGCCGAACTGGTCGGCCTCAACTCCAGCACGACGCACCGGCTGCTGCAAACGCTGATCCAGATCGGTTATGTCTGGCGCGACCAGGCCAAACGCTACCACCCGACGGCGCGGTCGCTGTTTCCGACCAGTCTCTACCATCCGTTGAACAGCCTGCGCCGCGCCGCAGCCGAGGAATTGCGCAGCCTGCGTCAGACTTTCGGGTTCACCACGGCGCTGCAGATCTTCCTCGGCTACAAGCGCGTGGTGCTGGAAATCATGCTGGGCAGCGAGAATTTTTCGCCGTATTTCCAGACAGAGGTGACGGCGCCGATCTACGCCACCGCTTCAGGCAAGCTGCTGCTGGCCAATCTGACTGAGGGCGAGCGGGATCAGGTGCTGGGCGCCGAGCCTTACAAGTCGCACGCCTCGCGCACCTTGGTGACGCGTGTCGAACTCGAGCGTGAGTTGAAAGAGGCGCTGGAGCGCGGCTACTCGGTAACCTTGGACGAGATGCTGCAGGGCCTGGCCGCGGTGGCGGCGCCGATCTGGCTCTCGCCGCGTCGCATGATGGGAGCGGTGGTGGTCTCCGGCCCCAGCAAGCAGTTCGACGCTCAAGCGGTAAAGCAGATTTCCACTGCCGCCATGCGCTCGGCCGAGTTGTTCTCTTTCGCCTCGCCCGACATCCGCGCCGTCTCACGCTTCCTGGGCTACTAACAAGCCATTTCGACGATCGCCGAATCACCGGGCCCTGCCGTGGCCCGGCGTTCCTGCGTCTTGGCGTTTTGAACACAAAACCGCTGCCCATTAATAAAATAATTATCCCAAAAAAAGATGGTTTATGTGGTTTCATTTGGGATCAGGCCGTGTAAGATCGCCCGCATCGGAGCTAGGCTAGGGAGAAGCGTATGCAAACCGGAGCTGCCCCACGGGGCCCCGCCGCTGGGATTTCCGGCGCCGGACAGCGTAGCGGCGCCGATCTGGTGGCCGAAGCCGCGCAACTGGCGCGGACGCTGGCCCAGGGCTCGATCGCACGCGATCTCGACCGCGTGCTGCCCTATGCCGAAGCCCAAACCCTGCGGACCATGGGCCTGCAGACCGCGCGGGTGCCGAAGCGTTACGGCGGGCCTGAGGCCAGCTTCGTCGAATTCGCGCAGATGATGATGCATCTGGGCGAGGGCGATCCCAATCTGGCGCAAATGCTGCAGCCGCATTTCGTGCTGATGGACTGGCTCGTCATCGATGGCAGCGAGGCGCAACGCCAGCGCTTCTTCGCCGACGTTATGAACGGCCACATCATTACCAACGCTCTGGCAGAACGCGGCGGCAAGACGCCGGGCGATTTCCAGACCAAGCTCAGCCGGCAGGGCGAGGGTTATCGCCTAAACGGCGTGAAGTTCTATAGCACCGGCAGCCTGATTGCCGACCAGCTTTATGTCATGGCGCGCACCGAGGATGGCGGCCACGCCATCACCATCGTGCCGAAGGATCGCGCCGGCATCGAGGTGATCGACGACTGGGATGGCATGGGCCAGCGCACGACCGGTTCGGGCACCACGAAGCTGGACAACGTGGAGGTGTCGGCGGAGGAAGTCATGCCGCTGCCGATGCACGGCAAGAAGCGCAGCTATTTGGGTGCCGCCTCGCAGATCGCCCACGCCGCGATCGATGCCGGCATCGCGCTGGCGGCGCTGAAGGATGGCGTCGAGTATGGACGTACCAAGGCGCGGCCGGTGGCCGATGCCGGCGTCGACCGCGCAACCGATGATCCCTATGTCCAGCAAGCAGTCGGCGAGATGTCAGTGATCGCCCATGGCGCAGAGGTCATGGTGTTGCGCGCCGGTGTGGTGCTCGACCAGGTGCTAGCGCGGCATTGCTCGTTGAGCGGCGAGGCGCTGGAGCAAGCCTATGCTGGCGCCTCGATCGCCGTGGCCGAAGCCAAGGCGGCTGCCAACAATGCCAGCCTGCAAGTCAGCGAGATGATGTTCCGGGTCGCCGGTGCCTCGGCGACCTTGCGCAAATACGGGCTCGACCGGCACTGGCGCAACGCGCGCACCCACACCACGCACGATCCGGTTGCCTACAAATATCGTGCGATCGGCCAGTTCATGCTGAATGACACCCTGCCGCCGATCTCGACCAAGATCTGAGAAGCGTATGAGTACCGCTATCGTCACCGCAACCGTCACGACCGAACTGATGCCGCTGGTCGATGCCGCGCATCTGCGCCAGTTCGCCGGTCGCTTCGCCACCGGCGTCGCGATCATCGCCAGCCGCGACGGCCAGGGCGAGTTCAAGGGCCTGGTCGTGAACTCGGTGACGGCGTTGTCGCTCGACCCGCCACTCTATCTCGTGTGCCTCGACACGAAGTCCAACACCTTGCAAGCCATTGCCGAAAGCGGCGTGTTCTCCATCAACTTCCTGAACGAGCGGCAGATCGATATCTGCAGGCATTTCGCCTCCAAAGCGCCGGACAAGTTCGCATCGATGGAAGTGGTCTGCGGCCCCGGTGGCGCACCGCTGATCCAAGGCTCGCTGGCGTCGTGCGAATGCAAGGTCGTGAATTTCTATCCCGGCGGCGATCATGAAATCGTCGTCGGCGCGGTTGACCAGGTGATGATCGGCGAGGGCAGTCCACTGCTGTTCTATCGCGGCGCTTACGGCGCGTGGCCGGAAGGAGACAAGAGATGAGCTTGCGCGTCGGCCTGTTCTATCCCAACAGCAAGAGCGTGCACGTGATGTCGCCGGCGGCGACCGCCAAGGTTCCCGACCTGCTGAGCTACGAGACGCACACCGAGCTGGCGCAGGCCGCCGAGCAGGGGCGTTTCGACTACGCCTTCATGGCCGATGGCTGGGGTTCCATGGGACCAGGCTCGCGCGATATGGGCTATATGGATCCGGCGCTGGTGACGCCGATGCTGGCCAACACCCTGCTGGCGGCGACCAAGCATCTGCGCTGCATCACCACCATCCACACCACCTGGTTCCATCCGCTGCTGGTGGCCCGCATCGGCGGCATGCTCGATGCCATGAGCGGTGGGCGCTGGGGCATCAACGTCGTCACCGGCGCCGGCTTCGGCGAAACCCTGGACCGCGAGCTGTTCGGCAATTTGAACTCCGAACAGCGTTACGAGCGTGCTGCCGAGGTGATGGAGATCCTGACGCGGGTGTGGAGCCAGGATGGCGAGATCAAGCATCGCGGCAAATATTTCGACCTCGATGGCTGGCTGGTCGGCCCGCATCCGGTGCAGAAGCCGCTGCCGCTGATCGTCAGCGCCGGCGCCTCGGACTCCGGACGCGAATTCGCCGGCCACTATGCGGACTACATCTTCATGCCCGGCCGCACGCCTCTGGAGGAGCTCAAGAAGCGCTTCGACGACATCAAACGCGTCGCGGTCAGCCATGGGCGGCCGGCCGACGCGGTGAAGCTGCAGATGCATGTCTCCGTCGTGGTGCGCAAGAGCAAGAAGGAAGCCCAGGAATTCTCGGAATGGATCGCCGAAACGATCGATCTGAAGAGCGTGGTCGAATACCTCAACAGCGTCCGCGCCGGCATCTCGACCTACGACGACATCTATCGCTCCCTGGGCGAGCTGCAGATGCGTCAGGTTGGCTCGGTGGCCGGTTCGCGCAAGATCCATGGCGATGCCGACGAGGTCGCCGACCACATCGAAATGTTGCATCACAAATTCGGCTGTGACGGCATCGCCGTCACCTTCCCGGTATGGAATCCGGAAGAGGTGAAGAATTTCGGCGAGCTGGTGATGCCGCGGCTGGAGGCCAAAGGCATCTGGACTGCGCCGGAAACGCGCGGCTATGGCTGGTAACTCTACGGAATCGCAATGAGCAGGGAATTCGCCAACAAAGTGGTGTGGGTGGTCGGCGCGTCGGGTGGCTTGGGCAGCGCCATCGCGCAAGAATTCCTTCGTGCCGGCGCCAAGGTGGCGTTGTCAGGACGCAACGGAGAGAAGCTGAAAGCGGTCATCGCGGGCCAGCCAGATGCCAGCCATGCGCTGTTGCTGCCGATCGACATCACCGCCCCGGCCGAAGTCGATGCTGCCGCGGCGAAGATCGTTGAACGCTTCGGCCGCATCGACGTACTGGTCAACAGTACCGCGGTCTCGACCTTCGGCGACTTCCTCAAGCTCGACGATGCCGCGTGGCGCCAGGTGTACGAGGCGAAGCTGTTTGCCTATGCCCGCACCATGCGCGCCGCCATGCCTCACATGCTGCGTCAGCAGCGCGGCGCCATCGTCAACGTCTCGGGCAATGGTGGCAAGTATCCGCACTTTCCCTCGCATATCGCGGGATCGTCCGGCAATGCCGCCGTCAATCTGATGACCAAGGAGGTGAGCGACATCTACATCGGCCAGGGCATTCGCGCCAACTGCATCGCACCGGGCGCGATCCGATCTCCGCGTCTCGACAGCATCACCGATGCCGATAAGGCGCTCAAGCCGGCGGCAAACGACAAATCGGCTGCAGATGCCGCGGCTGAAAAAATGCGGCCGCCGGGCGCTGCCGCCGATATCGCCGAGGCGGCATTGTTCCTGGCGTCGGATCGCGCCAGGCACATCAACGGCATCGTGCTGACCGTCGATGGCGGTGCGACGCCAACGACCGCCTGACAAAGGCAGATCGAATCGCCGCATCGAGGAAAGCCGCGAGGGAGACGGACATGGCAATTTCCGATCAATTGGCGCTGCATATTGCGTCCGCTCGTTATGAAAATCTGCCGCAAACCGCGATCACCGCCGCAAAGCGCCTGATCGTCGACACGATGGGAACTGGCTATGCCGGTGCAACCGAACCGGGATGCGCTGAAGTCACCGACATGGTGCTGGCGGATGGCTCGGCGGCGCATGCCTCGCTCTGGTCCGGCGGTCAGCAAACCTCGGCTGTCGGTGCAGCGCTGGCCAATGGCACGTTTGCCGCCGCACTCGATTACGACAGCCTGCATTTCGACGGCGTCCTGCATCCCGAGATCGTCACTCTGCCGGCCGCCTTGGCTGTCGGCGAGCGCGAAGCTCGCAGCGGCCGCGACCTGATCACGGCGATCGTCGTCGGCGGCGATCTGATGTGCCGGCTGGCGTTGTCGACGGGGCGAGACTCGGCCTGGTTCGGCACCTCGACGCACGGCACGTTTGGCGCCGCCGCCGCCTGCGCCGTGATGCTGGGGCTGAACAAAGACCAGACGCGCAACGCCATTGGTCTGGCGCTGTGCCAGACCAGCGGCACCTATCAGGCCGCCTGGGAAAAGACCTTGGCCAAGCGCATGCAGTCGGCCTTTGCCGCGCGCAATGGCGTGGTGGCGGCCGAACTGGCGCGGCGGGGAATTACCGGGCCTGTCGCTTCGATCGAAGGCAAGGCCGGTTTCTATGCCGCGTTCGAACCAGGCGACGCCGATGTTCTGCTGGCCGATCTTGGTCGCCGCTACGAAACGCTGAACACCGGCATCAAGAAATATCCAAGCTGCGGCTGCAATCATGCGCCGGTCCAGGCGGCAATCGATCTCGGGCGTCAAGGCGGCATACCGCTCGACAGCATCGAGCGCATTCGGGTGCGCGTAACGCCTTACATGCACAATCTCGTCGGCGGCGAATTCGATCCGACCAGCAATCTGCAGGTTGCCGCGCAATTCAGCGTCAAATACTCGGTGGCGTGCGGGCTGCTGCGTCAGGAATTCAAGCTCGCCGATCTCGGTCGCGAGCGCGTGCTGGAGCCGCGTGTCCGGGCGCTTGCCGAGCGCGTGGAGATCGAGATCGATCCCGTCAACACCGGTTTTCTCCAGCCGGCCACCGTATTCGTGCAGGCTGGTGGCAGCAATTTCGAGCGGACCGTCGATACGGTCCCCGGCTCGATGCAGGCGCCACTGAGCGACGCCGAAGTGGCGGAGAAATTCCACGACTGCATGTCGTATGGCGCGGTGGCGGGCAAGGCGATCGACGGTGTCTGCCTGTTCGAAAGCCTGTCTACGCTGGAAGAGGTCGACGATCTCAGCCAGATGATGGCGGCAGTGTTCCGCCCGGACTATCGCAAGAAGCACGCGGCCTCACGCTAAAACCGGCGTTTTTTGACCGAAGGATTGGATTAAGTGGATTACGCGTTCACCGACGAGCAGGAACAAATCCGCGAAAACGTGCTGCGTCTGTGCCAGCAGTTCGACGATGCCTACTGGCTGAAGAAGGACAAGTACGGCGGTTTCCCCAATGAGTTCTACAGCGCCATGGCCGACGCGGGATGGCTGGGCATCGCCATGCCGGAGGAGTTCGGCGGGGCAGGGCTTGGCATTACAGAGGCTGCCATCATCATGCAAACCGTGGCGCAATCCGGGGCGGCGCTGCAGGGGGCATCAGCCATCCACCTCAATGTCTTCGGCCCCAACCCGATCGTGGTGTTCGGCAATCAGGAGCAGAAGCAGCGCATGCTGCCGCCGATCATCCAGGGCAAGGTCAAAGGCTGCTTCGCCGTCACCGAGCCCAATGCGGGATTGACTACCACCGCACTCACCACCCGTGCCGAACGCTCCGGCAATGGCTATGTCGTGCACGGCCATAAAGTGTGGACCACCACTGGCCAAGTGGCCGACAAGATGCTGCTGATCGCTCGCACCACGCCGGCGGACCAGTGCAAACGGCCGACCGACGGGTTGTCGCTGTTCTATACCGACTTCGACCGCAACTTCATCGAGGTGCGCGAGATCGAGAAGATGGGGCGCAAGGCGGTCGATTCGAACGAAGTGTTTATCGACGGATTGAAAGTGCCGCTGGAAGATCGCATCGGTGAAGAGGGCAAGGGCTTCCAGTATCTGCTGCACGGGCTGAACCCGGAGCGCGTGCTGATCGCTGCCGAAGCCAT
>JAQSWP010000129.1 GCA_029266575.1 Alphaproteobacteria bacterium | reverse complement strand
TTCCACCAGCTTGCCATCGTCCTTGCCGGTGGCGACGATGCCATAGCGGTTGGTCTGCGCCTTGGGCACGTCGACGACGGAGATCACGTTGCCCCTGGTGCGCTCATGCGTCGCCACCAGTTCGGCCGTGCAGCTTGGCGACGAGAGCGTCAATTCGTCCGGCAGCAGAACGGCGAACGGCTCATCGCCGATCCAATGCCGCGCGCACCACACGGCATGACCCAGACCCAACGGCTGTTCCTGGCGCGTGAAGATCGCATTGCCGGGCGGAATGAGGCTCGCCATGGTCTGCTGCAATTCGACCGTCTTCTTGCGCTCGACCAGGGTCGCTTCCAATTCGTAGGCGTGATCGAAATGGTCTTCGATCGAACCCTTGTTGCGGCCAGTGACGAAAACGAACTGCTCGATGCCGGCGGCGAGACATTCCTCGACCGCATACTGAATCAGCGGCTTGTCGACAATGGTCAGCATCTCCTTCGGGATCGCCTTGGTGGCGGGCAAGGTTCGTGTGCCAAGGCCGGCAACCGGAAAGACGGCCTTACGGACGGTTCTGCTCATGCGGTTTCCTGCGGGAGACTCTGACGTCGCTCAACGGCGGAAGGTGAACGGTAGATGCCATATAAGCCGCTGGCAAACAAGGCGAAGGCCCTTACGGCCACAGTTTAATCCCCGAGCAGGAAATCGCGGGCCTGGTTGATTTTAGCGGCCAAATAGGTCGATCCGCCCTTGTCCGGGTGAAGCTGCGCCATCAGGCGGCGATGCGCCGCCCTTATATCGTCCGCGGTCGCCTGCGGCGGCAGGCCGAGAATCTCGAGCGCCTCCTCGCGCGACATGCCGGCCCGCGCCGGTTGCGGCCTCTCCTGCTGCTGACGCCAGGCCGGTCCCAATCGCCGATCGAGATAGGCTTCGAGCAGGCGGGCGGTGTCGGCATCGGAACCGCTTTCGCGATAGAGGGCGCTCAGCTGCTCTTCTTCAAGATCGGACAGACGCTTGCCGGCAAAGCTGCCCTGGATGACGCGGCCATCGATGCGTTCGTCCTGCAGGTCAAGCTCCATGTGCAGCCACGGCGTGTCGATCTCCGATTTTCCGCCTCGCCTTCGATGGGGATCGCCAAAACCACCCGCCGTCGCCTTGCGCCGGCGGTACCACGCCATGGCCAGCGGCAGCAGCAGTGCGCCCAACATGTAAAGCGATCCGATCCGCCCGGTGAAAACCAGCAACAGCACGACGACTGCGGCGATCGAAATCGCCAGCGCACGGGCGACGAAAACCACGCGCGCCGGTTCGGCATTCACGAACCAGCGCAGGCCGAGATAGAGGACGAAGGCGGCCAAGGCCGCGAGCAGCAGGTAACTCATGATCTGTTGAGGCTCGCAAGCAGCAGCCGGGCGCTGCCGCCTTTGTCGTCGGCATAATTCGTCAAAGCCTTGCGGCCGCCACTGGCGAACGCCGCCACCGCACCCAGCAGGCGGCGCAGTTGCTCCGGGCTCGACAGATCGAAGGGACAGCAGGCGCCGCCGCTCAGCCGTGCCATCTGCTCGAACGCCATCACCGCTTGGGGATTGCCGCCTTCATGGAAGATGAATAGCGGCAGGTTGAGCAGACCAAGCTCGCCCGCCAGATGGCAGAGCTCGTCCACTGGCTCCTCGACCGCGTCGCCGATGAATACTATGGCGTGGATGCGTTCCTGACGGTGCTGCTCGGCGGCGTAGCGCAGCATGCGGCCGATCTGGGTGTAGCCGCCCAGGCAATCGACCGCCAGCATGGCGCGTTGCAGGCGAACCGCCTCGCGCAGCCATTTGCTGACCTTGAACTCGTCGCGGCCGCGATAGAAGCCGAGCTGGACCTCGAGATTGTCGGCGGCGGCGGAGAACATCTCCGACTGGATGTCGCGCGCCTGCGCCCAGGTCGGCTGCCGGCTGGCCGTGGCATCCATGGCGAAGAACAGCCGGCCGCGCCCGCCGGCGGCGTCTACGCGGCGCAGGCCGGCAACCTTGCCGAGAAAGGCATCGACCGTGCCGCTCCCTGCTTTTTGCAGGGAAGCGTTCTTCTTTTCGCGCATTGCCTTGCCGCCCCATTTGCTGCAGTTAACGACTATGTTGGGTGGCCGCGCCAAAGGTAAAGCCTGCCGGCCCAAGAAGTCAGCGGCGGAACCACCGCCGGCGGAGAGGAAATGACCAATCAGACCCTGGCGCAGGAGGCGCGGACGGCCTTCTCCGTGCTGTTTTTCCGAGTCTATCTGCCGTTCGCGTTCGGGTATTTCCTGTCCTATCTGTACCGGACGGTGAACGCGGTCATTTCCGTCGATCTGACCCGCGACCTGTCGCTGACGGCGGCCGATCTGGGCCTGCTGACAAGCGCCTATTACATCAGCTTCGCCGCTTTCCAGCTGCCATTGGGCCTGCTGCTCGACCGTTTCGGACCGCGACGGGTGCATGCCACCTTGATTGCGGTGGCGGGCTCGGGAGCGCTGCTGTTCTCCTTCGCCGATTCGCTTCCCATGCTGTTCCTGGGCCGCGCCCTGATCGGCATGGGCGTCGCCGGCGGCCTGATGGCCGCAATGAAAGCCATCTCGATCTGGTTTCCACCGGAGCGCTGGGCCCTGATCAACGGCTTCCATCTGGCCTTTGGCGGACTGGGCGCCATGATGGCAACAGCCCCGGTCGAGTTCGCCTTGCACTACACCGACTGGCGCGGCGTCTTCATGGTGCTGGCTGCCGTCACGGTCGCCGTAGCTCTGTTCCTGATCACCGCCGTGCCTGAAAAGCCCGAAACCCATGCCCGCTCCAGCCTGAGCGAAGCGCTGAGCGGTGTCGCCAGCGTCTTCACCAGCAAGGCCTTCTGGCGCCTGGCGCCGGCAGTGGTGATGTCCCAGGCTTCGTTCATGTCGATCCAGACCCTGTGGTCAGGCCCCTGGCTGCGCCATGTCGCGGGGCTGGATCGCACCACCAGCTCCGAGTATCTGCTGGCGATCGCGGCGTCCATGACCTGCGGCTTCATGCTGTCTGGTGTCATTTCGGGTGCGCTGACCAAGCGTGGCGTCAAGCCGCTGACCACGCTGTGCGTCGGCTACGCCATCCTAATGCTGCTGCAGCTGCCGATCATCTTCAACGTCACGCCCAACGTTCTGGCGTCGTGGATGCTGTTCGGCTTCTTCGGCGTCACCGGCGTGCTGTGCTTCCCCATTCTCACTCACATGTTTCCGCTGCATCTCAGCGGCAGGGTCACGACGTCCGCCAACATGCTGATGTTCGCCAGCGCCTTCGTGCTGCAGTACGGCATGGGCGAGATCATCGCGCAGTGGGATCGCGACGCCAGCGGCGCCTACCCCGCCATCGCCTATTCCGCCGCTTTCGGCCTGGCGCTGGCGCTGCAGGTCGTAACGTATATCTGGCTTATTCTGCCGCGGCGGCAACCGGCGGCAGGTTGAGCTCGCTCAGCAGCGTGCGCAGCTCCTGACGCGCGGCGACGTGCGACATGGTCATCGACAGGCCCGAGCCTTTGCGCATGTCGAGCAAGGTCAGGCCCTTCAGGAACAGTTCGCGGTAGATCACCCGCTCGCTCAAACCGGGCGCTACGCGAAAACCCAGCCGTTGCGCCAGCGCCGCCAGCACCTTCTCCATGTCGCGCTTGTTGCGGGCATCTAGCGTCGAGAGCCGGTTGCGGGTGACGATCCAGTCCACCGGCCGGTGGCCGGCGGCGGCGCGCATTTGGCGCTGCTGCCATACCGCTTCGCTGTAAATGCTGGGGCGCACGATGCGGAACGTGTCGGGCTCGACTCGCGCCAGCAGATCGAGATCGATGAAACTGTCGTTGAGCGGCGTCAGCAGCGTATCGGCCTCGATATGCGCCAGGCGCGAGAGATGGGTGTGCGAGCCGGGCGTATCGATGATCAGGAAATCGCAAGCGCCACCGAGTTCCGCGAAGGCCTGGCCGAAGCGTTCGCGCTCGACGGCATCGGCCTCAGTCCGGTTGGCCAGATCGCTGAGCTGGACGCTGCGATGCTCCGGTGACGGCAAGTCGAGGTCGTGCGCCTTGGCGAAGCTGCGGCGGTTTTCGTTATAGCGGGTGAAAGTGCCCTGCCGGCTGTCGACGTCGATAGTGCCGACCCGCGCGCCATCGTGAAGCAGGGCCACCGCCAGATGCATGGCGGTGGTGGATTTGCCCGACCCGCCCTTTTCGTTGCCCAACACCAGCACATGGGCGCGGCCCGGCGTCCTGACTGCCGTACGGCGCAGCGTGTTGCCCAGCCTCATCGGTCTGCTCTCACGCCTTGCGCAACCAGACGGCGGTGTCGTGGAACACCGCGCCCCCGATCGGATAGCCAGGCTCGGCGCTGGTCAGCCGGTTTATGCCGACGCCTTCGACGAAATTGCGGTTGGGCCAGATGCCTTCGACCACCAGCACGCCCGGCTGCTGGCCGTCCTTGGGCTGGGCATGGACCAGCACGTCGCCCTTCTCGTTGCCGAGCCGGACGAGATCGCCCGCCGCAATGCCTAAGCGCGTGCAATCGGCGGGATTGATCAGCGCGGTGGGCCGCTTCTCGCGCTCCAGGGAGCCCGGCGTTTCGGTGAAAGTCGAGTTGAGGAAGGTGCGCGCCGGGGCGGCGACCATGCGGAACGGCTTCTCTGGCGTGGCCTTGTCGATGACCTCGAAATGATCCGGCAGTTCGGGCATTTCGGCGCCGCGCCCGCCATAGCGTTTCCATTTGGGCTTGAAGCGGAACTTGCCGATCGAATTGGGGAAACCGTTGATGAAATGCAACGTGTCGAAATCGGCGACGCAATCCTGGCCGCCGCGATCGAGGTTGGTCTGCGCATCCCACATGCCCGACTTCTTCAACGTCGCGTCCATGATTTCCCAGGCCGTCATCTCGAAGCCGGGATGTTTGGCGCCCAGCCGCTTGGCCAATTCGCAGATGACATAATGGTTCTCGCGGCACTCGCCTGGAGCTTCGATCACCTTCTTCGTCACTTGAAAATAAGTGTGGCCGGAGGCGGTGTAGAAATCGTCGTGCTCCAGGAACATGGTGGCCGGCAGCACGATATCGGCGAAGGCCGCCGTCTCGGTCATGAACTGCTCATGCACGCAAGTGAACAAATCTTCGCGCGAAAGCCCGCGATGCACCAGATCGAGCTCGGGGCAGACCATGGCCGGGTTGGTGTTCTGCACCAGCAGCGCCGTCACCGGCGGGCCGTTCTTCAGCGCTTCGGCATCGCCGGTCAGGATCGGCCCCAACCGCGACTGGTCGAGCACGCGCAAGGATTTGTCTTCGAGGTCGAGGCCTTCGATCAAGGTGCGGTCGAGCGGATAGATGCCGGTATGGCCATAGAGCGCACCGCCACCCTTGTATTGCCAGGCGCCGGTGACCGACGGCAGGCAGGTGACGGCGTGCATGTTCACCGCCCCGTTGCGCGAGCGGGAGAAGCCATGATGGCAGCGAATGAAGGCCTTCTTGGTGCTGCCGTACAAGCGGGCGAAGGCGACGATCTGCTCGACGCTCAAGCCGGTGATCGCCGATGCCCACGCCGGATCGCGGCTCTGGACATGCGCCGCCAGCTCGTCGGGCGCGTCGGTGTAGCGGCGCATATAGTCCCAGTCGGCGAAGCCTTCCTTGAACAGCACGTGCATGACGCCACAGACCAGCGCCGCGTCGGTGCCCGGCCGCACCGCCAGGTGCATGTCGGCCTGCTCGGCGGTGCCGGTGCGATAGGGATCGACCACCACCAGTTTGGCGCCGCGCTTCTTGGCCTTCATGGCATGGGCCATGACGTTGACCTGGGTGTTGACTGGGTTGCCGCCCCAGATCACCACCAGATCGGAATGGTCGTCGACCTCGCGGAAATCGACGCCGCGCTTGGAGCCGACTCCGGCGTTCCAGCCGATATCGGACAGCGCCACGCAGATGGTCGAGAACCAGCGCGAATAGCCCATGGCATGACGCAGGCGCTGGATGCCGTCGCGCTGCACCAGCCCCATGGTGCCGGCGTAGAAATAGGGCCACACGGTTTCGCTGCCGTATTGCGCGGCCTTCTTCTGGAGTTGCTCGGCCACGATGTCGAGCGCATCGCTCCAGGAAATCGGCGCGAACTGGCCCGAGCCTTTGGAACCGGTGCGGCGCAGCGGCTGCAACAGGCGGTCGGGATGGTGGATGCGCTGGCTGTAGCGGGCGACCTTCTCGCAGATGACGCCAGCGGTATAGGTGTTGCGGTGCGAACCCCGGATGCGCCCGATGGTGTGCGCGTCAAGCCGCTCCACCTCCAGCGCGCAGGTGCTGGTGCAATCATGCGGGCAGACGGAAGGAACGATGTCGCGGACGGGCCGCGAGCTTGCGTCGTCAGGAGCCATGGCGGCAGTTTACCCGCGCGCTCTTCCGCTTGCCAGCATGCTCGCCTATGCTGAATTGGCGTTCAGCCAGGAATTCGGGGACAGGAATCGTATAGTCATGCTGCCATCGGGCAATACCTATGAGGAAGTCTACAAGAAGTTTCGCTGGGAAATTCCGGAGCGCTACAACATCGCCCGCGAGGTCTGCGACCGTCACGATACCGGCCGCCTGGCGCTGATTTTCGACGACGATCGCGGCAATGTGCAACGCTTCACCTTTGGCGATATCCGCAAGCTCAGCTCGAAACTGGCCAATGTGCTGAAAGCGCATGGCGTTACGCGCGGCGACCGGGTCGCCGTGCTGATGGCGCAGAGCCCGGAAGTGGCGATCTCGCATGTCGCCGCCTACCGCATTGGCGCGGTCGGCGTACCCCTCTTTGCCCTGTTTGGCGCCGATGCCATCGAATTTCGGCTGGGCAATGCCGGCGCCAAGGCGGTCATTCTCGATGCCGTGCATCTGCCCAAGCTGGAACAGGTGCGCGAACAGCTGCCGGAATTGAAGACCGTCATCGTGATCGGCGCCGGCAAGCATGGCGCCTGGTTCAAGGATTACGAAACCTTGATGGCGGAGGCCTCCGACTTTTCTCCGGTGGTCGATACCGCTGCCGAGGATCCCGCCTTCCTCATCTACACCTCCGGCACCACCGGCCAGCCCAAAGGCGCGCTGCATGTGCATCGCGCACTGATCGGCCATATCCCGGCGGTGCAGCAATGGCTGGACGGCTATCCCAAGGGCAACGAGCTTTACTGGACGCCGGCCGACTGGGCCTGGATCGCCGGGCTTTACGACGTGCTGTTTCCGGCCTGGTATCTCGGCATGCCGGTGCTGGCGCAGCGCGCTCCCAAATTCGATGCCGAGAAGGCCTTCGCCCTGATCGCCCGGCACAATGTCGGCGTCACGTTCATCCCGCCGACGGCGCTGAAGATGATGCGCCAGGTCGAGAAGCCGCGCGAGAAATGGAAATACAACGTGCGTTCGCTGGCCACTGGCGGCGAGGCGATGGGCGCGGAACTGATGGCCTGGGGGCGCGAGACTTTCGGCCTGACCTTGTCGGAAGGCTACGGCCAGACCGAATGCAACCTGATGACCACCAACTCGCCCAGCCTCTACAAGCCACGCCCGGGTTCCGCCGGCCGCGCCAGCGTCGGGCGCAAGGTGGCGATCGTGGACAATGACGGCAACGTGCTGCCGCCCGGCGTCGAGGGCAACATCGCCGCACTGCGCCCCGATCCGGTGATGATGAAGGAGTACTGGCGCAATCCCGAAGCCACGAAGAAGAAGTTCGCCGGCGACTGGCTGTTGACCGGCGATGTCGGCTCGATGGACCCGGACGGCTATGTCTGGTTCAAGAGCCGCGACGATGACGTCATCACTTCGGGCGGCTATCGCATCGGCCCGGGCGAGATCGAAGAGAGCCTGCTGAAGCATCCGGCCGTCGGGCTGGCGGCGGCGGTGGGCATTCCCGATCCGGTGCGCACCGAGATCGTCAAGGCCTTCATCCAGCTCAAGCCCGACGTCAAACCATCCGACGCGCTCAAGAAGGAAATCCAGGAGTTCATCAAGACCCAGCTCGCCGCACACGAATATCCGCGCGAGGTCGAGTTCGTCAGCGAATTCCCGCTCACCACCACCGGCAAGATCATGCGCCGCGAACTCAAGCGCATGGACATGGAAAAGCGGGCCAAGAAGGCGGGCTAGTCGCGCCTGTAGACGGCGACGCTGATCAGGAATTTGGGAACCAGGCGGCCGGTAAGAAAGGTCTTGGTCGGTCCATCCTCGTCGTCGCCAAAAAGCTGCTGATGGATCAGCCTGTGGCCGGTGAGCGGCGCGAATGCGCCTGCAGACAGGCCGGGCCGCAGCGTGAAGGTGCCGTCGTCGATCAACACCACGACCGGCGCCGTCTTGCGCTGGCAACCGGTTGCCAGCGACGGATTGATGACGCAGTACCCCTCAAGCTGCAGACGCCAGGCCAGCGAGGGCTCGGACGAGACGATCAGGCTCGTTTCCTTTGGCGCGTGCTGGCCGATGGCGCGCAACACCTCGGCATCGGCGATGTAGAGATTGCGCTTGAACGGCCGGTCGTTGGCGTTGAGGAGGAACAGCGCGGGCAAGGTTACGCTGAGCGCGGCAATGCCAGTCGCCACCGCATGCCAGCGCCGCCAGACCGGAAGAGCGCTACCCAGAGCGACAGCCGCCAGCAGGAAAGGCACCGCGAACAGCAAGGCGCGCGGCTTGGCGAAACCGGCGCAGGCCAGCGCAAGGCAGAACACCAGCATCAGCAGCGCAATGACGACCAGATCCTGGCCCGGAACGCGTCGCCACCCTGTTACGGCGCCGATCAGGCCAATCGCCATCAACAGCGCGATGGGAATGGCGATCAATCCTTGCGTCAGCCCAAGACCATAGCCGCCCAGCAGGCCAAGCGCCGTCGTTCCAAGTGCGGCAAGGACATGCGAGTCCAGCTGCAGCGCCAGATTGCCCGTCGACTGAAAGAAGGCGACCAGCGCTGGCAAAGCAATCAGTGCCGTGAGCGCCACGAACACGCCATCCCGCTTGGGATCGAAGGATTGCCGGAACAGATAGCGCCAGATCAGATAGGCGGCGGCGGGAATAGCCGCGACAAAACTGATATTGGCAGCCAAGCCGAAGCCGAAGGCGCTGCCAAGCGTCGGCCTCCCCGCCTGCAGCGCGCTCCACAACGCGAAGGCAACGGGAAGCACCAGCAGCGGATACCAGCGCAGGCTGGCGCCCATGCCGTAAAGCAGCGGCGCGCCGAGACACAAGACGACCGCCAGCCAGCGGCTGGCCCGCGCCTGCGGTGGCAACCGCCGCCAGACCAGATCGAGGACAAGGGCAAAGCCGGCCGACACCAGCGCCAGCGCCAGCACCCGCTGCAGCCAGATCGGCGCAGCCAGATCGCTCCAAAAGCGCAGCCAGAGAAAGGGCAGCGGCGGGTGCACGTCCCTGCCCGCCAGATAGAACTTGATCAGCCCGCCATAGGAATTGGCCTCGATGGCGGCTAGACCGAGGACCTCGTCATCGAAAATCCGCTGGCCGAAGCGTCCGCTGACCCAGCCGATCAGCAAAGCGACGATGATAAAGCCCGCGAAACCGAGTGCGCCGATCCCCTTGTGCACCCCCAGCCCCCCCTTCCAGCGTTAGAGC
>JAQSWP010000128.1 GCA_029266575.1 Alphaproteobacteria bacterium | reverse complement strand
CACACCTACGATCACGCCCACGAATCGCCGCTCAGCATGATGATCCCGCTGGTGGTGCTGGCGACCGGCGCACTGCTGGCCGGCTTCGTCGCCTATGACTGGTTCGTCGGCCACGATCTGGAGGCGTTCTGGCGCGATTCGATCAAGGTGCTGCCGGAGCATCCGGCATTGCATCACGCCCACGATGCGCCGCTGTGGGTCAAGCTGGCGCCGCTGGTTGTGGGCATCGCCGGCATCGCGCTGGCATGGCTGTTCTATATCCGTCAGCCCGATCTTCCCGGGAAAACGGCTGCAACCTTCCGGCCGGTTTATCTTTTCTTCTACAACAAGTGGTATTTCGACGAGCTCTACGATTTCCTGTTCGTGCGGCCGTCCAAGCGCATCGGCCACTGGCTATGGAAGAAGGGCGACGGCGCGCTGATCGACGGGCTCGGGCCTGACGGTCTGGCCGAAGGCACGCGCGGCATCGCTCGCTTCGCCGGACGCCTGCAGAGCGGCTACATCTATCACTACGCCTTCGTCATGCTGATCGGCGTCGTGGTGCTGGCGAGCGTGGCCATCATCGCCCTCCTGACGGTGGGAGCGCGGTGATGGGCAATTGGCCGCTACTGTCGCTGGTCACTTTCCTGCCGCTGCTGGGCGCTGGGATCATCTTCTGCATCACCGGCCGCAAGGAGATGGTGGCGCGCAATGCGCGCTGGGCCGCGCTCTGGGTGTCGCTTTTCACCTTTGCCGCGTCGCTGATCCTGTGGATCCGCTTCGATCCGCGCTCGGCCGATTTCCAGTTCGTCGAGAAGGCGCCGTGGATTCCCGAATTCGGCATTTTCTACCACATGGGCGTGGACGGCATTTCCATGTTCTTCGTCCTGCTCTCCACTTTCCTGACGCCGATTTGCGTGCTGGCGTCGTGGAAGGCGATCGAGACACGGGTCAAGGAATACATGATCGCGTTCCTGGTGCTGGAAACGCTGATGGTCGGCATGTTCTGCGCGCTCGACCTGATCCTGTTCTACGTCTTTTTCGAAGGCGTGCTGATCCCGATGTTCCTCATCATTGGCGTCTGGGGCGGCGCGCGGCGGGTCTACGCCGCCTTCAAGTTCTTCCTCTTCACGCTCCTCGGCTCGGTGCTGATGCTGCTGGCCATCATCTTCCTGTTCTACCAGGCCGGTACCACCGACCTGCCGACGGTGATGGGATTGAAGCTGCCGCTGGCGGTGCAGATCCCGCTGTGGCTGGCCTTCTTTGCCTCCTTTGCCGTCAAGGTGCCGATGTGGCCGGTCCACACCTGGCTGCCCGACGCCCACGTCGAAGCGCCGACAGCGGGTTCGGTGATCCTGGCGGGCGTACTTTTGAAGATGGGCGCTTACGGGTTCCTGCGGTTCTCTCTGCCGATCATGCCGCTGGCGTCGGAATATTTTGCGCCGCTGGTCTTCGTGCTGAGCTGCATCGCGGTGGTCTACACTTCGCTGGTGGCGCTGGCGCAGGAGGACATGAAGAAGCTGATTGCGTACTCGTCCGTGGCGCACATGGGCTTCGTCACCATCGGCATCTTCACCTTCAATGCGCAGGGCCTGCAGGGCGCCATCTACCAGATGCTGAGTCACGGCATCGTTTCGGCCGCGCTCTTCCTCTGCGTCGGCGTGGTGTACGACCGCATCCATAGCCGCGAGATAGCGCGCTATGGCGGGCTGGTGCATCGCATGCCCAAATACGCCCTGGTGTTCATGATCTTTACCCTGGCCTCGGTCGGCCTGCCGGGCCTCTCGGGTTTCGTCGGCGAAATCCTGGTGCTGGTCGGCGCCTACCAGGCCAATACCTGGGTCGCCTTCTTCGCCACCACTGGCCTGATCCTGGGTGCGGCCTACGCGTTATGGCTCTATCGCCGCGTGATCTTCGGCGAGCTGACCAAGGAAGACCTGAAATCGATCCTCGATCTGGACTGGCGCGAGATCGCCATTTTCGCGCCGCTGGTGCTGATGACGGTGTGGATGGGCATCTATCCGGCCTCGTTCCTCGACCTGATCGCACCATCGGTGGAGAAACTCATCGCCAATTACCAGACGGCGATCGGCGGCGCCAAGGCCGCCGCCCTTTCCGTGGGACGCTAGACAATGAACGGTCTTGAGAACTGGACGGTCGTCGTCCCCGAACTCTTCCTGGCCTGCGCCGCCATGGCGCTGCTGCTGTTCGGGGTCTTTCGCAAGGATAATGCCGCCACCACTGTGGCTTGGCTTGCCGTGGCGACGCTGGTCGTGACCGCGGTGCTGGTGATCGGCGCGCCGCAGGGCACGGCAATGGGGGCGCAGTTCCGTAGCACCGATTTCGGCGTCTTCATGAAAGTGCTGATCCTGGCCGGCTCGGCCTTGGCCATCATCATGTCGCGCAGCTACATGGAGCGCGAGAACGTCTGGCGCTTCGAGTATTCGGTGCTGATCCTGCTGGCCACGCTCGGCATGATGGCCATGGTCTCGGCCAACGATCTGATCGCGCTTTATCTCGGCCTCGAGCTGCAGTCGCTGGCGCTCTACGTCATCGCCGCCTTCCAGCGCGACACGGTGCGTTCGACCGAAGCGGGGCTGAAGTATTTCGTCCTGGGCGCGCTGTCGTCGGGCATGCTGCTCTATGGCGCCTCGCTGGTGTACGGCTTTGCCGGCACCACCAGCTTCCCGGGCCTGGCCACCGTCTTCAATAGCGGCGAGGCTTCGGTCGGCGCCGTGGTCGGCCTGGTCTTCGTCATCGCCGGCCTGGCCTTCAAGGTCTCGGCCGTGCCGTTCCACATGTGGACGCCGGACGTCTACGAAGGCGCGCCGACGCCGGTGACGGCCCTGTTCTCAGTGGCGCCCAAGCTCGCCGCTATCGCGCTGTTCGTCTCGGTCATGGTCGGCCCATTCCGCGATCTGCTGCAGCAATGGCAGCAAGTGGTGGTGCTGGTGTCGATCGCCTCGATGCTGCTGGGCGCCTTCGCCGCCATCGGCCAGCACAATATCAAGCGGCTGATGGCCTATTCCTCGATCGGCCATGTCGGCTACATCCTGCTTGGGCTCGCCGCCGGCACCGAAGACGGCGTACGTGGCATCCTGATCTACGTCGCCATCTACATGGTGATGAACCTCGGCACCTTCGCAGTCATCCTCTCGATGCGCCGCCACAACGTCATGGTCGAGGAGATTTCCGATCTCGCCGGGCTGTCGCGCAGCCAGCCGCTGATGGCGCTGGCGCTGGCGGTGTTCATGTTCTCCATGGCCGGGATCCCGCCGCTCGCCGGATTCTTCGGCAAACTTTACATCTTCATGCCGGCGATCGACGCCGGCCTGGTAATTCCGGCCATCATCGGCGTGGTCTCCTCGGTGGTGTCGGCCTATTACTATCTGCGCATCATCAAGATCGCCTATTTCGACCAGCCCAGCGAAAATTTCGACCGGCCGTTGGGCCGCGACATGGCGATCGTGATGGGCGGATCGGCGATCCTGCTGAGCGTCTTCCTGGTCTTCATCAGCCCGGTCGTTTCCGCCGCCGGTTCTGCCGCTTCCGTGATGTTCCGCTGACATGGAAGAGCCCGTCGCCCGCTGCGATCTCGCCCTGCCGCCGGGCTGGAAGCTGCTGGCTTTCGAGACTGTCGGCAGCACCAATGACGAAGCCATGCAGCGCGCCGACCGCGAGGCGGCCGAAGGCACCGTGGTGTGGGCCAAACGCCAGGTCAAGGGCCGCGGCCGGCGCGGGCGCATCTGGCAGTCGCCGGAAGGCAATCTCTACAGCTCGATCATCGTGCGGCCCGACAGCAGCGCCGAGGTGGCAGCGCAGTTGAGCTTCGTCACGGCGCTGGCCGTGGGCGAGACGGTGGCGGCGCATATCCCAAGCGGCCATCGCATCGGCTTCAAATGGCCCAACGACGTTCAGGTCGATGGCGCCAAAATCGCCGGCATCCTGCTGGAATCGGCCGTGGGTCCGAGCGGAATGGTGCGTCAGGTGGTGATCGGCACCGGCATCAATGTCGGCTGGCGTCCGGCGCCGGGCGAAACGCCCTATGCCGCTACCAGCTTTGCGGCGCTGGAAGGTGAAGGGGCGCTGGAGCCGGTGCTGCAGACCTACTGCCAGGCCATGGCAGGCTGGATCGCACGCTGGCGGCAATCGGGATTTCAAGCCATACGCGAGGCGTGGCTGGCGCAGGCGGGCAATATCGGCCAGATGATCGAGGTGAAGACCGGCCGCGACGTGCTGACCGGGCGTTTCACCAGGCTCGACGAGACCGGGGCGCTGATCCTGGAAGGCGATGACGGGCGCATCACGCGCGTGACGGCGGGCGAAATCTTTCCCGTCGCCGCGTAGAGTAAGGGCGGGAGGCGGCCATGCTGCTGGTCATCGATGTCGGCAATACCAATTCCAAGTTCGCCGTGTTCAAGGGCGACGAGCTGATCGGCGAATGGCGGCTGCAGACGCAGCACAACCGCACCGCCGACGAATACGCCGTGTCGCTGACGCAGCTCATGAAGCTGAAGGGCCTCGAGCCGTCTGACGTGCGCGGCGCGATCATCGCCACCGTGGTGCCGCAGGCGCTGTTCAATCTGCGCCTGCTGTGCCAGAGCTATTTCAACGTCGATCCGCTGGTGGTGGGCGAGCCCGGCGTCAAACTCGGCATGCAGGTGCTGCTGGAACGGCCGCAGGATGCCGGCGCCGACCGCATCGTCGCCGCCGTGGCCGGACACAAGCAGTTCGGCGGGCCGCTGATCTCAATCGATTTCGGCAGCGCCACCACTTTTGACATCGTGGACGAGCACGGCAACTTCGTGGGTGGCGTGCTATCGCCGGGAATTCAGCTCTCGATCGAGGCGTTCTACCTGATGACCGCCCGCCTGCCGCGCATCAAGGTCGAGAAGACCGAGAAAGTGATCGGCAAGGCCACGGTGCCGGCCATGCAGTCGGGCATTTTCTGGGGTTATGTCGGGCTGATCGAGAAATTGGTGACGATGATCAAAGCCGAATACGGCCAGCCGATGAAGGTGATTGCCACCGGCGGTCTGGCGCCGCTGTTCCTCGAAGCGACCGACGTGATCGACGAGACGGTGCCCGACCTCATCCTGCGCGGGCTGCTCGAAATCTGGCGACGGAATCGCCCCGATGCCTGAGCCGCGGCCGGGCGGCCCCGAATTGCTGTTCCTCGCTTTGGGCGGGGCCGGCGAGATCGGCATGAACCTCAATCTCTACGGCTACGACGATCAGTGGCTGATGCTCGATCTCGGCATCACATTCGGCGATGAAACCGCGCCCGGCGTCGACGTGATCATGCCGGACCCGGCCTTCATCGTGGAGCGCCGCGACAAACTGCTCGGCGTCGTGCTGACGCATGCGCATGAGGATCATCTGGGGGCCGTGGCGCACCTGTGGCCGCAACTGCGCTGCCCGATCTTCGCGACGCCCTTTGCCGCTTCGGTGCTGCGGCGCAAGCTCACCGATGCCAACCTGATCAACACGGCGCTGATCACCGAAGTGCCGCTGGGCGGCAAGATCAAGTTGGGCCCGTTCGATATCGAGCTCATCACCATGACGCATTCGATTCCCGAGCCGAATGCGGTGGCGATCAGAACGCCGCTCGGCACCATCCTGCATACCGGCGACTGGAAGATCGATCCCGAGCCGCTGCTAGGCGAGGTCACCGACGAGGCCGCCTTGCGCAAGCTGGGCGACGATGGCGTGCTGGCGATGGTGTGCGATTCGACCAACGTCTTCGTGCCGGGCGAGGCCGGATCGGAAGCCGAAGTGCGCAAGGCGCTGGCCGAGCTGATCGGCCAGTGCAAGCAGCGGGTGGCGGTGACCTGCTTCGCCTCCAACTTGGCGCGGGTGGAGAGCGTGGCCCATGCCGCCGACGCCAATGGCCGGCATCCGGTGCTGGTGGGGCGCGCACTAAATCGCATGGTCGAAGCGGCGCGCGAGAACGGCTATCTCGGTGGCATGCCGCGCACCATCGACGAGAAGGAGGCGGCGTGGCTGCCGCCCGACAAGGTGCTGATGATCTGCACCGGCAGCCAGGGCGAGAATGGCGCCGCCATGCATAGGCTGGCCTATGACGAGCACCCCACCTTGCATCTGGAGCGGGGCGATACGGTGATCTTTTCCTCGCGCATCATTCCGGGCAACGAGAAGTCGATCGGCCGCCTGCATAACCGGTTGGTGGCGCTTGGTGTCGAGGTGCTGACCGAGCGAGACGCGTTCGTGCACGTCTCCGGCCATCCGGCGCGCGACGAGCTGACCAGGCTCTATCAATGGGTGCGGCCGAAAGTGGCGATCCCGGTGCATGGCGAATTGCGCCATCTCAACGAGCACGCGCAGCTTGCTCGCGCCGTGCAGGTGCCGGAAGCGATCGTAGCGCCCAACGGCACGCTGGTGCGGCTGGCGCCGGGCAATGCTGGGATCATCGACCATATTCCGACCGGCCGGCTGGGACTGGACGGCAACCGGCTGATCAGGCTGGATAGTGACAGTCTGCGGCCGCGCAAGCAGATGATCTTCAACGGCGCCGTCACCGTGACCCTGGTGGCCGATGCCAGCGGCAAACTGCTGGCGACGCCGCGCCTGTCCGTACATGGGTTCCCCGAGGGTGACGATCTGGCGGAGATCGAGGCGGATGCGGCGGCAGCGGTCGCCAAGACCTTCGAGGGCGAGCGCCTGCGCGACGACAATAGCGCGGCCATGCTGGCCAGCCAGGCGGTGCGGCGCGTCTTCAAGGCTCGCACCGGCAAGCGGCCGGTGATGGACGTGCAGATCGTGCGCATCTGAGGGAGCCGGGGGGAACCTATGTCCATAGTCACCGGCATTGCCGTCTACTTCGTGATCTGGTGGATCGTGCTGTTCGCGGTGCTGCCATTCGGCGTCAAAATCCCCGAAAAGCCTAAGCCCGGCCATGCGACCAGCGCGCCGGAAAAGCCGCTGCTGTTGCGCAAGGCGCTGTGGACCACCCTGATAGCGGCTGTGATCTGGACGGGGTTCTTCCTGGTCAATTATTTCGATCTGTTCAGCTTTAGGACCTGAGGCGGGGCGAGACCCGATTCGGCCTAATTGTTGTGCAGACCATGTTGCAAACGCCACAGCTTGCGCTTTAGGCAAAAAAATAGGCAAACCGGTGGATAACCGACTTGCCTTGCTGCATCGCAACACTTAGGTTCGTGCACGGGATTTTTCCCGTTTCGCCTATTCGGCGTTTCCTCCCTAAACTCAGGGCCGCTTCAGCGGCCCCTTTTTTGTTGGGGGACTATATCCATTCCGATATAGGGGCGCAAACGGAGTCTTACGCTCCGTGTCAAATTTCCACGATTTTTCGAACCATCATTGCTGCGAATTCTTCGCTTCGAAAACAATATTGCCGTGGTTCAGATAAACGCGAACTTGACGACGAACAGCACCGCCAGCACGGCCACCGCCGGATGCAGCTCGCGGAAACGCCCGGCCACCAGCTTGACGGCGGCGTAGGTGATGAAGCCAAAAGCGATGCCCTCGGCGATCGAATAGGTGAGCGGCATGGCGATCGCCGTCACCACGGCTGGCGCGTATTCGGTCGGATCCTCCCAGTCGATCTCGGTCAGCCCGCGCGCCATCATGCAGGCCACGAACAGCAGCGCAGGCGCTGTGGCAAAGGCGGGCACCGACGCGGCCAGCGGCGAGAAGAACAGCATCAGCAAGAACAGGATGCCGACCACCACCGCGGTCAGGCCGGTGCGGCCGCCGACCTTGATGCCGGACGCGCTCTCGATATAGCTGGTTGTGGTCGAGGTTCCGAGCGCGGCGCCGGCCATCGCCGCCGTCGAATCGACGATCAACGCGCGGCCCAGGCGCGGCACCTTGCCGTCCTTGTCGAGCATGCCGGCGCGGTGGGCGATGCCGATCAGCGTGCCGGAATTGTCGAACATATCGACGAACAGGAAGGCGAAGATGATCGAGATCAGCCCGACATCGAGCGCGCCGATGATATCGAGCTGCAGCAGCACCGGGGCCGGGTTGGGCACTGGCGCCACGATGCCTTCGAACTTGCTGTAGCCCAGGACGATCGACGCCAAGGTCACGGCCAGGATGCTGATCATGATGCCGCCGCGGATGCCGTAGCGGTCCAGAGCCACCATAAGCACGAAGCCCAGCGACGCCAGGATCACCGTGCCCTTGGTCAGATCGCCCGCGGTCACCAGCGTGACCGGGTGATCGACCACGATGCCGGCCGATTGCAGGGCGATGATGCCCAGGAACAGGCCGATGCCGGCGGAGATCGCCATTTTCAGCGATTTGGGGATGGCGTTGATGATGTATTCACGCACCGGCAGCACGCTCAGCAGCAGGAAGAGGGCGCCGGAGATGAACACCGCGCCCAGCGCCACCTGCCAGGTGAAGCCCATCTGCTTGACCACGGTGAAGGCGAAATAGGCGTTCAGTCCCATGCCCGGCGCGAGCGCGATCGGGTAGTTGGCGAACATGCCCATGAAGATGGAGCCGAAAGCCGCCGCCAGGCAGGTGGCGACGAACACCGCCTTCAAATCCATGCCGGTCGTCGACAGGATCTGCGGATTGACGAAGGCGATATAGGCCATGGTCAGGAAAGTGGTGAGCCCGGCCAGCAGCTCGGTGCGCACGGTGGTGCCGTTTTCGGCAAGCTTGAACAAACGCTCCAGCATCGGATCCCCCCAGATCAGTCCCCGCGCCATTGTGCGGCGTCTGCCTGTGGACAGCCAAGCACGCGGTTTGCCTTTGCCCCGGGGCTTGCCTAAAGTCCTGCCGCGCCGGTTTTGGCGGCGTTTTCAACAGGATCGACCGGATTTCCGATGCGTCTCAGCCAGTATTTTCTGCCCACCCTGAAGGAAAATCCCTCGGAGGCGCAGATCGTCTCGCACCGGCTCATGCTGCGCGCCGGCATGGTGCGGCAGGCGGCGGCCGGCATCTATTCCTGGCTGCCGCTGGGTCATCGCGTGCTGAAGAAGGTGGAGCAGATCGTGCGCGAGGAGCAGGACCGCTCCGGCGCACAGGAACTGCTGATGCCGACCATCCAGTCGGCCGAGCTGTGGCGCGAGAGCGGCCGCTACGACGATTACGGCCAGGAGATGCTGCGCATCAGGGACCGGCACGATCGCGAAGTGCTGTTCGGCCCGACCAACGAGGAGCTGATCACCGACATCGTGCGCCAGTCGATCAGAACCTATCGCGAGCTGCCGAAGAATCTCTATCACATCCAGTGGAAGTTCCGCGACGAGGTGCGGCCGCGTTTCGGCGTCATGCGCGGGCGCGAGTTCCTGATGAAGGATAATTACTCCTTCGATCTCGACCGCGATGGGGCCATCCGCTCCTACAACAAGATGTTCGTGGCATATCTGCGCACCTTCGCCCGGATGGGGCTGAAGGCGATCCCCATGCGCGCCGATACTGGCCCGATCGGCGGCGATCACAGCCATGAGTTCATCATCCTGGCCGAGACCGGCGAGAGCCAGGTGTTCTGCCATGGCGATCTGGTCGATCTCGACATTCTGCGCCGCGAGATCGATTACAACGCGGATCTGACGCCGCTGATCGGCGAGTGGACCGGG
>JAQSWP010000297.1 GCA_029266575.1 Alphaproteobacteria bacterium | reverse complement strand
CCGGTTAATTCCGCGCGGCCCGCCCTCCATATTCCAGTACTGGTGGAAGAAGAACAGCGTCGAAAGGATGAAGATCGTCAGCACGATCGCGGCCAGCCGCGTCTGGAAGCCGGCAACCAGCAGCAAGCCCATGCCGAGCTCGATCGCGATCGCGACATAGACGGCGATGTTCGCCATCGGCACGCCATTGGTCTGCGCGTATTTCACGTTTCCGTCGAAGCCCATGATCTTGTCGATGCCACCCACGAGAAACATAAGGGCAAGCAGGATGCGGCCAACAAGACACAGAACATCGTTTTGATTGCTCATGATTCCCCCACCATTGGTCGGGCCGATCGCCCGCATCAGTGTTTCGCCGCGCCACTTGCAAAAGCAAGCCGCCGGCCCATCAAACTTGTGGGTTACCCGAAAAGACGCGGTGCAATGGTTTGAATGCATGGTCTTCGCCTCGTCACCATTATGCTGCGGCGCAATCCAGACTTGGCAAAACTTGCCGGAAAAGGCATGGTTCGCCCGCCTCGCCGGACCCGCCCAGATCAGGGGAAAATGTCGATGAAACTGGCCGTTCCCAAGGAGCGACGCGCGCACGAGACGCGGGTTGCAGCCTCCCCCGAAACCGTCAAGAAACTTTCCGCGTTGGGCTTCGAACTGATCGTCGAAACGGGAGCCGGCCTGACTGCCGCCTTCACCGACGAGGCCTATGCCCAGGCGGGCGCCACCATCGCGCCGGATGCCGCTTCGGCGCTAGGCCAGGCCGATCTGGTGTTCAAGGTGCAGCGTCCGCTGCTGGCGTCTGAAGGCGGCATCGACGAGGTTTCCCTGCTGAAACCGGGTACGGCGCTGGTGTGCAGCCTGGGGGCGCTCTACAACCGCGACCTGATCGACGCGCTGGCCAAGGCAAACGTCACCGCCTTCGCCATGGAATTGCTGCCGCGCATCACCCGCGCGCAGTCGATGGACATTCTTTCTTCGCAGGCCAATCTGGCCGGCTACAAGGCGGTGGTCGACGCCGCCGGCCATTTCAGCCGCGCCTTTCCGATGATGATGACGCCGGCTGGCACCATTGCGCCCGCCCGCGCGCTGATCATGGGCGTGGGCGTTGCCGGCCTGCAGGCGATTGCCACGGCCAAGCGGCTGGGCGCCATCGTCTCGGCCACCGACGTGCGGCCGGCGACCAAGGAGCAGGTGCAGTCGCTGGGCGGCAAGTTCATCGCCGTCGAGGACGAGGAATTCAAGGCCGCCGAAACCTCGGGCGGCTACGCCAAGGAAATGAGCAAGGAATACCAGGCCAAGCAGGCGGCACTGATCGCCGAGACCATCGCCAAGCAGGACATCGTCATCACCACAGCACTAATCCCCGGCCGCAAGGCGCCGGTGCTGGTGACGGAAGAGATGGTGGCCAGCATGAAGCCCGGCTCGGTCATTCTCGACATGGCGGTGGAGCAGGGCGGCAACTGCCCCTTGAGCGAATTCGGCAAGACCGTGGTCAAGCACGGCGTCAGCATCATCGGCCCGGCCAACCTGCCGGCCGGCATCGCTACCGACGCCAGCGCGCTCTTCGCCCGCAATCTTTTGAACTTCATCACGCCGATGGTCGAAAAAGAAACCAAAGCGCTGAAGATCGACGTGGCCGACGAAGTGGTCAAAGGCACGCTGGTGACGCAGGGCGGCAAGGTTGTGCATGCCCAACTGGCGCCAGCCGCGGCGCAGGCTTGAGGAGGCAGCGATGAGCGAACCGATTTCCGTTTCCGAAGCGATCGCCACCGGCAGCTTCACCTTCGACAAGATCATGCCGACCGTATTGGCCGGCGCCGAGTCGGGCCATTCCTTCGTCTCGCTGCTGACGATCTTCGCGCTGGCCTGCTTCGTCGGCTATTACGTGGTCTGGCGCGTCACGCCGGCGCTGCATTCGCCGCTGATGGCCGTCACCAACGCGGTGTCGTCGGTGATCATCGTCGGCGCGCTGCTGGCGGCGGGGCTGGGCGAGTGGGGCGTGCCGAAGATCATGGGCTTCCTGGCCGTGGTGCTGGCCTCGATCAACATCTTCGGCGGCTTCGTGGTGACGCATCGCATGCTGTCGATGTTCAAGAAAAAGACGCCGGCGAAGAAGTAGGAGCATTGGGGACATGACCGAAGAACTCGCCTCCTACGGCTATCTGATCGCGGCCATCTGTTTCATCATGGCCTTGCGCGGCCTGTCCTCGCCCGACACCTCGCGCGGCGGCAACCGCTACGGCATCGTCGGCATGGTGATCGCCATCGTCGTCACCTGCCTGACGCCGGGCGTGATGGATTTCACCCTGATCCTGCCGGGCATCCTGATCGGCGGCGCTATCGGCACCTTCATCGCGCTGCGCATCAAGATGACGGCCCTGCCGCAGCTGGTGGCCGCCTTCCACTCGCTGGTCGGCCTGGCGGCGGTGTTCGTCGCGGCAGCCGCTCTCTTGGCGCCGGCCTCGTTCGGGCTGGGCGTCGCGGGCGGCATTCCCGCTTCCAACCTGGTCGAGATGGGTCTGGGCACCGCCATTGGCGCGATCACCTTCACCGGTTCGCTGGTCGCCTTCGCCAAGCTGCAGGGCCTGGTCTCGGGCGCGCCGCTGATCTTCAAGGGCCAGCATCCGCTCAACGCCCTGCTCGGCATCGCGCTGGTGGCGCTGATCGTCTATTTCGCCGTCACCGAAAACCACATGGCTTTCTGGGCGATGACCTTCATCGCCCTGTTGCTGGGCTTCCTGCTGATCCTGCCGATCGGCGGC
>JAQSWP010000127.1 GCA_029266575.1 Alphaproteobacteria bacterium | reverse complement strand
TGGAACGGGTTAGCCTATTCGTTGCGCAGCAATGACAGCGGCCGCTGGCGCAGCGCCCCGAGCGTACCGGCAAGTCCCAGTGCCAAAGTCAGCGCTACCGCCCCGAAAGCGGTGATGACGGCGACCGAGAACGGGAACGCCCACTGCAGATTCATCACCTCGGTGATGACCAGCCAGGCCGCCAAGGTGCCGACCAGAATGGCGGCGATGGCTGTGATGATGCCCAAGGCAGTGAACTCGTAGATGAAGGCCTCCAGGATGCGCCGGCGCGTGGCGCCCAGCACCTTCATCACCACCGTATCGTGCACCCGCCGCCGCTGCGTCGCCGCCATGGCGCCGCCCAGCACCATCAGGCCGGTGGCGATGGACACCGCGCCCACCACCCGCGCCGCCAGGCCGATATTGGCCAGCAGGCCAGCGACGGTATCGAGCGCGTCCTTGACGCGAATGACGGTGACGTTGGAGAAGCGCTCGGTGATGGCGCGATAGACCTTCTCTTCTTCCTCCGGCTTGGCCCGCACCGTGGCGATCCAGGTCTGGGGTGCCGCTTCCAGCACGCCGGGCGCGAAGACGAAAGTGAAGTTCATGTTCAGGGTGGCCCAGTCGATGGCGCGCAAATTGGCGATGCGCGCCTCGATCTCACGGCCGAGAATGTTGATGGTGATGGTATCGCCGATGCCGATGCCAAAGCCGCGCGCCAGATTGGCGTCGAACGAAACCAAGGGTGTGCCGCGATAATCGGACGGCCACCACTGGCCCGCCACGATGCGCGAGCCTTGCGGCGGCGTTGGCGCGTAGGTGAGCCCGCGATCGCTGTCGACAGCCCAGCGCGCATCGGGGGAAATCGCCACCTGCGCCACCGGCTGGCCGGCGATGCGGCTGATGCGCCCGCGCAAGGACGGCGTGCGTTCCAGCCCGTAGCCTCCCGCGTCACGCACCGCGTTGTCGAAGGCCAGCACCTGATCGGGCTGGATATCGACGAAGAAGAAGGCCGGCGCGTCCTGCGGCAGGCGCTGCTGCACCTGGCGCTGCAAATTGTTCTCGATCAGCGCCGTGGCCACCAGCACCGTCAGTCCCAGCCCCAGCGACAGCATCACCGTTACCGTCGCCGCGCCCGGGCGGTGCAGATTGGCCAGCGCCAGACGCAAGGTCGGATGCGAGGGATGGCGAATACGCTTGGCTATGAACATGGCCAGCCGGCCAAGGGCGGGAAAGGCGATGAAGGCGCCCAGCGCGCCGACGATGAACCACAGCGCCACGATCTTCTGCGGCGCCGTCGCCACTACCAGAACGGCCAGCACCATGCCGACGGCGGCGATGGCCAGCAGATCGATCAGCCGCGGCCGGACATTGTCGGTGGCCGACAGGCCGCGCATCAAAGTGGCGGCGGGCACCGCGCGCGCCTGCGCCAGCGGCCACAGTGCGAACAGCAGCGCCACCAGGAATCCAAACAGCCCGGCGCTGACCAGCGGCTGCCAGTAGAGATCGACCCGGGCGCTGACCGGCAGGCGATCGCCGATCAGCACATTGGCGATGAACGGCAGGCCGATGCCGAACACCAGGCCGATGGCGATGCCAAGCGCCGCCAGCACGGTGATCTGCGCCATATAGAGCCGCCAGATCAGCCCGGCGGGCGCGCCCTGGCTCTTGAGCGAGGCGATGGTGCGCCGCCGGCCGATCAGGAAACTGTCGACCGCATTGCCGATGCCGACGCCACCCACCAGCAGCGCCGCCAGCCCGATCAGGCTGAGATAGAGCGTCAGCCGGTCGATCCAGGTGCGTAAGCCGCCGCCCGCCTCGTCCAGTCCGCGCACCCGCCAACCGGCGCTGGGAAAGCGCAGATTGATGGCATCGATAGCGGCGCGATAATTGGCATTGGGCAGCAACGCCAGCCGGTATTCGTAGCTCACCAGCGCGCCCGGCTGCAGCAATCCGGTCGTCGCCATGGCATCGCGCGCCAGCATCAGGCGCGGGCCGATGGAGAAGACGTTGAAGCCGCGATCGGGCTCGCGGGCGATGACGGCGCGCACTTCGAACTGGCCGTCGCCGACGGCGATGCGGTCGCCGATCTTGGCTCCCAGCCGGCGCAACGCCAGCTCTTCCAGCGCCACGCCGTAGACGCCGTTGCGCCGCTCCAGCGCGCGGCTCGCTGTCATCGACGGATCGAGCTTCAATCCGCCATAAAGCGGATAGATCTCATCCACCGCCTTGAGCTGCACCAGCGCCGGCGCGCCGCCGTTACGAATCACAGGACGCGCCATGGTGCGCATCTCCAGCACCTCGGTCAGGCGCCCCAGCCCGGCGAGAAAATCCTTCTGGTCTTCGCTCGCGGAACGATGCGTCAGGCGCAATTCGACATCGCCGCCCATCAGCATGCGGGCATCGGCGCGCAAGCCCTCCTCGACGGCGCGCGAGAACGAGCCGATGGCGGCGATGGCCGCCACGCCCAGCGCCAGACAGGCGATGAAGATGCGAAAGCCGCCCAGCCCGCCGCGCAATTCGCGCCGCGCCAGCCTGATCGCCAGCGTCCAGCTTCCCAGCAGGCTTTGGGCTGCGCGCATCTCAGGCCGCGATGGCGGTGTCGTTGGCGATCAGCCCGTCGGCGATATGGATCACGCGCTGGCAGCGCCTGGCCAGCGCCTCGTCGTGCGTCACCAACAGCAAGGTGGCGCCGGTGCCGGCCACCAGCGAGAACAGCAGATCCATGATGGCGCGGCCTGTATTGGTGTCGAGATTGCCGGTGGGCTCGTCGGCCAGCAGCAGGTTCGGCCGGCCGACGAAGGCGCGCGCCACGGCGACTCTCTGCTGCTCGCCGCCCGACAATTGCGCCGGATAATGTTCGGTGCGATGCGCCAGCCCAACCTGGCGCAGCGCTTCCGCGGCGCGCTCGAACGGCCGCTCGGCATCGGCGAATTCCAGCGACAGCGCCACGTTCTCCAGCGCCGTCATGGTCGGAATGAGATGGAAACCCTGGAACACGATACCGACCCGGTCGCGGCGGAAGCGGGCCAGCCCGTCCTCGTCCAGCCGCATCAGATCGGCGCCCGCGATCTCGACTTCGCCGCGGGTGGCGCGCTCCAGGCCGCCGATGATCATCAGCAGGCTCGACTTGCCGGCGCCGGAGGGGCCCACCATGGCGGCGGTCTCGCCAGCGCCGATGGCGAGATCGATGCCGCGAAGGATATTGACCGGGCCAGCCGCGCTCGCCAACTGTAGGTGAACGTCACGCAGGCGGATCATGAACCCCATTCCTTTCGCATCGACCCCGAGAGCAGCCGAAAACTTTGGCCAAAGCAAGGCCGAAGCCCGCCTGTCGCGTCCCTGGCGCGCGATTTTCTGCCCATTTCGCATGCACTTGCTGCCGCTGCTGAGCTTGCTGGCGGCGATCTGGTCCGTCTCACTTGGCGCTTTTCCCGCGCAAGCACAAGACGCGGCCATCCGCGTGGCGGTGCTGGGCGACAGCCTGACGGCAGGGTACGGGCTGCCCGAGGCGCAGGCCTTTCCCGCCCGTCTGGAAGCGGCGCTGATCGCGCGCGGTCACAAGGTGCGCCTGATCAATGCCGGCGTCTCGGGCGACACCTCGGCCGGCGGCAAGGCGCGGCTCGACTGGACCCTGGCCGACAAGCCGCAGATCGTCATCATCGAGTTGGGCGCCAACGACGCCATGCGCGGCATGGACCCGGCGCAGACCGAAGCCAATCTCGACGACATCGTCGGCCGCGCCAAGGCGGCGGGCGCTAAAGTGTTGCTGGCGGGCATGCTGTCGCCGCCCAACTGGGGCCGGGAGTATCAGCAAAAATTCGATGCGCTCTATCCGCGTCTGGCGCAAAAGCACGGCGTGCCGCTCTATCCGTTCTTTCTCGACGGCGTGGCGATGGACCCGAAACTGAATCAGCAGGACGGCATCCATCCCTCCGCCGCCGGCGTGGAGATCATCGTGCAGAAAATCCTGCCGGCGGTCGAAGCGTTGGTGAAACAGGTGGCGGGAAGCTGAGGGCTGGTTGCGTTGGCCTGCGCGACCGCGCTATAGCAGGGCCCCCTTTTCCCATCGTCGCCGGAAACCCAATCCCATGCAGTTCCGTCCGCTCGGCCGCACCGGCCTGAACGTCTCCCTGATCTGTCTCGGCACCATGACCTGGGGCCGGCAGAACTCGGAAGCCGACGCCCATGCGCAGCTCGACTATGCGCTGGAGCGCGGCATCAATTTCATCGATGCGGCGGAGATGTATCCGGTGCCGCCGGGGAAAGAGACGCATGGCCGCACCGAGGAATGCATCGGCACCTGGCTGAAAGGCCGCAAGGACCGCGACAAGATCATTCTGGCCACCAAGGCCGCCGCGCGCGGGCGCGATTTCGAATGGCTGCGCGGCGGGCCGCGGCTCGATGCCAAGAACATCAACCAGGCGCTGGACGGTTCGCTCAAGCGATTGCAGACCGATTACGTCGATCTCTATCAGCTGCACTGGCCCGACCGGCGCACCAACACCTTCGGCCAGCTGGGCTACAAGCACGATGCCAACGACAATGGCGGCGTGCCGATCGAAGAGACGCTGGAAGCGCTGCAAGGCGCAATCAAAGCGGGCAAAGTGCGCCATATCGGCACCTCGAACGAAACGCCGTGGGGCCAGATGAAATTCCTGCGCGCCGCCGAAACCAAGGGCCTCCCCCGCATTGCCTCGATCCAGAACGCCTACAACCTGCTCAATCGCAGCTTCGAGATCGGCAACGCCGAAGTGACGATGCGCGAGCAGGTCGGCTTGCTGGCCTATTCGCCGCTCGCCATGGCGACCCTGACCGGCAAATACCTCAACGGCGCCAAGCCCGAAGGCGCGCGCTTGAGCCTGTTCACCCGCTTCCAGCGCTATACCGGCGCCCATGCCCAACCGGCCATCGCCGCCTATGTCGAGCTGGCGAAAAAGCATGGCATCGATCCCGGTCAGATGGCGCTGGCTTTCGTCAACAGTCGCGATTTCGTCACCAGCACCATCATCGGCGCCACCAGCGTGGCGCAACTGAAGAGCAACATCGACTCGATCGACGTGAAGCTATCCGACGAGGTGCTGAACGGCATCGAGGACATCTACAAGCGCACCGGCTCGCCCTGCCCGTAAAGGCCGGCGACCGACGCGTCCCAGATAAGGGCGCGCCACCATGAGATTGTTCGTCGCCATTCCCGTTCCGCCCGAGCAGCGCGCCGAACTGGCGCGGCTGCAGAACGGCGTGCCCGGCGCGCGCTGGGTCGAACCGCACAATTTCCACCTCACCCTGCGCTTCATCGGCGAGGTCGATAACGGCATCGCGCGCGACATCGACGATCAGCTGGGGCGCATCCACGACATCGGCTTCGAACTTGCGATCAAGGGCGTGAACTATTTCGCCGATGGCGCGCGGCTCAGCGCGCTCTATGCCGCGGTCGAGAGCAATCCCGCACTTGAGCAATTGCAGCGCCGGGTGGAAAGCGCGGTGGCGCGCGCCGGCATCGCAGCCGAGCGCAGGCGGTTCAACCCGCACATCACCCTGGCGCGCTTTTCAGGACGGCAGGAAGCGGGCCATCACCTGGCGCAGTTCATGGCCTCGCACAGCCTGTTGCGCCCGGAACCATTCGCGGTCGAGCATTTCGCGCTTTATTCGTCGGTGACGCGGCCGGATGGCCCGATCTATCGCGTCGAGGCCGAATACCCGCTGCAGGTGTTCGAGGAGTAGCGATCACACATAACGCGACAGGATGCGCGCCGCCGAAGCGGCGTAGGAATGGCCGAACAGATAGGCGTGCACCAACAGCGGCCAGAGATTCCAGATGTCGCGGCGCTCGCGATAACCCCGATCGATGCCGTAATGTTCGAGGAACGCTGCGCCGAGACCGCCGAACATTTCGCTGAAGGCCAGATCCATCTCGGGATGGCCGTAATAGATCGCCGGATCGATCAGTGCCACCGGCTTGCCGCGCAAGCTCAGCACGTTACCCCGCCACAGGTCGCCATGCAGCAGCGCCGGCCGCTTCGGCTCGGGGACGAGATCGCCGCGCGTGGCGGCGAAGCGCTCGACCTGGCGCAGGGTTTCCAGCGGCAGGTTGCCCGCCCGATGCGCCAAAAAGGCCGCGCTCAGCAGCCGTTTCTGCAAAAACAGGGTGCGCCAGTCGGGCTGGCGCTCGTTGATCTGCGGCATGCCGCCGATCATGACGTCGTAGTCGTAGCCGTAATCGACCGATGTGTTGCCGTGCAGCGCCCTCAGCGCTTCGGCCAATTCGATCTGCCCCTGCTCGTCCAGCGGCGAGCCGTCATTGTCGATCCACTCGCTGACCAGCAGCGTGTCGTCGCTGAAATGCACGGCGGGAAACCGCACCGGCGACTTGCCGGCAAGATCGCGCAGCATCTTTCCTTCGCCGGTCAGAAAACGCTCGGCGCTCTTCACCGCCAGGACATCGCCATTGGTCAATTCGCAGCGCCAGACCGTCGCGCCGTGCCCGCCGCCCACGGCCTTGAGCGAGCGCACTTCGTGGCCGAGCACCGCCCTCAGCCGCGCCTTGAATTCATCCATGATCGGGAAAATGTTCGCGCCGGATATACGCCAGCAGTGCTGCGCAGCCGCGTTCGATCAGATCAAGCGCGTGCTCGAAGTCTTTGCTGCCGCCGTAATAGGGATCAGGCACGTCGTGCAAATTCTCGCCGAGATGACTTAGAAAGAGCGACAACCGGGCAACATGCGATTTCGGGCAATCGGCGCGCAGCAGATCGAAATGCCCGCGATCCAGCGCCAGCACATAGTCGAACTTCTCGAAGTCCTGCCGGATGAAACGTCGTGCGCGCAGACTCGAAAGATCGATACCGCGCCGTCTTGCGGCAGCAATGCTGCGTTTGTCGGGCGGATCGCCGATGTGATAGCCGTGCGTGCCGGCGGAATCGATCAGCAGGCGGTCCTGCAGCCCGGCCAGTTTCGCCTGGTGGCGCAGCACGCCTTCGGCGGTGGGCGAGCGGCAGATATTGCCGGTGCAGACGAACAGCACGCCGATCTTGCGCTCCACGCCGCACCCTTTCTCCGGCTCGCGAAAGCTCTATGATAGCGGCAAAAGCAGCGCAGGAAACGCTTACCGCCAATGGCCCGACCCAGGCTTTCGACCTCGCTCGACACTATCGTGGTGCTGACCGGCGCCGGCATCTCCAAGGAGTCCGGCATCGACACTTTCCGCGACAAGGACGGGCTATGGAGCAAGTACGACATCGAAGAGGTCGCCACCATCCAGGCCTTCCAGCGCAATCCGCAGAAGGTGCTGGATTTCTACAACGAACGGCGCGCCTCCTTCCGCAGCGCCAATATCCGCGCCAACGCCGCCCACCACGCGCTGGGCAGGCTGGAGCAGGAATGGCCGGGCGAGGTGATCGTGGTGACCCAGAACATCGACTTGCTGCATGAGGAAGGCGGTTCCAGGAAAGTGCTGCACATGCACGGCCAGGCCGGCAAGATCCGCTGCATGCACTGCGACACCATCATCGATTCGGAGATGGAGCTGTCGCCGGCAAGCGTCTGCGCCAACTGCCAGGGCAAAGGCGGGTTGCGGCCGCATGTCGTGTGGTTCGGCGAGATTCCGCTGCACATGGACGAGATCGGCGAGGCGCTGGATCGTTGCGGGCTGTTCATGTCGATCGGCACCTCGGGCATGGTCTATCCCGCCGCCGGTTTCGTGCAGCAGGTGCGCATCGGCGGGGTTGGGCATACGGTGGAGCTGAACATGGAGCCGTCGGACGGCCATTCGCTGTTCGCCGAACGCCATTACGGGCCGGCCAGCGAAGTGGTGCCGTCCTATGTCGAGAAGATTTTGCGCGAAGGCTGGTAGGAGGAAAGCATGACACAGGCCAATTTGCGGGTCGCCGCCAGCCAGGACAAGAAACGCACCGGCTCCGATCACGTGGCGCCCGATTGCCGCGGCATGAATTTCTATCGCGCCGACAAATCGCTGCAGGATCTGCTGCCGCTCTATATGCCGCAGAAGCTGCTCGCCCATCTCGAGCCGTATTTCGACCGGCTGGGCGAGTTGGCCGGCGGCCGCCTCGACGAGCTGGCCTCGATCGCCGACAAGAACGGGCCGGTGCTGCATGCGCGCGACCGCTTCGGCCGCGACCAGGACTGGATCGAATACCATCCGGCCTATCGCGACATGGAGCAGATCGCCTTTGGCGATTACGGCATGCATGCCATGACCCATCGCGGCGGCGTGCTGGGCTGGCCCGATCCGATCCCGCCGGTCGGCAAATATCTCTTCACCTATCTTTTCGTGCAGGCCGAGTTCGGCCTGATGTGCCCGATCTCGGTGTCCGACACGTCGAACTTCGTCATCAAGCGCTATGGCAGCGAGGCGGTGAAGAACCACCTGTTGCCGCGCCTGCTGTCGCAGGACATGGCGAGCATGTGGAAGGCCACTCAGTTCATGACCGAGAAGGCGGGCGGCTCCGACGTCGGCGCGGTCGAGACCATCGCCAGGCCGCTGGGCAAAAGCGCCGACGGCATCGAACGCTGGTCGATCACTGGCGACAAATGGTTCTGCAGCCATGCCGATGCCGATGTGGCGGTGATGCTGGCGCGGCCCGAAGGCGCGCCCGCCGGCACCAAGGGCCTGGCGCTGTTCGCCACGCCGCGGCATCTGGAAGACGGCAGCCGCAACGCCTATCGCATCGTGCGGCTGAAGGACAAGCTCGGCACCAAATCGATGGCGTCGGGCGAGATCCGCTTCGAAGGCGCTACCGCCTATCTGCTGGGCGACGTGCATAACGGCTTCAAGCAGATGATGGACCAGGTCAATCTCTCGCGTCTCAGCCATGGCGTGCGCGCCGCCTCGATGATGCGCCGCTGCCTCAACGAGGCGCTGGTGGTGGCCAACTACCGCCGCGCCTTCGGCCGCGCCATCGTCGAATTTCCGCTGCTGCGCCGGCAATTGATGAAGATATTGCTGCCGACCGAGCAGGCGCTGTCGATGTCGCTCTATTCGTCGAAGATCATGGGCGATTCCAATGACGGCGACGCCAAGGCGCAGAACCTGCTGCGCATCCTGACCCCGCTGTTCAAGTTCCGCGCCTGCCGCGACAATATCCGCGTCGCCTCCCACGCGCTCGAGGTGCGCGGCGGCGTCGGCTACATCGAGGAATGGGTCTCCGCCCGCCTCTATCGCGATGCGCAGATCGGCACCTTGTGGGAGGGCACCTCCAACATCAACGCGCTTGACGTCATCACCCGCGCCGTTGGCAAGAGCGGGGCTGAGAAAGCGTTGGGCAGCGCCATCGACGACATGCTGAAGAGCGCCGGTGGATTGCCGGGCCAGATGCGCGGCGAATTCGCCGGCCTGGTCGAGCGCGCCGGCCGTTTCGCCCGCGACGTGGCGGCCGATCCGAAGAAGGAAAAACTCTGCCGCTCAGCCTCCAGCGCGCTCTATCACGCCGTTTCGGCGGCGCTGATGGCAAGCGAAGGCGCACTAATCGGCGCCAAGGGCGGCGACGCGCGCCGCCTGCTGATGGCGCGGCTGGTGATTGAGCATCGGCTGAAGGCGCAGGATCCGATGTCGCCCATCGATCCCTCCTGGGAAGACGCGATCATCGACCATTTGCTGGATGACAAGCCCGTGCCGCTGTCCCGCGCC
>JAQSWP010000296.1 GCA_029266575.1 Alphaproteobacteria bacterium | reverse complement strand
TGCTCAGCAGCCGGCCGGTATCGTCGTCCATGAATAGCAGGCGACCGACCAGCAGCAAAAAAATGAAGCCAAGCACCCCGAGGAATTTGGGCGTCGGCAAGTGACGGAGCACCTTGACGAAGAGCAGATAGGCGATGGCGTGGAAGATGCCCCACAGCATGAAGTTGAACGACACGCCGTGCCACATGGCGGAGATCGCGAAGACCGCGATCGGTGCGAGGAACGACAGCAGGATCGGGAAGGTAATGCCGTGCATCAGCGGCAGGTACAGGTATTCGCGGAACCAGCGGCCGAGGCTGATATGCCAGCGCTGCCACAGCGCCTGGGGATTGTGGGCAAAGAGCGGTTGCGCGAAATTCAGCATAACCGGCAGGCCCAGGCACCAGGCGCCGCCATAGGCCATCAGGCTGTAGCCGGCCCAGTCGAAATAGACGCGCAACTCGAACAGCGCCGTCATGACGAAGACGCCCAGCGGGCGCACGTAGTCGATATCGACCAGACGGCTGATCGAATCGGCGACGCCGAACTTCATGAACATGCCCAGCACCAGCCAGGGGATGCCGGCCGCCAAGTTGGCGTCGGAAAGGCGCAGGCGGTAGTCGCGCACGCGGGCGAGGAAGGTTGCCTGCTCGATGGGGCCGGAAAGGAATTTGGGCAAATACAGAATGTAGAAGACATAATCGAGCAGCGGCGGCAGGGCGATGCGCCGGCGCATCACGTCGATGCCGACGCCGATGATCTGCAAGGTGTAAAACCCGATGCCGATGCTGATGACCCATTGGTTGCGCAGGGATTCGCTTTCGGGATTGCCAGTGAGGTTGCCGACGAAGCCCAGCACGTTGAGCGCCAGCAGCGCGCCGAACATCGCGCTGGCGAATGCGATGGCGGCGGCAATGCGCCAATTACGGTCGGATATTGTCCGGTCGGCGACGGCGATGACGGAATAGGTGCCGCCCGCAACGCCCAGAAGGAAAGCGATCACGCCGACATGGCCGACAACCCACACGATCACGCCAAGCGATAGCGTGGCGACCGCGATCTTGCTTGGCGCGGGTTCGAGAGCGGCACCTCGCTCGTCGGCGAATTCAGCCGCTTCGGTGTCGATCGATTGCGACAAGACTTACCTCTCACTCGGTGGTTTTCGCCGTGCGTTCGCCAACGCGCGATCGGGCGGGCGATGCATCGTCGCGCGGCACCCGACTGTAATTGTCCGACGTCGCCGGTAACGTGACCGCACTGTGACCATCGGCGCCAAAGGTATAGTTCGCGCAACAAAAAAGCCGCCCGGAGGCGGCTCTTTCGGCGAGGAGAGGCTCGCTTTACTTGATCTTGGATTCCTTGAAGACGACGTGCTTGCGCGCGCGCGGGTCGTACTTCTTCAGTTCCATCTTTTCGGTCTTGGTGCGCGGGTTCTTCTTGGTGACGTAGAAGTACCCGGTGTCGGCGGACGACACCATTTTGATCAGCACCGTGGTCGGCTTGGCCATGGCAGAAATCCCTGCAAAACCCGGCGCAAAACCGGGTAAATCCCTAAGAGGCGCGCAACATAACGGCAAACGCCTGGAAGTCAAGCTTTCGGGCTAATGCCTTGCTCTGTCTATGCTTTCAGGCCGCGATCCGGTCGGGATTGCGCGCGCGCAGCAACGGCAGGACCATGCGGCCGAAACGCTCGGCCTCCTCATCGTGCAGATAGCCCGAGAGGCAGAAGGAGTGGCAGCCGGCATCGATGAATTTCTGCAAGGTGGCGGCGCATTGCTCGGGATTGCCGACGATCGCCACGCCGGCGCCGGCGCGCACCTTGGTGATGCCGGTCCACAGATGCGGGATGATCAGGCTGTTGTCCGTCTTGGCCAGCTCCTGCATGCGACGGTTGGCGGCGGACGTGCCGTATTGCGTGGCAGTCCTCTGCAGCAGCTCGGGCGTGGCGCTGGCGATCAGCCGTTCGGCCGCGTCCCAGGCCTCCTTCTCGGTTTCGCGGCAGACGATTTGCAGGCGCATGCCGAAGCCGATTTCCTTCTCGCGCCCGTAATTGCGCGCGATCTCGCGAATCTGTCCGATCTGGGTGCGGACGTTATCCGGGTGATCGCCCCAGAACAGATGCACGTCGGAATGCTTGGCGGACATCTCCCATGCCTCGCGCGAGCCGCCGCCGAGATAGAATTTCGGATAGGGCTTCTGAAACGGACGCGGCGTTATGGAGACGTTCTTGAGATCGTAGAACTTGCCTTTGAAGTCGATCGGTCCCGTGGCGGTCCACAGCGCCTTGAGGATGCTGACTTCCTCTTCCATCAGCAGGTAGCGGTCTTCCTTGGAGTAGCGCAGCCCTTCGCCAGCCGATTGCTCGTCGCTCAGGCCGGCGATCAGGTTGATGCAGATGCGCCCGCCGCTGAGCTGGTCGAACGTCGAGACCATCTTGGCCAGCAGCACGGGATTGATGTAGCCCGGCCGGGCGGCGATCAGCGGCTTGATGGTGCAGGTGCGGGCGGCCAGCATGGCGCCGGTGATCCAGGCTTCCCAGCAATGCTGGTTGACCGGAATCAGCAGATATTCGAACCCGGCATCTTCCGCCGCTTGCGTCACCCGGTCGAACATCTCCATCGAGCACGGCACCGTGGCCGACGGATCGCCATAGGCGGTGGTGTCGCTGTGCGTCGGTATGAACCAGCCCAGTTCGATCCGCTGCATTGTTTCCTCCACGACGCTCGATTGATTCTTGGAGGATGATGTTAATTCGAAGGATTGCACCAGATCAAATGGTGCAATGGTCGCACCAATGC
>JAQSWP010000295.1 GCA_029266575.1 Alphaproteobacteria bacterium | reverse complement strand
GACACCAGATAAGCCACCGCCGCCGCCACGTCGGACGGTTTGGCCAGGCGTCGCATCGGCGTCTGGCGCGCAATCATCAACTGGGCTTTCTCGGGAATGTCGCCGATCAGGGTGGTCTCGCACATGCCCGGCGACACGCAGTTCACGGCGATCCCCTGCGGGCCAAGTTCGGCCGCCATATAGCGCGAGAACGTGGCCAGCGCGCCCTTGGCGACCGCATAGCCGGTCCAGCCCACCGATGGCTGGCCATCCAGCACCTGCGAGGTGATGTTGACGATGCGGCCCGACTTGCGCGCCGCCATGTCAGGCACCACGGCCGAGGTCATCAGGAAGGCGCCCTTCATCTGTACGTCCAGCTGCTGTTGCATGTCGTCCCAGCTGGTGGCGGCGAACGCCTTCGGATTGATCGATGGCGAGGCATTGTTAACCAGGACGTCGACGGCGCCGAAGGCGCGCACGGCGGCCTGATACAGCGCCTGGGCCCCCGCTTCGGTCGAAATATCGGCCTGCACCGCCACTGCACGGCCCTTGCCTGCCGCGTTGATCTCATCGACCACGTGGGCGGCGCGGTCGGCGCGGCCACGGTAGTTGACCACCACACTAAAACCGTCCTGCGCCAGGCGCAGGCAAATTGCCTTGCCGATCCCGCCGGCGCCGCCGGTGACGATCGCCACCCGGGCCCGCTCATCCGACAGCGGCGCCGCTTCCGGCTTGGCGGCGACCAGCACCTTGACCTTACCCTGACCGGTCAGGACCAACTGCTTGTCCTGGTTGACGATACGGGTGTCGAGTTCCAGCAGGCGCTCGCGCTCGTGCTTCTTCAATACGGTGCAGCTGACCGTCAGTTCGTCGCCCAGCCGCACCGGCAGCAGGAACTCGATGTTCTGCGACACCCACAGTGCGCCGGTGCCGGGCAGCTTGGTGCCGATGACGGTCGAGATGAACGACGCGCCCAGCATGCCGTGCACGACGATGTCCTTGAACGAGGTCGATTCTGCATAGGCGCGGTCGACGTGCAGGGGATTGTCATCGCCGGTCATCTCGACGAACTTGCGTACGTCCGCTTCGGTGATGCGCTTGACCAGGGTTTGGGTATCGCCGACGGCGATGGCGTCAAAATCCGTGAACATCTCAGGCCTCCCGTTTGGCCGGCATATGCCAGCGCCATACCGATGCGCCGAAGTTGAAGCCGGCGCCCACGGCCGCAAGCACCACCAGCTGGCCGTCCTTGATGCAGCCCTTTGCGACCGCTTCGCTCAGTGCGATGCCGACCGAGGCAGCGCCGGTGTTGCCCACCTCTTCGACGTTGGTGAAGGTGCGCTCCATGCCGTAGCCCATCTTCTTGACGATGTACTCGATCATCTTGAAGTTCGCCTGGTGGAACACCAGGTATTCGACTTCTTTCGGGTCGACGCCGCTCTTGGCGCAGGCCTTGCGGATCACGCCCGGCAGGTGAGTGATGGCCTGCTTCCAGGTGGCGATACCATTCATTTCCATGGTGTCGGACTCGGGCTGGAAGTTGCGCCCCATGATCGGGAAGCTGGAGCCGCCGCCGCGCATGCGGACCGCCTCGAAATTCGAGCTGTCGGTAAAGAACGCCGAATTCATGATGCCGGTGCCCTTCGGGCTGCGCGACAGCACCGCCGCCCCCGCGCCATCACTCATGTAGATCGACGAGTTGACGTCGGAGCGGTCGATATAGCGTGAGTTCATTTCGACGCCGATCACCAGCGCGTGGCGCACATCGGGGTCGACGCGCATGCGGTCGGACGCCGTGGTCAGGCCGGTCACGAAGCCGGCGCAATTGGCCTGCAGGTCGAAGATCTGCGCATGCGGTGCGCCGATCAGCATCTGGACCTTGGCCGACACCGGCGGGAAGATATAGTCGCCCGAAAAGGTGCACACCACGATCAGGTCGACCTCGCTGGCGGGGATGCCGGCCTGTTCGAGCGCGCGTTTTGCCGCGTTTGCAGCGTAATCGGATGCGCTATCTTCCGGAAGCGCCAGGTAGCGGCGCTTGATCCCGGTCTTTTCCAGGATCCATTCCGGCGTCACCTCCAGGTTGCGGCACAGGGTCTCGTTGTCTTCCACCTGGCTTGGCAAGTGGTGGCCCACGCCCGCTATCGTCACCCCAAAATCAAACGTCATCGCTCTACTACCTTTTCGTCAGTGACAGGCATGCCAAGGAACTCCAGCAAGGCCTGATTGCCGGCCGCCACCGCCGCGCCGCTGGCGCAGCCACCGTGGCCGGGATAAATCGTGCGGTCTTCCGTCAACAGGCCCCACACATTGCGGATGCTCTGCTTCAGCAAGTCCTGGTCTTCGCCGGGCAAGTGCGACAGGCCGATGCCGCGGCAATAAATCGTGTCGCCCGTGAACAGGGCGCTACCCAGTTCGATCAGGCAGGAGCCGGGCGTGTGTCCGGGTGCGCCATGGAAGGTCAGCGGGTGGCCGGCTACGTCGATCACCTGGCCCGCCTGGACCGTGGTGACCTCGGGCTGGCGCACGCGCGCGCTGATCTTGAAAGCCATCAGGAGAAAATTCGACGCCTTCAGAATCTTGACGTCGGCGCCGTGCAGGAACACCTGCGCGCCATACTTTTTCTGGAAATGCTCGGCTGCGCCGGCATGGTCGAAATGCCCGTGGGTGCAGAACACCTGATGCGGATGCATGCCCAGTTCCTGCAGAGCGTCGTCGATCGCCAGCGGGTCGAGCCCGCCGTCGATCAGGATGCAGCCACCCGGCACCTCCGCGCCGCACACGTAGGCATTGGAAGGGAAC
>JAQSWP010000294.1 GCA_029266575.1 Alphaproteobacteria bacterium | reverse complement strand
GCGCGCACCATATCGAGCTGGTGCGCATGCGGCTGCCAGCCCTTGCCGGCGAACCAGCGGGCAAAAATTTCCGGCAGCGGCGAACCAGGCACGTCCATCGATAGTTCCCTAACGCGGCCAATACCGCCCCGTTTCCAAGGTAGAATTAAGTCAATGAGCGGTCCCCATCCCCAGACCTGGCTGAAGACGACGCCGGCCGGACTCTACTGCGAACCCGGCGGCTTCCATATCGATCCGTCGCGGCCGGTGGACAAGGCCATCATCACGCATGGCCATGGCGACCACGCGCGCGCCGGCCACGGGTCCGTGCTGGCGACGCCGGGAACGCTGGCCATCATGCGCACGCGCTATGGCGCGGACTGTGCTGGCGTTTTGCAGGCGATCGAATATGGGGACTCGCTGAAGATGGGCGAGGTCTCGGTAAAGCTGGTGCCGGCCGGCCATATATTGGGCAGCGCGCAGGTGGTGCTGGAATACAAGGGCAGCCGCGCCGTGGTCTCGGGCGATTTCAAGCGCCGCCCCGATCGCACCTGCCAGCCCTTCGAGCCGGTGAACTGCGACGTTTTCGTCACCGAAGCGACGTTTGGCCTGCCTGTCTTCCGCCATCCGCCGGACCGCGACGAGATCGCCCGCCTACTGGCCTCGCTGCGCACCTTTCCCGACCGCACGCATACGGTCGGAGTCTATGCGTTGGGCAAGTGCCAGCGCGTGCTGACCTTGCTGCGCGCTGCCGACTATCACGATCCGGTCTATCTGCATGGCGCGCTGGTGGCGCTGACCGACACCTATCGCGCGCAAGGCATCGAGATGGGCGAGACGATCCCGGTGTCGCAGGTCGACAAGAGCAACGATCTCGCCGGCAAGATCGTACTGTGCCCGCCTTCGGCTTTGGGCGATCGCTGGACGCGGCGCTTTGCCGAAGCGCTGCCGGTGGCGGCGTCGGGCTGGATGCGCGTGCGGGCGCGAGCACGACAAGGCAACGCCGAATTGCCGCTGATCGTTTCGGATCATGCCGATTGGGACGAGCTGTTGCAGACCGTCGAGGACGTCAACGCGCCGGAAGTATGGATCACGCATGGCCGCGAGGAAGCGCTGATCCATGCCATCTCCGCCACCGGCCGGCGGGCGCGGGCGCTGTCGCTGGTCGGGCGCGAGGACGAAGAGACGTGAGGGATTTCGCCCGCCTGCTCGACGGCCTCTCCTTCCAGCCCGGCCGCAACGCCAAGCTGCGGCTGATCGAGGATTATCTGCGCCTGGCGCCCGATCCCGATCGCGGCTACGCGCTGGCGGCGCTGACCGGCAGCCTGTCGCTGCCTAATGTGAAGTCAGCGACGTTGCGTGAACTCGGCGCGCAGCAGACCGGCGATGTTCTGTTCGCGCTGTCTTACGACTATGTCGGCGATCTGGCCGAAACCTTGGCGCTGGTCTGGCAGGCGACCAAGGACGCACCGCGCCGCAACGATCTGTCGCTCTCGGCCGTGGTCGAAGGCCTGCAACAATCGTCCAAGCGCGAGGCGCTGCCGCTGCTGACCGGCTGGCTCGATCAGCTCAACGCCAACGAACGCTGGGCGCTGCTGAAGCTCATCACCGGCTCGCTGCGGGTTGGCGTCTCGGCGCGCCTGGCCAAGACTGCCGTCGCCGCCGTCGGCAACGTGCCGATCGAGGACGTCGAGGAAATCTGGCACGGGCTCACTCCACCCTATGCCGAGCTGTTCGCCTGGATCGACGGCAAGACCGCGCGGCCCGATGCGCTGGCGGCGCTCGCTTTCCGGCCGCTGATGCTGGCGCATCCGCTGGACGAGAAGGAGCTGGAAAATCTCGACCCGGCGGATTTCCGCGCCGAATGGAAATGGGACGGCATCCGGGTCCAGCTCGCCTCCGACGGCCACACGCGCCGGCTCTATTCGCGCGGCAGCGAAGACGCCTCCAACGCCTTTCCCGACATCGTCGATCAGATGGATTTCTCCGCCGTGCTCGACGGCGAATTGCTGGTGGCCCATCGCGAGGCCGACGCTTTGCGCATCGCGCCGTTCAACGAATTGCAGCAGCGGCTGAACCGCAAGAACGTCACCGCCAAGATGCTGCAGGACTTCCCCGCCCATGTGCGGCTCTACGACATTCTGTTCGAGGACGGCGAGGATTTGCGCGCCTTTCCCTTCGATGCAAGGCGCGAGCGGCTAATGCGCTGGCTGGAGAAAAACAAGCGCCCGCGCTTCGATCTCTCGCCGCTCATCGACTTCTCCGCTTGGGACGAGTTGCAAATCCTGCGCGAGAGCGCGCGCGCCGCCTCGATCGAGGGGCTGATGCTGAAGCGCAAGGACAGCCCCTATCTCGCCGGCCGCGTGAAGGGCCATTGGTACAAATGGAAGCGCGACACGCTGACGGCCGATTGCGTGCTGATGTACGCCCAGCGCGGCCACGGCAAGCGCTCGTCGTTCTATTCCGATTTCACCTTCGGCTGCTGGCGCCCGGTCAATGCGGGCGAAGAAAGCGCCAACCGCTCGGCCGACGGCACCGGCCGCGAGCTGGTGCCGGTGGGCAAGGCCTATTCCGGCTACACCGACGAGGAATTGAAGAAGCTCGACAAGTTCGTGCGCGACAACACCATCGACCGCTTCGGCCCGGTGCGCGTGCTGGCGCCCAAGCTTGTGGTCGAAGTCGAGTTCGACGCCGTGCAGCTCTCGACGCGGCACAAATCGGGACTGGCGATGCGGTTCCCGCGGTTCCATCGCATCAGGTGGGACAAGCCGGTGGCAGAGGCGGATGAGGTGGAGGTGTTGCGGGGGAT
>JAQSWP010000293.1 GCA_029266575.1 Alphaproteobacteria bacterium | reverse complement strand
TACGGCGGCGATCCGCCGGCGACGCTAAAGGCCTTTGCCGCGTTGCTCGACGGCAAGGTGATGGGCGTGATGGGTATTGCCTATGGCGGGCTCGCGCGCGCGCGGCCGGCGCCGGAAGCGTTCTCCGAGAGCCGGCCGGAATTCGCGCCCTATCGCCAGTCGATGGCGGTGCTGCGCGGCATCAAGAGCCTGCAGGCGATGATCGAGCGCACACGGCCGCGGCCGATCGCCGTCGCCGATCGGCGATATCCCCAATCCGAAGAATTGCTGCGGCGGCTCGGCGCGGTGCGCATCGGCCGATGCGAACAGGGAGAGGTCTATCAATGGCCCCAATAGCGATTCCGCTGATGGCGGCAAGTTCCGTGGTCAGCGCCGGCTCCAGCATTCTGGGGTCGATATACGAAAGCTCCGCCAGCAAGGCGAGCCAGAAGCACTACAGGCACCAGGCCAACACCGAGCGCGCCGTGGCGCAGCGCCGGGCCATCGGCCTGGCGCGCGATGGCGAACTTGCAGAATCGCGGGCGGTTGCGCGACTGGCGGCATCCGGCGGCGGCGGCAGCGAAACGACGGGCGGCGCCGATCTGCTGTCGGGATTGAACCGGGACAGGCACAACAAGGCGGGCATGGCGCTGTGGGAAGGCGAGAGCCGCGCCCAGGATCTGCTCTACCAGGCCAAACTCGAGAAAGCGCAGGAGCGGCAGCGCAAGCGAATGCAGGCGCTGTCGGGGATCGAAGGCGTTCTCAATGCGGGGTCTTCGTTCGCCAGCAAATACGGGTGAGGCAGGCCAAGCCGAGGAAAGCGTCGCTCGACGAAGGAAAGCGTGGCGCGCAGCGCCGCCGCTGCAGCCGCGGGCAGCCGGCGAAATCCAACCGCGATCAAGGAGACAATCGACATGGCCGTTGACCGCTTGCGCGGCTCGCTGAGCACGGTGGCGATCAAGGCGCCGGTGCGGGCGGCGAGCACCGGCAATCTGACATTGTCGGGACTGCAGACCATCGACGGCGTGGCGCTCAACGAGGGCGATCGCGTGCTGGTGAAGGACCAGGCCGATGCGCGGTTGAACGGCATCTGGCTGGCGGCGCCGTCGGCCTGGAAGCGGGCGGCCGATTTCAACGGCTCGGGCGATGCGGTCGAGGGCACGCAGCTGGTGGCCAACGAAGGCAATACGCAGAGCAATTTCCGCTACAAGGTGTCGTCGCCCGATCCCGTCGTCATCGGCATCGATACGATCGGCTTCCAGCAGATCAGCGACGGGCCGGCGGGGCCGCAGGGTCCGGCCGGCGCGACAGGGGCGACGGGCGCCGCCGGCCCACAAGGTCCGGCGGGCGCGTCGGGTTCGGGTTCCGGCGACGTCAACGGGCCGGCCAGCGTGACGGGCAACACCGTGGCGCTGTGGGACGGCGACAGCGGCGATCTGCTGAAACAGGGGCCGGCGCTGGGCAATCTTGCCGCGCTCGACGCGGTCGGCGCCGCCCAGATCAGCGATGGCAGCGTCGGCGTCGCCGAGCTGGGCAATGCCGCCAAGGTGTTCGACATCCCCTTCAATGCCGGCTTCGACGCCAGCCTCAATGGCGAGGATCTGGCGGTGAAGAGCTACGGCACCCTGGTGCTGACGCGCAACGTGGTGTTCGAGGGCGAAGTCGGGCATCTGGAGACGGCGGCAACGGGGGCGGCGGCGATCGTCGATATCGAGAAGAACGGCGCCACCCTCTACAGCAGCGCCAAGCCGCAATTCGCCGCCGGCAGCAATTCCCTCAGCGCCGGCACGCTCACCACCACGACCGGCAATGCCGGCGACCGGCTGGCGTTCAAGATCACGCAGGTGGGATCGTCGATCAAAGGCCAGCGGTTGCGCTTCGGCCTGAAATGCCGGTTAAGCTGATGCCGCTCTATGTCTCGCCCGGCCTGGCCAGGACCGGCGCCGGCATGCCGGTGGCGCCGAGCCTGGCCGGCAGCAGCACCAGCTTCCTCAGCAGCACCGGCACCAACAGCTACACCATAACGCACACCGTGCCGGCGGACGCCAATTGCCTGGCATTGTATGTCGGCAACGCCAATAACTGGCTCGATACCGTCACTGCCGTCAGCTGGAACGGCGTCGAGATGGGCGGCGCCCTCATCCATGCGTTCTCGCAGCACGCGCCGGTCGGCCCCTCAGCAGCCTCGATCTGGGCTCTGGCCAATCCGGCGATCGGCACGCACGACATTGTCATCGAGCTGCTGGATTGCGACAGCCTGGCGTGCTGCATCGTCAACCTGGCGGGCGTCGATACCACCGCGCCGACGGTCCAGACTTTCGAGCAGGAGATTTTCGGCAGCGAAGCGCCGCCGACGGCAATCTATGGCGGCAATCTCGTGACGGCCACGCCGTCCCTGATTTTCGGCGGCATCGTGCTGCCGCGTCCGGCGGGTGCGGCGAGTTTCACGCCCGACAGCGGTGTGATGGAACTGATCGACGGCACCGCTTCAGGCGATGCCGCCAGCCGCCACTTCGCGGGCTGGCGGCGCGAGATCGCGGGCACGCACCGCTTCGGCGCCACCTGTACGCAAAGCGGCTATGGCGCGGCGGCGGCGGCGGCGTTCGGGGGGATGTGAGCGGGCAGAGCGGGGGCCGAGCGACGCAAGTCGATCAGCGCTCGTCCCGTTAGCCGGCGCGATGCACGCGAACTTCGTCAGCAGGGGGTGGCGCAACCCTTCGGCCTGGCGAGTATTGCCCACGTGTTCGGCTGGCAGCGATCGAATTCGGACAATGGGCCTGCGGACATTTGCTGAATATATGAGGAGGGTAGAATGGCGC